>JBIOZI010000361.1:0-6204 GCA_044871085.1 Steroidobacteraceae bacterium | reverse complement strand
GTCCGCTGCTCAGCTTGTTGGTCGGCGAACGCGGCACGGCCGTGTTCCTCCTGATCGTCGCGCTCGTCGGCATCATCGTGCCGGTGCTGCACCTCATTCCCGCCGAAGGCTCCGCGCTGCAGCTGTCGGGTTACTCGATGACGCTGATCGGCAAGTACATGACCTACGCGTTGCTGGCAGTGGCCGTGGATCTGGTATGGGGCTATTGCGGCATCCTGTCGCTCGGGCACGCGGCGTTCTTCGCACTCGGCGGCTACGCCATGGGCATGTACCTCATGCGCCAGATCGGAACGCGTGGGGTGTACGGAGACCCCGTCCTCCCGGACTTCATGGTGTTCCTGAACTACAAGGAACTGCCGTGGTTCTGGCACGGCTTCGACATGTTCTGGTTCGCCATGCTGATGGTGGCGGTGGTGCCCGGCCTGCTGGCGCTGCTCTTCGGCTGGCTCGCGTTCCGTTCGCGTGTCACCGGCGTCTATCTATCCATCATCACGCAGGCGCTCACCTACGCGCTGCAGCAGGCCTTCCTGCAGAACAACATGGGCTTCGGCGGCAACAACGGCCTGACCGACTTCAAGGACATCCTCGGCATGCCCATCAACGCTGCGGGCACGCGCGTCGGGTTGTTCGTCGCGTCGGCCGTGGCGCTGCTGCTGGGATATTTCGCCTGCCGTTACATCACCCTGTCGCGCGCCGGCCGCGTGGTGAATGCGATCCGCGATGCGGAGAGCCGTACGCGCTTCATCGGCTATCGCGTGGAGAGTTACAAGCTGTGGATGTTCGTGTTCTCGGCGGTGCTGGCCGGTATCGCCGGCGCGTTGTACGTGCCGCAGGTGGGCATCATCAACCCGAGCGAGTTCTCGCCCATCAACTCCATCGAGGTCGTCATCTGGGTGGCGGTGGGCGGGCGCGCGACTCTGTACGGCGCGGTGGCCGGCGCGGTGCTGGTGAACTACGCGAAGACCTTCTTCACGACGGCGCTGCCCGAGGTGTGGCAATACGCACTCGGCGCCTTGTTCGTGCTGGTGACGCTGTTCCTGCCGCGCGGCATCACGGGAATCATGGCGTCGCTGCGCGCGCGGCGTGAGCGGGCCGTTCCAAGGGCGACGCCGGCATGAACGCGGCCCAGTTCATCAGGGAAAAGGTGATCAGACAGAGCTGGCAGAAGGTGTTCGGTGCCGGCACGGGCTCCGACCGCCCGATGCCGGGCGATGCCTCGCATGGAACGATTCTCTACCTGGAAGACATCACGGTCAGCTTCGACGGATTTCGCGCGCTGAACGCGCTCACCCTGTACATCGACGTCGGCGAGCTGCGTTGCATCATCGGGCCGAACGGCGCCGGCAAGACGACCATGATGGACGTGATCACCGGCAAGACGCGCCCGGATTCGGGCTCCGCGTGGTTCGGCAGCACGACGGATCTTCTGACTCTCACGGAACCCGAGATCGCGGAGGCAGGCGTTGGGCGCAAATTCCAGAAGCCGACGGTATTCGAGCAACTCAGCGTCATGCAAAACCTGGCGCTCGCCGCGGCTGGCAACAAGAGCGTATGGCGAACGCTGCTGTACCCAATCGCGCCCGCGCAGCGCGGCCGCATCGACGAAGTGCTGGTCACGGTCGGTCTGAAAGACCATCGCGACGTGCTCGCCGGCATCCTCTCGCATGGCCAGAAGCAGTGGCTCGAGATCGGCATGCTGCTGATGCAGGATCCACGGCTGCTGCTGGTGGACGAGCCGGTGGCCGGCATGACGCCCCAGGAGGTCGAGCGCACCGCGGAGCTGCTGCTGAGCCTGGCCGGCAGGCATTCGGTGGTGGTCGTCGAGCACGACATGGAGTTCGTGCGTTCGATCGCGCGCACGGTGACGGTGCTGCACGAGGGCTCGGTGCTGGCCGAGGGCAGCATGGACCACGTGCAGGCGCACCCCAAGGTGAAAGAGGTGTATCTCGGCGAGGCGCAGGAGCCGGGCGCGGCCGGCGGGTCTAGTTAGATGCTGGCGCTCTCCGGGCTGAACCAGTTCTACAGCGGCAGCCACATCCTCTGGGACGTGGACCTGAACGTGCCCGAGGGCTCGTGCACCTGCCTGATGGGACGCAACGGCATGGGCAAGACCACGCTGCTCAAATGCATCATGGGCCTGCTGCCGATACGCTCGGGCGCGATGCAGTATGGCGTGGGCGCCGAGGCGCAGGACCTGGCGAAGACCGGCGCCGAGCGCCGCGCGCGCCTCGGCATCGCCTACGTGCCGCAGGGTCGTGAGATCTTCTCGCAGCTCACCGTCGAGGAGAACCTGCGCATCGGTTTCGACGCGCGGCGCGGGCCAGCGCTCAAAGAGGTGCCCGAGCAGATCTTCGAGTGGTTCCCGGTGCTCAAGAAGATGCTGCGCCGGCGCGGCGGGGATCTTTCGGGAGGGCAGCAGCAACAGTTGGCGATCGGGCGCGCGATGGTGCTCGATCCGCGGCTGCTGATCCTCGATGAGCCCGCCGAGGGCATTCAGCCCAACATCGTCCACGAGATCGGCGATATCATCATCCGCCTCAACCGCGAGGCAAAACTCACCGTGCTGCTGGTGGAACAGAAGCTGCCGTTCGCGCGCCGCGTGGCGAGCGAGTTCCGCATCATCGACAAGGGCCGCATCGTCGCCACGGGCGGCATTGCCGCGCTCACCGACGATCTCGTGCACCAGCACCTGACGGTGTAGGGGATTGGCCCCAAATCGCATTCTGGTGCCGAACCTCATGACTAAAAGTGCACAGCCAGACCCGATGCGTTCCGAGGTTCGGCACCAAAATGCGATTTGGGGCCAATCCCTATCTGACTCCTGGCAGGCCGAGCTGCGATTGAGGTTCGGTGTCGCGGCGCCCATCGGCGCGACCCGACTGCTCGAGCGCCACCACCGCGGGCCGCTGGTCGTTCAGCGACCGTTTCATCCCGAGGGCGATCCCTGCCACGCGTACATCGTCCATCCGCCGGGCGGAGTGGTGGGCGGCGACGAGCTGCGCATCGACGTCGAGGTCGGCGCGCAGGCGCATGCGTTGCTCACCACCCCCGCCGCCACCAAGTTCTACCGCTGCGACGGCCGTGTGTCCGCGCAGACCCAGGAGTTGCGCGCGGCCGGCGCGACGCTCGAATGGCTGCCGCAGGAAAACATCTTCTATCGCGGCGCCGAGGTGCGCGCCGCGACGCGCGTGCACCTGGACGCGGCATCGAAGTTCATCGGCTGGGAGGTTGCGTGCCTCGGGCTGCCGGCGCGCGGCGAGCGCTTCGACGTGGGGTCGCTGCGGGTCGACCTGGAGCTGTGGCGGCACGCAGGCCCAGGAATGGGGACAGGCACCATTTTCGCAGAGCCGAAAATGGAGCCAGTCCCCACTGCGGCTGCCGGAACGGGGACAGGCACCATTTTCGCTGAGCCGAAAATGGAGCCAGTCCCCGTCTTCCTGGATCGCCTGCGCCTGGCCGGCGGCAGCGACGCGCGCACGGCGGCCTGGGGGCTCGCCGGCCACGAGGCCGTCGGCACTTTGTTAGCCACGCCCGCGGGCGCCGCCGAGGTGGACGCCATCCGCGCGCTGGTCGCCGCGCAGCCGTTCGCCGCGGTCACGCTGGTGGACGGCGTGCTCGTGCTGCGGGCGCTGGCCGCGCAGGCCTGCGAGATCCGTCACCTGTTCATCGCGGCCTGGCAGCGCCTGCGCCCGCACGTCGTCGGGCGAGCGGCGGTGCACCCGCGCATCTGGGCCACCTGAAGCATCGCCATGGAACTGACTCCCCGCGAGAAGGACAAACTACTCATCTTCACCGCCGCGCTGGTCGCCGAGCGGCGCAGGGCGCGCGGGTTGAAGCTCAACTACCCGGAGGCGGTGGCGTTCATCTCCGCCGCCATTCTCGAGGGCGCGCGCGACGGCCGCACCGTGGCGGAGCTCATGAGCTACGGCACGACGCTGCTGTCACGCGCCGACGTCATGGAAGGCGTCCCCGAGATGATCCCGGACGTGCAGGTCGAAGCCACGTTTCCCGACGGCACGAAGCTGGTGACCGTCCATCAGCCGATTCCCTGACCAATCGCCTCGCGGGCGCAATGAACGAGGGTGCTCAGATGATTCCCGGCGAAATGTTCTGCTTGGATGGCCACATCGAGATCAACGCGGGGCGCGAGACGCTCACGGTGAACGTCGCGAACACGGGCGATCGTCCGATCCAGGTGGGCTCTCACTACCATTTCTTCGAGACCAACAAGGCGCTGCGCTTCGACCGCGCCGCCACGAGGGGCTTCCGGCTCAACATCGCCGCCGGCACCGCGGTGCGCTTCGAGCCCGGCCAGGAACGCGCGGTCGAGCTGGTGGCCTATGACGGCGACCGGGTGGTCTACGGCTTCGACGGCCAGGTGATGGGAGCGCTGAAGTGAGCTCCGGAGCGAAGATCGGGCGGCGCGCCTATGCCGAGATGTACGGCCCAACTACCGGCGACCGCGTGCGCCTGGGCGATACCAACCTCGTCATCGAAGTCGAGCGCGACCACACGCTCTACGGCGAGGAGGTGAAGTTCGGCGGCGGCAAGGTGATCCGCGACGGCATGGGGCAGGGGCAGTGTGCCTCCGACCGCTGCGCCGACACCGTGATCACCAACGCGCTCATCGTCGACCACTGGGGCATCGTGAAGGCGGACATCGGGCTGAAATCCGGGCGCATCACCGCCATCGGCAAGGCGGGCAATCCGGACGTGCAGCCGGGGGTCACCATCGTCATCGGCGCGGGCACGGAGATCATCGCCGGCGAGGGGCTCATCGCCACCGCCGGCGGCATCGACTCGCACATCCATTTCATCTGTCCGCAGCAGGTGGATGACGCGATGATGTCGGGTATCACCACGATGATCGGCGGTGGCACGGGCCCCGCGGCCGGCACCAGCGCGACCACCTGTACGCCCGGGCCGTGGCACATCGCCCGCATGTACCAGGCATTGGAGGAGCTGCCGATCAACTTCGGGTTGTTAGGCAAGGGCAATGCCTCGCTGCCGCGGCCGCTGGTCGAGCAGATCGAAGCGGGTGCGATGGGCCTGAAGCTGCACGAGGACTGGGGCACGACGCCGGCGGCCATCGACAATTGCCTCACCGTCGCCGAGCGGTACGACATCCAGGTGGCCATCCACACCGACACTTTGAACGAGTCGGGCTTCCTCGAGGACACGCTGGCCGCGTTCAAGGGCCGTGCGATCCATACCTATCACACCGAGGGAGCCGGCGGCGGACACGCGCCCGACATCATCAAGGCCGTGGGGCAGGCCAATGTGTTGCCGTCGTCGACGAACCCGACGCGGCCGTACACGGTGAACACCGTCGACGAGCATCTCGACATGCTCATGGTTTGCCATCACCTCGACCCCGGCATCGCCGAGGACGTGGCGTTCGCGGAGTCGCGCATCCGCCGCGAGACCATCGCGGCGGAGGACATCCTGCACGACAAGGGCGCGATCTCCATGATGTCGAGCGACTCGCAGGCGAGGGGGCGCATTGGAGAAGTCATCACCCGCACCTGGCAGACCGCGCACAAAATGAAGGAGCAGCGCGGGGCGCTGTCGCCCGATGCGTCGCGAAACGACAATTTCCGCGTGAAGCGTTACATCGCCAAGTACACCATCAATCCGGCCATCACACATGGCATCGCGCACGAAGTCGGCTCCATCGAGGTCGGCAAGCTCGCCGACCTCGTGCTGTGGAAGCCGGCGTTCTTCGGCGCGAAGGCCGCGATGATCATCAAGGGCGGGATGATCGTCGCCGCGCCGATGGGCGACCCGAACGCGTCGATCCCCACGCCGCAGCCCGTGCACTACCGGACGATGTTCGGCGCGCTGGGCGGCGCACGCGCCGCGACCTGCGTCAGCTTCGTGTCCCAGGCGGGGCTCGAGTCCGGCATGGCGCAGAAGTTAGGCCTGGAGAAGCGGCTGGTCGCCGTGCGGAACACGCGCGCGATTCGCAAACAGGACCTGGTGCACAACGACTATCTGCCGAAGATCGACGTGGACTCGCAGACCTACGAGGTGCGCGCGGATGGCGAGCTGCTGCGCTGCGAGCCGGCGACGACGCTGCCGCTGGCGCAGCGCTACTTCCTCTTTTAATGGGGACATTCCTCGTTTCCTAGCAAACGGGGACACACCTCGACCGCAGTCTGTGAAACGATTGAATGTATGCACGGAGGCCAGGCCTGTCCCCGT
>JBIOZI010000360.1:0-5831 GCA_044871085.1 Steroidobacteraceae bacterium | reverse complement strand
AAGCCGGTGTCCGGCACCGCGAGCACCGGCGCCTTGAGCGCCAACACCACGTTCACGCTGAGCTGCACCGGTGCCGGCGGCACGGCGCAGTCGACGGCGTCCGTTTCGGTGGCGAGCCCGCCGCCGGCGCCGAGCGTCGCGCTGTCCGCGTCGCCGACCACTATCAACAGCGGCAACGCCAGCACGTTGACGTGGACGTCGACCAACGCGAATTCCTGCACGGCCTCGGGAGGGTGGAGCGGCACGAAGCCGGTGTCCGGCACCGCGAGCACCGGCGCCTTGAGCGCCAACACCACGTTCACGCTGAGCTGCAGCGGTGCCGGCGGCACGGCGCAGTCGACGGCGTCCGTCGCAGTCACGAGCGCACCCGCGGTGCCGACCGTCACGCTGTCCGCCTCGCCGACCACGGTCAGCAGCGGTGCGAGCAGCACGTTGACGTGGACGTCGACCAACGCAACCTCCTGCACCGCCTCGGGAGGCTGGAGCGGAGCCAAGGCAACCGCCGGCAGTCAGAGCACGGCCGCACTGACCAATGCGACCACGTTCACCTTGAGCTGCACCGGCACCGGGGGCACGGGCCAGTCCAGCGTGACGGTGAGCCTGCTCGGCGCCACCGGCATCTATCCACTGCACCTCGAGGCGGGCAAGCGATACCTGCTCGATGCGCAGAACCATCCGTTCCTGATCCAGGGCGATGCGCCCTGGTCGCTGATCGGGCGGCTGACGCGCGAGAACGTCGACCTGTATCTCGAGACCCGCCGTCAACAGGGTTTCAACACGGTGATGGTCAACCTGATCGAGCACGAGTTCACCGACAACCCGCCTGACAACGCCTATGGCGCAGGCCCGTTCACCCGGGCGGGCGATTTCAGCACGCCCAACGAGGCCTACTTCGCGCACGCGGAATACGTGATCGCCAAGGCGCGCGAGAAAGGCATCCTGGTGCTGCTGGCGCCGGCCTACCTCGGATACGCGGGTGGCAGCGAAGGCTGGTACTCGGAGATGCAATCCAACGGCGTCACCAAGCTGCGCGCCTACGGCCAATGGGTGGCGAACCGGTTCAAGAGCTACGACAACATTCTCTGGCTCGAGGGCGGCGACTACGATCCGCCCGACAAGGCCCTCACGCGCGCGGTCGCCAATGGCATTCGCGACGTCGACACCGCCGGCAAATGGCTGCACACGTTCCATGGCGGTCGCGGCACCGCGGCGCTGGAATTCCTGAACACGACCTCGGACCCGTGGTTGAACGTCAACGACATCTACACGGACGCGAACACCGTCGTCAGCGAGGCGTTCAAGCAGTACGCAGGTTCCACGATGCCGTTCTTCCTGGTCGAAGCGGCCTACGAAAACACCGATACCGACGGCGCGGGAGTTCGCGCTCAGGCGTACCAGGCGGTGCTGTCGGGCGCTGCGGGCCAGATCATGGGCAACCTCCCGATCTGGCCTTTCAACAGCGGCTGGCAGGGCGAGCTCGATTCAACCGGAGCGACGACGCTCGGCAATCTGCCGAAGCTGTTCAGCTCCACGGGCATCGCGTGGTGGAACCTGGTGCCCGACACCAATGGCACCGTGCTCACGTCGAGTCCGGGGTCCGGGATCAACCGCGCAGTCGCCGCGCGCGTGAACGATGGCAGCGCCGTGCTGGCATTCACCGCAGTCAGCAAGACGCTGACTATCGACCTGGCGAAGCTCGCCGGGCCGAACGTCGGTGCCCGCTGGTTCAACCCCGCCACGGGAGCATTCACGGCCATCAGCGGTTCCCCGTTCGCGAACAGCGGCAGCCGTTCGTTTGCCGCCCCTTCCGGACGTGATTCGGTGCTGGTGCTGCAATCGCAGCCCTGAGTGGAGCGCAGGCCCGGCTCCACAGCGGCCTTCGCGAGCCGGCAGGAGCCCTCTAACAACTTTCCGGACCGGTGCCGGACGATGTCCTTCACCTGCTGCGACTCGATACCGATGTCGCAGCAGGGATGATCGTTCGGATGTACCGGTGCTCCTCGCCGGCGCCACGCCCTCACCCGCGGGAGCTTCCTGACCGTATCCGCGTGGCATCACATCTTTCTTTCGGATCCCTCGAAGGCCAATATCCGGGGTTGTGAACCGCAAACCACCTGTGGCCGCGACCGAATGAACGCCATTCCCCGCACGGAGAAATCCTTGCTGGTAACGCGGAAAAAGCCGGATGCCCGATTCCGGCTGTTCTGTTTTCCCTACAGCGGGGGCAGTGCCGGGGCATATCAGCCCTGGGAAGAATTGTTGCCGGGCGACATCGAGCTGGTTGCGATCCGGTTGCCGGGCCATTCGGGCCGCATGAATGAGCACCTTCTCGGCTCCGTCGCGGAGATGGTTGATGGCGTCGTGCCGGCGATTACCGCGTGGCTCGACCGTCCCTATCTGGTGTACGGCCACAGTCTCGGAGCTGCCGTGGCCTACGAGCTGCTCCATGCGCTCCAGGCGAAGCGGCTTCCATTGCCGCAGCATTTCTTTTGCGCCGCGCGCCGCGCGCCGCATGCTTCGCCACGCATTGCGCCGATTCATGATTTCCCGCTCGAACAATTCGCGTCCGAGCTGCGCAGACTCGAGGGGACGCCCGAGATGCTGTTGGCGAATCCATCGCTGATGGAACCGTTCATCCCCGTGCTTCGAGCCGACTTGAAGGCTGCGTACGAGTACCGCCGCGAGCCGGATACGAAGCTGGGTTGCAGCGCCTCCATCTACTGCGGGCTTCGGGATCGAATCGTCCAGCCCGAGGACGCGGCCGGGTGGCGCGAACATTTCGCCGAGCCGCCCGAGTTTCGCACTTTCGAAGGGGGGCACTTCTTCCTGGACGACAACCGGGCATCGGTCGTCGAAGCGATCAGTGCCCGTGCCTCGTCGGCCAGGGGGTGAAAGCAATTTCGATCCCGACACCTGGCACCGCGTCTCGTGACGCTCGGGAAGATGGTTGGGTTGACCTCGCATTCGGCCGCATCGCCGCCGAGCGACCGCCCGGCAGCACGATCGGGCAGATTGCCGGTATCGATCGCTGCGGAAAACACTCTATATAGATGAGAGGCATTCCAGGAGAGGAAGTGTGCCGGCTGAGCGCACGGTAGCGTTCGTAGAGGATCTTGCCGCCAGGCAGAGCGAACACCTGTGGCGGTTTCTGCGCGCGCGCGTCCGCAACGCCACCGACATCCCGGACATCATCCAGGAAGCCTTTCTGAGGCTGTTACGCGTGCCCAATGTCGACACGATCCGGGCGCCGGAAGCCTACATTTTCACCATCGCGTATCACGTCGCCCGTCAGCACGCGATGCGGGCGGCCGCCAGTCACAGGGTGGAGCTCGACGATGTCCTCAACGAGCTGTTCGCTCCCAGCGATTCGGACCCGGAGCTGCAGGCAGACGCGCACCAGTGCGTCGGGACACTCGATGCGGCGCTGCAGGAGCTGTCCGTGAAGACCCAATTCATCTTCCTGGCGTACCGGCGCGATGGCTTGTCCATGGACGAGATCAGCAAGCGGCTCGGCATCTCGCGTCCGATGGCGAAGAAGTACCTGGCGCAGGCGCTGGTCCACATGCGCAAGCGCTTGAAGGAATCGGAGTGAACGACCCCATGGCCGGCAGGCATTCGAAGCTCAACACGCAGATCTCGGAAGAAGCCGCCGAGTGGTTCGTGGAGCTGCGCGCGGGCGAGCTGAACGAGGCGGGGCGGGCGCAATTCGACGCCTGGGTACGCAGCTCACCCCAACACCTTCGCGCGTATCTCGAAATCGCGGCCATCTGGAAGGAGAGCGAATCGCTGCAGACTTGCAGCCCGTTCGCTCTGGAACCGGACGATGCCGCTGACAACGTGGTCCGGCTGCCCGGCTCCCGGGAGCAAGCGCCGCCCGACCCGGGCAGCCCGTCGGCCGCCACCAGCCGTCGTACGTTCGCCATCGCCGCGTCGCTGGGGGCGCTGCTCGCAGTGGCGGGCGCTACGGTATGGCTCGACACCAATCGCTGGCAGACCTATGCAACCGAGGTGGGTGAGCATCGATCGGTCCGGCTCGCCGACGGCTCGACGGTGGAGCTCAACTCGCGTTCACGCATCCGCGTCCGATTCGTCGAACACGAGCGACGGGTCGAGCTGATAGAAGGCCAGGTCCTGTTCCAGGTCGCCAAGGATCACGTGCGACCCTTCATCGTGCGAGCCGACACGACGCACGTCAGGGCAGTCGGCACGCAATTCGACGTGAACCGCAAACGCAGCGCCACCGTGGTTACCGTGCTCGAAGGTCGTGTTGCCGTCAGCGGGTCGGACGTGCCACCCGGGCCGCATCCGCAGCCCACGGCAGGCACCGCCGGTCGAGCAGCTCTCCTGCTCGTCGCCGGCGAGCAGATGACGCTCACGCAGGAAGCGCTCACGCATCCGGTGCGAACCAACGTTTCCGCCGTCACGGCTTGGACGCAGAACCAGATCGTGCTGGATGCCGTGCGGCTCGAAGACGTGGCGGAGGAGTTCAATCGCTACAGCGAACGGCCGCTGATCGTCGATGACCACGGATCCTCCCCGCTGCGCCTGAGTGGCGTCTTTTCGACGGATCCGAGATTCCTGATCAGTTATCTGCGCGCACGCGACGACATCACCGTGCTCGAAACGCAGCGGAACATTCGCATCACGCGACACGACTGAGTTGCCAAACCAGGAATATTTCCGGTCGAGGGGTATCCGATTCTCGTGGCGGCGCTCATATCAGTATATGCCCGCGCTCGAGAACGACGCGCGGGACCTGGCAAGAGGCAAGGGGGATTCTCATGCGCTTCGCAGTCGTGACCGCGGTTGCCTGTATTTCTCTGGCCGGCTTCGCACGGATGAGCGACGCGCAGGCCGCCATTCGCAAACCGACGTACATTCCGCCGCAATCCCTCGCCAGCGCGCTGACGTCACTCGCCAAGGAGCGTGGTTTTCAAATCGTGTTCGTGTCGATCGATGTCGACGCTCTGCAAACCTCCGGAACATCCGGTGAGCTGACTTCGGAGGAAGCGCTCACCCAGCTTCTGCGCGGAACCGGGCTGACGTACCGCATCATCGACGAGTCCGGCGGAGTGACCATCGTCCCCATCGGCGCCCGGTCAGACGCGGTCTCCACCGACGAAGCCCGCCACGCGATGAAATTCGCAGGCGGGGGCAGTGGTGCGCGCACGAGTGCCAGCGGCCGGACCGGTCTGTGGCAGCGCATGTGGTTCGCGCAGTCCGATCGTCCGGCCTCCGACGCACCGTCACCCGCACCATCGGATTCGCCGCCGGAGGCGATGGAGGAGCTCATCGTGACCGGCGTCTTCAGCTCGCGCTCCGAGAAGGGAGCCGCTGTTGCAGTGACGAGCCTCGATGCCGAACAACTGCGCCAGCTCGCCCCGGTGAGCGCCGCGGACTACCTGAAAGATGTGCCCGGAGTCTTCGTCAACTCCGCGCTGGGCGAGATCCGCAACATCGTCTACACGCGCGGCATAAATGCCAACTCTCAGGATGGCAACAACGGCTATTTCTACACCTCGCTCCAGGAAGATGGACTGCCCGTTCAGAATGCGCTCGCGACGAACAATGGGCCGGACTACTACGCACGTCCCGACGTCATGACGAGGCGCATCGAAGCGGTTCGCGGCGGCGCCTCGGCGATCGCCGGCCCCAACGCACCCGGCGGCATATTCAATTACATCTCGAGGAACGGCCGGGACGATGCAGGCACGGAGCTGCGCGCGCGTGTCGGCGCCGAGGGTCGCAGCGGCTTCGACAATCCCTACTATCGCGCGGATGTCTACCACGGAGGCTCGTTCTCGGATCGCGTTCACTATGCGATTGGCGGG
>JBIOZI010000359.1:0-26973 GCA_044871085.1 Steroidobacteraceae bacterium | reverse complement strand
CCAGCGCAGCGAATCCCGAGAATCCCGACCAGGCACCGCCTACCCGGTACCACTGCTACAATCCGCGGCCCCGTGGATAGCCGTCCAGAGCGAGGCCCGTACATGTTTCGAACCGCGATGACCATCGGTGGCTTTGACCCCGAGCTCGAATCCGCCCTTCAAAAAGAACGGCAGCGTCAGGAAGACCACATCGAGCTGATCGCGTCGGAGAACTACGCCAGCCCGCGCGTGCTCGAGGCACAGGGCAGCGTGCTCACCAACAAGTACGCCGAAGGCTATCCCGGCAAGCGCTACTACGGTGGCTGTGAGTTCGTCGACATCGTCGAGCAGCTCGCCATCGAGCGCGCCAAGAAGCTCTTCGGCGCCGATTACGCCAATGTCCAGCCGCACTCGGGCAGCCAGGCCAATGCCGCGGCCTACCTGGCGCTCATCGCCCCCGGAGACACCATCCTCGGCATGAGCCTCGACCACGGCGGCCACCTCACGCACGGCGCGAAGGTGAACTTCTCCGGCAAGCTCTTCCGCGCGGTGCAGTACGGCATCCGCCCCGACAACGGTGAGATCGACTACGACGCGCTCGCGGCGCAGGCCCTGGCCGAGAAGCCCAAGATGGTCGTCGCCGGCTTTTCGGCTTATTCGCGGGTGCTCGATTTCAAGCGCTTCCGCGAAATCGCCGACTCGGTGGGCGCCTATCTGATGGTCGACATGGCGCACGTCGCCGGCCTGGTCGCCGCCGGCCAGTATCCGAATCCGGTGCCGTACGCCGACGTCGTCACCAGCACCACGCACAAGACGCTGCGCGGTCCGCGCGGCGGTCTCATCCTCGCGCGCGCCAACGATGCCATCACGAAGAAACTCAATTCGCTGGTGTTCCCCGGCACGCAGGGCGGGCCGCTCATGCACGTCATCGCCGCGAAGGCGGTGGCCTTCCTCGAGGCGCTGCAGCCGGAGTTCAAGGACTACCAGAAACAAGTGGTCGTCAACGCGCGCGCCATGGCCGCACGCCTGCAGAAGCGCAACTACAACATCGTCTGCGGCGGCACCGACAATCATCTCTTCCTGCTCGATCTCTCCAACAAGGAGATCACCGGCAAGGATGCCGACGCGGCGCTGGGCAAGGCGCACATCACCGTGAACAAGAACGCAGTACCGAACGATCCGCGGCCGCCCATGGTCACGAGCGGCATCCGCATCGGCACACCGGCCGGCACCACGCGCGGTTTCAAGGAGCGCGAGTTCGAGCAGGTGGCCGAGTGGATCGCCGACGTCCTCGATGCCAACGGCAGCGAGGCCGCCATCGAAAAGACCCGCGCGGCGGTCGCGGAGCTCTGCCGGCGTTATCCCGTGTATGGTGCATGATGCATGTCTCTTGAAGACCGGCGGGCCCTGACGCGGGGCCGCGCGCGCAGCTAACGAGACGACATGCACTGCCCGTTCTGCGCGCATCCGGATACGAAAGTGAACGACTCGCGGCTCGCCGCCGAAGGTGCGCAGATCCGCCGGCGCCGCGAGTGTCTCGAGTGCGGCGAGCGTTTCACGACCTTCGAAACCGCCGAGCTCGTGATGCCGCTGGTGGTGAAGAGCGATCAGCGCCGCGTGCCGTTCGACGAGAACAAGCTGCGGGGCGGGCTCGCGAAGGCGCTCGAGAAGCGCCCCGTCAGCCGCGAATCGATCGAGGAAGCCGTGGGACACATCACGCGCAAGCTGCGCGGCCTCGGCGAACGGGAAGTCACGTCGCGGCAGATCGGCGAAATAGTCATGGAAGAGCTGCACAAGCTCGATGAAGTGGCATACGTGCGGTACGCGTCGGTGTACCGGCAGTTCCAGGACGTCGAGGCGTTTCGTGAGGAAGTGGAACTGCTGCGACGGCGCAGCCGGGCCGCCAGCGAGGGCCAGCTAGAACTGCTGCCCGGTGAATCGCCGCACAGGACGAAGAAGGGCAAGGGCACCGCATGAGTTTCAGTCCGTTCGATGAAATCGCGATGCGCCGTGCGCTCGAGCTCGCGGCCCGCGGGCTCAACAGCACGCAGCCGAATCCGCGCGTCGGCGCCGTGGTGGCGCGCGATGGCGAGATCGTCGGCGAAGGCTGGCACGAGCGTGCCGGCCAGCCGCATGCCGAGCCGCTGGCGCTCGCGGCCGCGGGCGAGCGCGCGCGCGGCGCGGCTATCTACGTGACGCTCGAGCCCTGCTGCCATCACGGCCGCACGCCGCCCTGCGTCGACGCGCTGGTCGCGGCGGGTGTGCGCCGCGTCGTGTACGCCATCGACGATCCGAATCCGCGCGTCGCGGGCGGTGGCGCCGCGCGGCTGCGCGCGGCCGGCATCGTCGTGGAGTCCGGCCTGTTGGAGGCGGAGGCGGAGGCGCTCAACGAAGGTTTCCTGATGCGCATGCGCGCGCAGCGGCCGTTCGTGCGGCTGAAGTCCGGCGCCAGCCTCGACGGCAGGACCTCGCTCGCGAACGGCGAGAGCAAGTGGATCACGGGCGAGGCGGCGCGCGCCGACGTACAGCACTGGCGCGCGCGCAGCGGGGCCGTGCTCACCAGCGCCGCCACCGTGCTCGCCGACGATCCACGCCTGGACGTGCGCATCGACACTCCACGCCAGCCGCTGCGCGTCGTGCTCGACCGGCGCCGGGCCGTGCGGCGCACGGCGCGCATCCTGAAGCCGCCGGGCGAGGTCCTGCTCTTCGCCGCGGCGGGCGCGAAGGCGCGTGCGTCGAAACCCGAGATGCTGGGTCCGGCGCGCATCGAGCGCGTCCGCGTCACGCGCGGTCACCTCGATCTCGAGCGCGTGTTCGCGCGGCTCGCCGAGCTCGAAGTCAACGACGTGCTGGTGGAGGCGGGCCCGAAGCTGGCCGGAGCGCTGCTGGCGGCGGGATACGTGGACGAATGGCTGGTGTACCTGGCCCCGATGTTGTTGGGCAAGGACGCGCGGCCGCTCGCGGCATTGCCGCGCCTCGCCCAGCTCAAGAACGCGCCCAAGTTCGCGCTGCTGGACTCGGCCGCCATCGGTGCCGACCTGCGCCTGCGCCTGCGACCGCTGCCGAAGTCAGTCCGCGGAAAATCGTGAACGAGAGGCAATGATGTTCACGGGAATCGTCCAGGAGATCGGCGCGGTGCTGCGCAGCGAGCCGCACGCTGGCAATGCCGGCGGTGCTGCGGAAGACCGCCGCGTGGAAATCTCCTTCGGCACCATCGCGCGCGAGCGCCTCGCACTCGGCGCCAGCATCTCGGTGGACGGCGTGTGCCTCACCGTGGCGCAGCTCAACGCCAGGAGTTTCGAGGCGGACGTATCGGGCGAGACGCTGCGCGTGACCACGTTCGGCGACAAGCGCGCCGGAGCACGCGTCAACCTCGAACCCGCGCTGCGTGCGGGAGACAGCCTGGGCGGCCATTGGGTGTCCGGCCACGTCGACGGCACCGCGACCGTGCGATCGGTTTCCGAGGAGGCCCGCTCGCGGCGCATCGAGCTCGCCGCGCCGGCGCCGCTGGCGCGCTACATCGCGCGCAAGGGCTCGGTGACGCTCGATGGCGTCAGCCTCACGGTGAACACCGTCACGGGCAACGATTTCTCGATCAATCTCATTCCGCATACGCTCGAAGTGACCACGCTCGGTGCGCTGGCGACGGGCGCGCGGGTCAATCTCGAGATCGACCTGCTCGCGCGTTACGTCGAGCGTCTGGCACAACCTTCATGAAACCACTGAACAGCATCGAAGAGATCCTCACCGACATCGCGGCCGGGCGCATGGTCGTGCTCATGGACGACGAGGACCGCGAGAACGAAGGCGATCTCATCATGGCGGCGCAGAAGGTGCGGCCTGAGGACGTCAATTTCATGGCGCGCTTCGGGCGCGGCCTCATCTGTCTCACGCTCACGGCGGAGCGCTGCCGGCAGCTGCGCTTGCCGCTCATGGTGAGCGAGACGCACCGCGAGCACCGCACGAACTTCACGCTGTCCATCGAAGCCGCCGAAGGCGTCACCACCGGCATCTCCGCGCACGATCGCGCGCACACCGTGATCACGGCCGTGCGGCCGGATGCGCGTCCCGAAGATCTGCGCCAGCCCGGACACATCTTTCCCGTGATGGCACAGCCGGGCGGCGTGCTGACGCGTGCCGGACACACCGAGGCCGGTTGCGATCTCGCGCGCCTCGCGAAGCTCGATCCCTCCGCCATGATCGTCGAGATCATGAACGACGACGGCACGATGGCGCGCCGGCCCGATCTCGAGGCATTTGCCGCGCGCCACAACATCAAGATCGGCACCATCGCGGATCTCATTCGTTACCGTTTGCGCCAGGAGCGCTCGGTGGAGCGCATCGCCGAGCAGTCGGTCAGCACCGAGTTCGGGGAATTCCAGCTGATCGCGTACGAGGATCACGTGCATCGCGACGTGCACCTGGCGCTGGTGCGCGGCGATCTCGATGGAGGGGAGCCGCCACTGGTGCGCGTGCATCCCATCGACATGCTGTCCGACCTGCTGGGCGTGCGCGGCACCGGCCGCACCTGGACGCTGCGCGACGCGCTGAAGCGCATCGCGGAGGTGGGGCGCGGCGTCGTCATCGTGCTGCGCGACCACAGCTCGCCGCGCGAGCTCGCGGATGCCGTCACGGGGCTGCACTCGCAGCGCGAGAGCGCCGGCACCCAGGCGCCGCCGCAGGTGTTGCGCACGTACGGCATCGGCGCGCAGATCCTCAAGGATCTCGGCGTCACGCGCATGCGCGTGATGTCGGCACCGAAACAGCTCCAGGGCATCTCGGCCTTCGGGCTCGAGATCACCGGTTACATGGCCGAGTGACCGGCGGTTCCCTATACTCCCGCGCCCATGACCGGCACCCTCCCAGGCAACCAACTCCGCGATGCGCGCGCCTGGCGCGTGGCCGTCGTCGCCGCGCGGTTCAACTCCGGCTACGTCGACCAGCTGGTCGACGGCGCCACGCGCGCCTGGACTGACAACGGTGGCCGCGGCGATGCGCTGGTCGTGACGCGCGTGCCGGGTGCCTTCGAGCTGCCGCTCGCCGCGCGCGCGTACGCCGCCAGCGGGCGGTTCCATGCGGTGGTAGCGCTGGGCTGCGTGATCCGCGGCGACACGCCGCACTTCGACTACGTCGCGGGCGAATGCGCGCGCGGCCTGATGGACGCCGGACTCGCCACCGGCGTGCCGGTGATTTTCGGTGTCCTCACCACCGAGAACGAGGCGCAGGCCGAAGAGCGCGCCTCCATCACGAAGATGAACAAGGGTCGCGAGTCCATGTTAGGCGCCCTGGAGATGATCGACATATTGAGCCGCATCGGCGCGCGGAGCCGGGCCGCGCCGGCGCGGGCCCGGCCAAAGCCGCGCCGCAAGCGCGCGGGCCGCCGCTGATGGCCGGCATCAATCCGGCTTCCGCGCGCCGCGCGGTGGCACGCAAACTCGCGATGCAGGCCCTGTATCGCTGGCAGATCAACTCCAGCCCGTGGCAGGACGTGCTCAACGAGTTCGCGTCCGAGGAAGACATGCGCAAGGCCGACCGCGGCTATTTCAACCAGCTCGTCACCGACATCTGCGGCGCCTGTGATGCCCTCGACGCCGCGCTGGTGCCGTTCATGGACCGCAAGCCCACCGAACTCGACCCGGTCGAGCGCGCGGTGCTGTGGGTGGGCGCGCACGAGCTGCGTGCCGCGCCCGACGTGCCGTATCGTGTCGTCATCAACGAGGCGGTGGGTCTCGCCAAGCGCTTCGGCGCCACCGACAGCCACAAGTTCGTCAACGCCGTGCTCGACGCCGCCGCCCGCGAATTGCGTCCACTCGAACGCTAGGGCTTTAATAGCTCGTGTGCGGCGACGCTTCGCCGTTGACAGTGGCGCGCGAGCGCCTGGCAATTTATCGCCTGGCAATTCAGCGCCTGACGACCTCGCGTATCCTGAGGGCACCGTGGCCCCAACCGAATTCGAGCTCATCGGCAAGTACTTCGCGCGTCTCGGCGCGGAGCGCACCGACGTGCGCATCGGCGTCGGCGACGACGGCGCGGTGCTCGCGCCACCGGCGTCGCGCGACCTGGTAGCCGTAACGGACACGCTGGTCGAGGGCGTGCACTTCCCTGTCAATTCTTCCGCGGCCTCGATCGGTCATCGCGCATTCGCGGTCAATCTCTCCGATCTCGCCGCGATGGGCGCCGAGCCGGCCTGGGCACTGCTGGCGCTCACGCTGCCGAGCCCCAACGAGGACTGGCTGATGCAGTTCGCGCGCGCCGCGGGCGACCTGTGCCGCCGTCACGGCCTGGCGCTGGTTGGTGGTGACACCACGCGCGGCCCGCTGGCCATCACGGTGACGCTGCTCGGCATCGTCCCGATCGGTGTCGCGCTGCAGCGCCGCGGTGGCCAGCCGGGCGACGCCATCTTCGTCACCGGTTCGCCGGGGGATGCGGCCGCGGGCCTCGCACTCGAACAAGGCCGCCTCCACGTGACCGATCCGATGTCCTCGCAGATCCTGCGCGACCGCTTTCTCTTCCCCACACCGCGCTGCGAGGTTGGTATTGCACTGCGGGGCCTCGCCAGCGCCTGCATCGACGTGTCCGACGGCCTCGGTGGAGACCTGGAAAAGCTCTGCGCCGCGAGCGGCTGTGGCGCGGAGGTGGATGCTGCGGCGCTCCCGATCTCTCAATCCTTGCTAGGGGCGGTCGGACGGGAGGCGGCGCGCGAATACGCGCTCACCGGCGGTGACGACTACGAACTACTGTTCACCGTGCCGCTCGCGCGCCTCGGTGCGATGGCGCAGGCCGTGTCGCGCGGCCTGGGCCCCGTCACCCGCATCGGCAGCATGATCGCCGGCGCCGGTGTCAGGGTTTTCGCGCGCGGCGGTGTGATGCAGTTCTCGGGGGCCGGTTTCGACCACTTCGCCCGTTGAGGCGCGCCAGGGCGTTGCGAAGCCACCAGTGATCCCGAGAGACGGGTCACACCCCCTGCGATGGCGCGGCCGTATTCTGCCGACAGCTTTTTCAAGGGACTGTGTGGAGCGGGGAAGCCGTGTCCGCGCATGACTGACGCCAGACCAGAAATGTCGCTGCAAGCCACAAAGACGGGACCCGATGCACAGGCGGCGAAGATCCTCGAAGGTCGCGTGCCGGACCGCATCGGTAAATATGTAATCATCAACGAAGTTGGTAGGGGTTCCACCGGTACCGTCTATCTATCGCACGATTCGTATTACGGCCGTGACGTCGCGATCAAGGTCTACAACATGGACCAGGATCCGACCGACGAGCGCGCGAAGATCGCGCGCAAGATGTTCCTGTCGGAAGCGCACATGGTCGGCATGCTGCAGCATCCGCACATCCTGCCCATCTACGACGCGGGCGAGGAAAACGGCCGCTGCTACATCGTCACCGAGCACGTGCACGGGGCGCGCACGCTCTCCGCCTACTGCCGGCCCGACAACCTGCTGCGCATCGACGACGTCGTCGAGATCATGTTCAAGTGCGCCAAGGCCCTGCATTACGCGCACACCCGCGGCGTGATCCACCGCGACATCAAGCCGTCGAACATCATGCTGACGCAGGATTCCGACGTGCGCATCATCGATTTCGGCATCGCGCTGGTCGCGGACTCAGAGATCTCGCGCATCGAAGGCATCGCGGGCTCGCCCTCGTACATGTCGCCCGAGCAGGTGCAGAGCCTCGAGCTCACGCACCACTCGGACCTGTACTCGCTCGGTGCCGTGATGTACGAGCTGCTGACCGGCATCCGGCCGTTTCGCGCCGGCAACCTGGTCAAGCTGCTGCACCAGATCGTGTACGCGACGCCGCCGCCGATCCATACGCAGCGCAAGGACGTGCCCGAGGAGCTCGAGGAAATCGTCGCCACGGCGATGCTCAAGAGCCCCGACAAGCGCCAGAAATCGGGCGCGGATTTCGCGGCCGAGCTCACGCGCGTGCATCAGCGCCTGCGCGAGCAGAACGCGCGCATAGACCAGCAGGAACAGTTCGACGTGCTGCGCCGGCTGCGCTTCTTCCACGAGTTCTCGCACGCGGAGATCTGGGAGGTGCTGCGCGCCAGCACCATGCAGGACTATCCGGCCGGCGAGGAGATCGTCAAGGAAGGCGAGATGGACGATCGCTTCTCCATCATCGTGTCAGGCAGTTGCGTCGTTGAGCGCTGTGGCTAGCGCGTCGGCGCGTTGGACACTGGCGATTGCTTCGGCGAGACCAGCTACGTGCGCGGCGCGCGCCGCACCGCAACCATCAAGGCCGAGACACCGGTGTCCGTGCTGCGCGTCAGCTCGACGCTGCTCGAGCAGGTGTCGGCGGCCTGCCAGCTGCGCTTCAACCGCGTATTCCTGCGCGCGCTGGTGTCGCGCCTGCAGGGCAACGACACCCCCGCCGAGTAGCTCGACGTCCTGCTAGAAGCTGTACTGCGTCCGCAGCGCGAACACGTCCAGGTCCTGACCGATTTCCACTCCGGGCGGCGGTGTGCCCGGCGCCGGGCCGAACGGCGCGGGATTGCCCGGTCCGGCCGGGTTCAACCGGTCCACCTCGACATCCAGGTAGTTCATCATCACCTTGAGGTTCGGGTTTGGATACCAGTTCACGCCCAGCGTGACGATCGACTGCTCGCCGCCGCGCACGCTGCCGGGAGCGGCCGCGGTGCCCGGCAGCCCCGCGAGGAAATTCAGGTCCATGCGGCTGTAGCGGGCCGCTATTTCCCAGGCGCCGGCGCCGCCGGCGCTCGAGAACGGCACCATGGGCCGCGGGTTCTGGAACGAGCCCGTGACGGGGTTGTAGCGGCGGCTCTCGCCCGTGAGCAGCCAGCTGGCCTGCAGGTAGTACCCGGCGAAGTCGGGGTCTGGCAGCGTGGCCGGCGCCCGCCGCTCGACGTCGAACCAGAAATGCTCGCCCTGTAGATAGACGTTCTTCCAGTTGGCGCCGAATTCGACGCCGAGCACGCTCGCATGCGCCGCATCGAGGGCGCCGGTGTCGATGAGCCGGGTGCTGTCGACGCGGATCTCGGGGCGGTCGCGCAGGCGCAGCGCGTGGCGCGGCGGGGTGGCCGAAGACCCCTGGTCCGCGGGCGAGAACACGTACGTGCCCGATGCGCCGACGTGCAGGTTGTAGTCGGCGCCGGTGGCGGCGAGAAACCCGGCGCGCGCCACGGCCGCGAGCTGCGTGTCGAACACTTCCGCGTCGTTCACCGTGCGCGTGGTCAGGGTCAAAGCGCTCATCCAGCGGCTGCCGTTGGCCTTCACGCCGAGCCCGATGCGCCCGTCGGCGCCGCCCAGCGTGCGCGAGAGCTCGGAGGCGCTGGCGCGCTCGATGAACGGGATGTCCTCCGGCGTCGTGCCGTCGTCCATGTTCGCCGGCGGCGCGAACGCGCCGAGCTGGAACGTGAAGGGCGCGAGGCCGGTGTACGCGATCCAGGCATCGTTGATGCGCGTCGGGCCCTCGGTGCCGGCGCCGCCGAGCTCGAGCAGGATGCGGTAGTTGAAATCGCGCGCGATGGTGCCCTCGGCGCCGAAGCGCGCACGGCGGAAATAGAACCCCGCGCCGAAGTCCCGTGCCGCGTTGGTCTCGCGATTCGGCGCCGCGCCCTGCGAACCCCGGCGGTAATCCGTCGCCGGCGGGCTCTCGAGCGATTCGCCGTACAGCGCGCCGTCGAGCTGCACGTTGGCGCGCAGCGCGAACGACGCGCGGCCGTCCGCGGCGGTGATCACGGGCCGGCCGTTGTTCAGCGCGACCCGCGGCACCTCCTGCGTCGAGATCTTCGACTGCCCGAGCTGTTTCGTGAGCGCGTCGAGCTGCGCCTGCTGCTCGCCGAGTAGTTTGGCCTGGCGCTCGAGCTGCGCCCGCTGCTCGGCGAGCGCGGCACGCAGCGCCGCCACCTGCTCCTGCAGCGCGGAGTCGTCGGCGGACGCGGGCACCGGCGCACCGGACAGCGCCGCCGCGAGCGCGGCGCCCAACAGGACTTTGCGGTGGTTCATCGGCGGGCTCCTCATGGGATGGGCGTGCCGTCCGGCGCGACGAAGCCGAACTTCTTCCAAGTATCGCGCGCCGCCGCGCCCCCGAGGAACTCGAGATAGGCGGCCACGGCCGGCTGCGCCCCGCGGCAGGCCGCGGCCGGATAGGCGATGGGCGCGTGCGAGCCGGTCGGGAACGTGTCGACGACGCGCACCTTGGCATCGATCAGCGCATCGGTGCCGTACACGATGCCGAGCGGCGCTTCGCCGCGCGCCACGAACATCATCGCGCTGCGCACGTTGTCCGCGCGGACCAGCCGGTCCTGGATTTCGTCCCACACGCCGAGCGTCATGAGCGCCGAGCGGGCGTAGCGCCCGACGGGCACGGTGTCGGGGTCGCCGGTGGACAGGCGGCCGGTGCCGAGCGCCGCCGCGAGCTCGAAACCCGGCGCGATGGACAGCGTGACCTTGCTGTCGGCGGGCGCGATGAGCACGAGCCGGTTGCCCACCAGGTTGCGGCGCGTCGTCTTGTCGACCAGCCCGCGCGTCTGTAGATAGTCCATCCATTCCTGGTCGGCGGAGATGAACGCGTCGGCGCGTCCGCCGGCTTCGATCTGCCGCGCGAGCATCGAGCTCGCGGCGAACGACAGCTTCACGCGCATGCCCGAGGTCTGTTCCCAGGTGCGCGAGAGCTCGCCCAGCACGTTCGTGAGGGAGGCGGCCGCGAATACCAGCAGCTCGGGCTTCTCCGGCTGCGCGGCCGACGCCGGCGCGAGGCTCGCGAGCGCCAGGACGGCCGTCAGCATCCATTTCGTCTTCGGGGTTTTCATCGTTCGCACGCTCCGGGCGGCAGTGTACCGATGAATGGCGCTGGCATTCGCAGGGTGCGATTCGCGGCCGGTGAATTCCCGTAAGGCGCTAGAAGGTGCCGCTGAGCGTGTAGCGCATCGACAGCTCGATTTTCGATTCGATTGCCAACGGCGCCTGTCCGAGGCTGCGCGCTCGCTCGCGCACCTCGCTGTGGACGCGCAGCCACTCGAGCGCGAAGCGCCACGGCCCGTCGCGCTCGTACGTCCATGCGGCGGTCCACGCGTGCCCGCGCTCGTTCCGCGCGGAGAATCCCGGCATGCGGAAGCGCACGCCGAAGTCGTCGTAGCGCGCCGCCAGCATGTGCGCGCCGAAACGCCGGGCCGCGAGCGCCGAGCGAGACTCGAACGTCCAGTCGAGCCGGGGGCCGGGCCAGATGGACGTTTCGCCGGCGAGCGCCTGCAGGATCACGGTCCAGTCCGCGGCGGTTTCCACGCGCAGCGCGGCGGCATCGAACGTCGTGTCCCAGGCGAAGTCGCGCAGCGCCGGTGCCGGCGCGCGCGGATCGCCGCGGTTGTCGTAGTGCAGCACGTCGAGCACCGCGCGATCGAGGTAACGCAGCTGCGCACCGACGTAATAGCCCGGGCGCCCGTCGATCTCCGCGAACGGCTCCTTCTTGGCCAGCTCCGGATCGGGTTGATAGGCGCCGACGCGGCCGAACAGCGTCGTTTGCCGGTCGTGGAACGCGAAGCCGTGCGCGCCGAGCATGGTCCCGGCGGGATCGTTCCAGCCGAACAATGCCGCGGTGAGCTGTACGTCGAGCGCGTGGCCGCCGCGCGTGCCCAGCCAGTCGAGCTGGCCTTCGAGGCCGATGGTGCGGATCTCCTCGCCGATCCACGCCCCGATCGCCGACGGCGTGATGGTATAGGGCGTCTCCCAGCCGCGGCCGCGACTCTCGAGCGACATCGGTGGATAGAACGCCCCGAGCCGCGCGCGCGCGCGGTAGCCGCCGCCATGGCTGGCCCAGGGATACGGCCGGTATTCGAGGTACGCCTCGGTCAGGTCGAAGGGTAGTTTGTCCGCGTCGTCCCAGGCCGACCCTTCGGCGTGCAGCGCGAACGAGTCGCCGAGCGGCTGGCTCCACGCCGCGCGCAGCCGGCCGAGCCGGATGCCCTGGTGGTCGCCATCGTAGCGAAGCTTTCCCTGGCCATTGTCGAGGAAGGATTCGCGCCCGTCGGACTGCACCGCGCGCAGGTCGAGCGCCAGTTGCCAGTCGCCGGCATGCACGCGGCCGGGAAATACGGACGTGACGAGCAGCACCGCCGCGAGCACCGGTGCGCTTCCGCTGCGCGCACCGCGACGAGCGCGGCGGTTGCGGGTCAGTAGTCCCACGAGTGCGGACGCTGGCGCAGTGGGGCGGGGCGCAGCGCCCGCGTGGCGCGCAGCTCGAGGCTCGCCCGCTCTGCGCTCAACTCGACGACGCCCTCGACTTCCCGTGGCTCGTTGAGCGCCGGATGCCACAGGCGCACGAGATAGCGGCCGCTCGGCACCTCGGCGCTCCACGTGCCGTTGGAGTCGCTGCGGCCGAAGAACTGCGCGCCGGTGACCACGATGTAGGCCAGCATGTTGTCGTGGATGTTGCAGCCGAGCGTGACCACGCCCGCGCGATCGAACGCAACGGGTGGATAGGGCTTGCCGCGATACAGCGGCAGCTGGAACTGGCGGGCGCTCGAGAACGAATACACCTGGTGGCTCACGACATCGCTGTTCGGAAACTGCACCGTGGAGTGCAGCGGCACCACCAGCACGTCGGGCGTGAAGGCGAGGTTCACCTGGTCCATGAGCGCGTGCACGGGTGACGGCGGCGCGCCCACCGGCGCCAGGGCCTCGACGGTGATCACCGCGCCCGCCAGCGACTTGCCGCCCGCGTGCGCCGCCCGCACGGTGAGGGTGGCCGCGCGCGCCGGCACGCCGCCGCAGCCGGCCGCGCACAGCAGCGCGAGCACGCGCAGCGTGCGCATCGAGGTGGTTAGAGCCGCGAGCGACATGCCACTCCTGTGAGCCGGGCGGGGACGCCCGGGCCGCGTCCTTCGGATTGGACCCGATGCGCGGTTGCGGCAATCGATGCGCCGGTCGAATTGTGACGCGCGTCGCAGCCGGACCGCGCGTGGGCGCCGGAATCGCGCGCGACCCGCGAATCTGGCGCCTCTTAGTTCTTTGCACCGCCAGAGCGGAACGAAGACGAGACGCGTGACGTGTGAGGGCAGGCGGAGTGTGCGGCATGCGGTCCCGGCTTCGCCACGACGCAGCGTCTCACCATCGGTCACACTCGCGAGGCACGAAGCCGCGCAGCGTCACCTCATCCCGACCGAATTCTCCTCACCCATTCATTGACGGATGTCGCGGCACGCGCGGCGGGTCTCAATCTCCCATCACCAAGACGCGACTCCAAGGCGAAGCCGCAACCGCATGCCGCGCGATCCGCCTGCCGCCCCTCGCGGCTCACTTCTCGTCTTTATCCCGCTCGATCAACGCATATGCGGAGTGATTGTGGATCGACTCGAAGTTCTCGGATTCCACGACATACGCCGCGACCCGCGGCTCGTCGTTGAGGCGCACCGCGACGTCGCGCACCATGTCTTCGACGAACTTCGGATTGTCGTAGGCCCGCTCGGTCACGTATTTCTCGTCCGGGCGCTTGAGAATTCCGTACAGCTCGCACGATGCCTCGGACTCGGCGATCTCGATGAGCTCCTCGATCCACATGTGCTCGCGCAGCTTCGCGCTGATGGTGACGTGCGAGCGCTGATTGTGCGCGCCGCGCTCGGAGATCTTCTTCGAGCAGGGGCAGAGGCTGGTGACGGGTACCACGACGCGCACCCACATGCTGGTCACGCCGTTCTTGCGCTCGCCGATGAGGCTGGCGCGGTAGTCCATGTAGCTCTCGACGCCCGAGATGGGCGCTTTCTTCATCACGAAATACGGAAACGACATGTCGATGTGGCCGGCGTCGGCCTCGAGGCGGTCGGTCATCTCGGCGAGCAGGCTGCCGAACGATTCCACCGAGATCTCGCGCTCGCGATGCAGGATCTCCACGAAGCGCGACATGTGCGTGCCCTTGAAGTTGTGCGGCAGGTTCACGTACATGTTGAAGTTCGCGACGGTGTGCTGCTCGCCGGCCGAGCGGTCTTTCACCTTCACCGGATGGTTGATGTCCTTGATGCCGACCTGGTTGATCGGGATCTGGCGCGTGTCGGCCCGGCTCTGCACGTCTTCGACGGAGATGACCTGGGCCTTCGGGGCAACGGCGGTGTTCATGAATGGGTCCGTTTGATTCAGCAGCCCGCACAGTTTGCGGGCTTTCGCGGTTCAATCAACCCCTCCAATGGGGCAGGCAGCTGGTTTTGTTCCCGACTGCCCGTGAACGCGCCCGGATGGACGATTTATGTCCCGGAGCGTGCCTGAGAACCGGCGAGCGGCGCCCACCAGCGCTCGACCGCGGCCGCGAGGCTGGGTTGATCGAGCTCGGCCAATTTGAGGCAATCCTCGCGTGAGCCGTGCTCGATGAAGCGGTCGGGGATGCCCAGCGTAAGCGTGGGCAGCGCATGGGCGCAGCCGGCGAGCAGCTCGACCACGGCGGAGCCCGCGCCGCCGGCGACGGCGTTCTCCTCGATCGTGACCAGCGCGCGATGGCGCGCGGCGAGCCGCAACACCAGCTCTTCGTCGAGTGGTTTGATGAAGCGCATGTTCACGACGGTGGCGTCGAGCCGCTCGCCGATGGCTTCGGCAGCCGACACCGGCGCTCCGAACGCGAGGATGAGCAAACCGGAGCGGCCCTCGCGCCGCAGCTGCGCCTTGCCCACCGGCAGCGCCGTCATCTCTTCGACCTGCGCGACCCCCGGTCCCTGGCCTCTCGGGTAGCGCACGGCCGACGGTCCACCGATGGTGGTCGCCGTATAGAGCATCTGCCGGCATTCGTTTTCGTCGGCCGGCGCCATCACGGTGAGATTCGGAATGCAGCGCAGGAACGAGTAATCGTAGGAGCCCTGGTGCGTGGCGCCGTCGCCGCCGACCAGGCCGGCGCGATCCAGCGCGAACAGCACCGGCAGGTTCTGCAGCGCGACGTCGTGGATGAGCTGATCGTAGGCGCGCTGCAGGAACGTGGAGTAGATAGCCACCACGGGCTTGAAGCCCTCGCAGGCCAGGCCGGCCGCGAACGTGACCGCGTGCTGCTCGGCAATGGCCACGTCGAAGTAGCGGGTCGGGAATTTCTTCGAGTACTCGACCAGGCCCGAGCCCTCGCGCATCGCCGGAGTGATGCCCACGATGCGCGGATCGAGGGCGGCCATGTCGCACAGCCACTTGCCGAAGATCTGCGAGTAGGTGGGGCCCTGCGCCTTCTCCTTGAAGATGGTGCCGCTGGCCGGATCGAACGGACCCGGGCCGTGCCACTTGATCGGATCCTTCTCGGCCGGGTCGTAGCCCTTGCCCTTGCGCGTGACGACGTGCAGCAGCTGCGGTCCTTTGAGGTTGCGCATGTTGCGCAGCGTCTTGACCAGTTCCTTGATGTCGTGCCCGTGGATCGGCCCGATGTAGTTGAAGCCGAACTCCTCGAAGATGGTGCCGGGGAGCACCATGCCTTTCATCATTTCCTCCGAGCGCCTGGCCAGCTCCCACATCGTCGGCATCTGCTTCAAGATCTTCTTGCCGCCGGCGCGCAGCGTCGCGTACATGCGGCCCGAGAGCACGTTGGCGAAGTAGTTGGACAGAGCGCCGACGTTTTCCGAGATCGACATGTCGTTGTCGTTGAGGATCACGAGCAGGTTGGTGTTCCGGCGCGAGCCGGCATTCAACAGCGCCTCCCAGGCCATGCCGCCCGTGAGCGCGCCGTCGCCGATGATCGCGACCACCTTGCGGTCTTCCGCGGCGAGCTCCGCCGCCACCGCCATGCCGAGCGCCGCGCTGATCGAAGTGCTCGAATGTCCGACGCCGAAGGTGTCGTACTCGCTCTCGCCACGCGACGGGAACGGAGCCAGGCCGCCGGCCTGCTTGATGGTGTCGAGGCGCTCGCGGCGGCCGGTGAGGACCTTGTGCGGATAGGCCTGGTGTCCGACGTCCCACACCAGCCGGTCACGCGGCGTGTCGAACACATAGTGCAATGCGACCGTGAGCTCCACGGTGCCCAGGCCGGCTGCGAAATGGCCGCCGCGCGTCGCGACCGTGCGAATGAGATATTGGCGCAACTGCGTGCACAGATCTTCGAGGCGCCCTTCGGGCAGCGCGCGCAGATCGGTGGGCAGATGGATCGCCTGGAGCAGCGAGGAGTCTTCAGGAACGGCGGGCATTGCCGCGGCAGTGTACACGCGGCGGGACGTGCCGTGCGCGGGGCCTCAGCTCGCGCGCGCCACCAGAAAATGCGCGAATTCGCGCAAGGATTCGAAGCGCGCGCCCCAGGGAGCGAGTGCGGCGATCGCGCGATTGCGCCGTTCGAGCGCCCGGTCGCGCGCGTACTCGAGTCCGAGCACGGAGGGGTAGGTCGGCTTGATCAGGCCGGCATCCGCGCCCGCGCGTTTGCCGAGCGCGGCGGTGGTGCCTTCCACGTCGAGGATGTCGTCCTGGATCTGGAACGCGAGGCCGATTTCGGCGCCGTATTGCGCGAGCGCGCGCTGCTCCGCCTCGGGCGCGGCGCCGGCCATGGCACCGAGCAGCACACTGGCCTGGATGAGCGCGCCGGTCTTCTGTCGGTGCATGCGCTCGAGGGCGGGCTCGTCGAGCTTCTGCCGCACCGCCTCGAGATCGATCGCCTGCCCACCGGCCATGCCCCGGGTGCCGATTGCGTCGGCGAGTACGCGCAGCATTTCGAGGCGCGCGGCGGCCGGAATCTGCGGGGACGCGTGCGCCAGCACTTCGAACGCCCGCGCCTGCAAGGCATCGCCGGTCAGGATGGCGGTGGCCTCATCGAACGCGCGATGACAGGTGGGGCGGCCGCGCCGCAGATCGTCGTCGTCCATCGCCGGCAGATCGTCGTGCACGAGGCTGTAGACGTGGATGAGCTCGACCGCGGCGGCCGGCGCGTCCAGCAGCTCGAGCGGCGCGCCGAGCGACTCGCCGGTGGCATACACCAGCACGGGCCGCACGCGTTTGCCGCCGGCGAGCGTACTGTAGCGCATGGCCTCGAGCAGGCGTGGTGTCGCGCCTGCGGGAATCTCCAGCGCGCGCGCCAGCACGCGCTCGATACGGGCCTGGTATTCCGGTACGCGCGAGTCGAGAAAATTGCGCGCGCCGGACTGCGCGGGCTCAGCGCCGGTCATCGTCGCCGTCATCGGCGTCGTCGTCGGAAAACGCTGCGACTTCCTCGGTGCCGTTGCGCGTCAGCAGCACTTCGACCTTCTGTTGCGCGGTGCGCAGTGCGGTCTGGCATTGACGCGTGAGGGCCACCCCGCGCTCGAAGGTCTTGAGCGCCTCTTCGAGCGGCACATCGCCTTGCTCGAGCCGGGTTACCAGCGCCTCGAGCTCGGCGAGCGATTGCTCGAAGTCGGGCATCTGGTCTTTTTTCGAAGGGTTCGATTTCACGCGCGCGACGTTAAACGCCGGGGCGCGCCAGAGCAACGCTGCGTCAGCGGTTGACGCCGGCGAAGAATTCGATTGATCTTGCCGATTGACGCCTGCGCGCACCGGGCCGTAGAGTGCTGGGTTATTCTTAGAACAAGTCTAATCGATTGCAATTCTCGACTGGACATTAGTGAAGGAGGAAGCCGTGAATTTGAAGGGCAGCAAGACCGAGAAGAATTTGAAGGACGCATTCGCCGGCGAGTCGCAGGCGAATCGCCGCTATCTCTATTTCGCAGCGAAGGCGGATGTCGAAGGCTACAACGACGTGTCGACCGTGTTCCGTTCCACCGCCGAAGGCGAGACGGGTCACGCGCACGGCCACCTCGAGTATCTCGAGGCGGTGGGCGACCCGGCCACCGGGCTGCCGATCGGCGAAACGAAGGCCAATCTCAAGGCGGCGATCGCCGGAGAGACCCACGAGTACAGCGACATGTACCCCGGCATGGCGAAGCAGGCCCGTGAAGAAGGGTTTTCGGAGATCGCCGACTGGTTCGAGACGCTGGCGAAGGCCGAACGCTCGCATGCCAATCGATTCCAGAAGGCCCTGGACGCGATCTGACGCTTTCGCCCGTGGGCGTTTCGGACACCGGAGTACGCGAAGGGAGCCTGCTGGCTCCCTCGCGTCAACCACTCGACTGGCGCAGCGTGGAGTTCAACGACCCACGAGCCCTCGAGAAAGAGCTCGAGCGCGTGTTCGACATCTGCCATGGATGCCGGCGCTGCTTCAGTCTTTGCAACTCCTTTCCGACGCTGTTCGATGCGATCGACGCCAGTGAGACTCTGGAGCTCGACGGTGTCGACAAGAAGGTCTACTGGGACGTAGTCGACCACTGCTACCTGTGCGACATGTGCTTCATGACGAAGTGCCCGTACGTGCCGCCGCATCCGTGGAACGTCGACTTCCCCCACCTGATGCTGCGTGCGAAGCATCACCAGCATCGGAATGGAGAGCACAGCTTCCGCGACAAGCTGCTGTCCAATACGCGCGGTCTGGGCAGCATCGCCGGCATTCCGGTGGTGGCCGAAGTGGTGAACGCCGTGAACGGCACGAAGGCCGGGCGCAAGTTGCTGGAGGCGGTGCTCGGCGTCGATGCCACCGCGCCGCTGCCGAAATTCCACTCGAAGACCGGCGGCGCGCGCGCGCGCAAGCGAGCGACTGCCGCTTCGAAGGCGGGCGCGCTCGAGGTCAGGCCCACCGACGAAACCCGCGGCAAGGTGGCGTTGTTCGTCACCTGCTACGGTGACCGCAACGAGCCGCACCTGCCCGAGGACCTGACCGTGGTCTTCGAGCACAACGGCATCCCGGTGAGAGTGGTCGGCAAGGAGAAGTGCTGCGGCATGCCGAAGCTCGAGCTCGGCGACCTCGAGACCGTCGAGAAGTACAAGAACGTCAACATTCCGCAGTTGAAGGCGCTCGTCGACGAGGGGTTCGACATCGTCGCGCCGATCCCCTCCTGCGTGCTCATGTTCAAGCAGGAGCTGCCGCTGATGTTTCCGGACGACGCCGACGTGCTGACCGTGAAGTCGCGCATCTTCGATCCGTTCGAGTACCTCATGCTGCGGCACAAGGCCGGCCTGCTGCGCACCGATTTCTCGCAGAAGCTCGGCAAGGTGAGCTACCACGTGCCCTGCCACCTGCGGGTGCAGAACATGGGGTTGAAAACCCGCGACGTGCTGCGTCTCGTGCCGGAGACCACGGTCGAGGTCATCGAACGCTGCTCGGGCCACAACGGTACGTACGCCGTCAAGAAGGAATTCCGCGCCGCGTCGATCAAGATCGGGCGGCCGGTGTTCTCGAAGGTGGCCCAGGCGAACGCCGACCACTATTCCAGCGACTGTCCGATGGCGGGCCACCAGATCGAGAGTGGACTATCTACCGCCCAGGGCGGCAGCCAGGCCACGGCCGATGCCGCCGTCCCGCCGCGCGCGCCCGAGCATCCGATGACGCTGGTGCGCAAGGCTTATGGCCTGTGAAGGCGTGATGCAAAAACTCCAGGAAACCGACCTGCTGTCCCTCGAGCGCTACTCGCGCGAGCGCCCCGAGTTCCGCGCGCGCGTGATCGCGCACAAGCGCAATCGCCAGGTGAAGGTGGGTCCGAACACCACGTGGCTGTTCGAGGACCGGCTCACGGTTCAATACCAGGTGCAGGAGATGCTGCGCACCGAGCGCATCTTCGAGGCCGAGGGCATCGCCGAGGAGCTCGATGCGTACAACCCGCTGATCCCGGATGGCAGCAACTGGAAGGTCACGTTCCTCATCGAGTTCCCCGACGCCGAAGAGCGGCGGGTCCGGCTCGAGCAGCTCAAGGGTGTCGAAGATCGCTGCTGGGTCGAGGTCGCGGGCGCGGAGCGCGTATTCGCGATCGCCGATGAAGACCTGGAGCGCGAGAACGAGGTGAAGACCTCCGCCGTGCACTTCCTGCGATTCGAGCTCAGCGAGGCCATGGCGGCCAGGCTCAAGGGTGGTGCCGCCCTGTCCCTGGGCGTGGATCATCCTAACTACCGATACCAGATCTCGCCCGCGACGGACAACGTACGCGCGGCGCTGCTCGCCGACCTGGGCTGAGGCGGCGCGCCTGCGTTACAGCTCCGGCATCCGCTTGCGGGCATTCTCCTCGGCCGCCTTGCGCTCGTTGTTGAACAGCACCGCGGCATAGGCCAGGTTCGCGAGGCCGATGGTCGCGGGCACCAGGCCGAACACCGCCGATCCGCCGGCACCCACGGCATCGATCGCGAAGTACAGCACGATCCCGAGCCCGACCAGGAACACGCCGCTGCGCAGTATTCGCCCCGGATTCGCCACCTTGGCCGTCGGGGCGGGGTTTCCGAAAGGATCCAGGTTCATGGGCGGCGGCTCGACCCCCTTTTCGATGGCAGCCATGCGCTCGCGGTGCATGTGCTCGAGCATCTGTGACTTGCGCTTGTGATCGGTCCACAGGCCCAGCATGCCGATGCCGATGCCGAAGACGATGGCGACGATGGGAATGAAGTACACCCCGTTCATGATCAGATTCTCCAAGTAGGCTTTCGAACGCCTTTGAAACCCGCGAGCGGCCATTCCGGTTGCAAGGACAAGGGTTTGCACACCCCCGGGTTTGCAACCACCGGTGCCCCGGCGGAGTATCAAGTGTGTGCAGCCAGCGGTAAATATGAACATTGACGCGGGCATATCGCCCCCGGCGCCTTCACAAACCCCCGCCATGGAACGCGATGCCGACCTGGTCGCGGCCCTGCGCCGTGGGGACCGGCGCGCCGTGCTCGAAGGGTTGATGGACCGATATCGCCAGAAGGTGCTGCACCTGGCGGTATCGATCGTGCGCGACCCGGCGCTGGCGGAGGATCTCGCGCAGACGACGTTCGTAAAGGTCTGGCAGGCCCTGGCCAAGTTCGACGGCCGCGCGGCCATCTCCACCTGGCTGTACACCATTGCACGCAATACCTGCCTGACCGCCGTCACGCGCGAGCGCCGCATGGTGCCGCTGGAGGATTTTTCCGAGGTCGCGGACGACGATGGAGACCCGATGGTGTTCGGCACGGCGCAGGCCGGGGCCGAGACGGCGGGGCAGGCCGCCGCCGAGTACGACGTGGCGAAACTGCTCGAGCGGTTGCCCGAGCCCTATCGCCGCGTCGTCGTGCTGTTCTATCTCGAAGACCGCAGCTGCGAGGAAGTCGGCGCGCTCCTGTCGATGCCCACGGGCACCGTGAAGGCGCTGCTGCATCGGGGCCGGAAGCGGCTCGCCGCGCTCGCGGGAGAAACGGAGACCGAATCATGAAAGACAAGTCACGAGTCGAAGCCGCTCTCGAGCGTTCGCTGCGCAGGCAGGTCGTGGTACCGCGACTCGACCGGACGTTCGATGCCGGCGTGTGGGCGCGCATCGAAGCCGGGGAGTCGCGCAGTACGGCGCCGTCTGCGGCCCGAGCGGCGCCGGCGCCGGCGGCGGCGCGCTGGCTGTACGCGATGAACCTCCTGGGTGTCGCGAGCGTCGTCATCTTCCTGTGCGTGTTCGGTGCGCAGATGATGTCGGGATTCGACCTCCGCATGCAGCTGCCGCAGCTGTCCGCGGCGACCAGCGAGCGATTCCTCCTGGACGCGAGCTCGGTGATCGCCGCGGCCGCGATGGCCGTGGGCTTCTTGTTCACGCCGTGGGGTCGGCGACTGCGCGAGGAGCTGGGCTGAGACGATCGCGGGTGCGCCGCTGATCGCGCACGCTGGTAGACTTCGCGCCGCGCACGCTCTGACAGGCGGGCGCAGTCCGTTTCTGCCACGGTGGAGCAGTGTCCTACAACGCTTCCGACATCGAAGTCCTCTCCGGACTGGAGCCCGTGCGTCGCCGCCCGGGCATGTATACCGACACCACGCGACCCAACCATCTCGCGCACGAGGTCATCGACAACTCCGTCGATGAGGCGCTCGCGGGCCACGCGAAGGAAATCAACGTCACGCTGCACAAGGACAATTCCTTGTCCGTGGCGGATGACGGCCGCGGCATGCCCGTGGACATCCATCCCAAGGAAAAGGTGTCGGGCGTCGAGCTGATCCTCACGCGCCTGCACGCCGGCGGAAAATTCAGCGACAAGAACTACGAAGTCTCCGGCGGCCTGCACGGCGTCGGTGTGTCGGTGGTGAACGCGCTGTCGAAGCAGCTCGAGACCTGGATCAAGCGCAACGGCAAGGAATACAACATCAGCTTCAAGGACGGCAAAGTCTCCTCGAAGCTCGAAGTGGTCGGCAGCGTCGGCCAGCGCAATACCGGCACCACCGTGCGCTTCTGGCCCGATCCGAAATTCTTCGACTCCGATAAATTCTCCGTGCCGCAGTTGAAGCACCTGCTCAAGGCGAAGGCCGTGCTGTGCCCGGGTCTCAAGATCACCTGGGAGAACGAGGCCACCAAGGAGAAAGAGGAGTGGTTCTTCACCGGTGATCTCGCCGCGTATCTCAAAGAGGAGATCGGCAAGGAAGACGCGCTGCCGGCCGAGCCCATCTTCTCCAAGAACGACAACGCGAAGGTCAACGCCGTCGAGTACGCGCTGGTGTGGACGCCGAACGCCGAGCGCGCGATCGGCGAGAGCTACGTCAATCTCATCCCGACGCCCGAGGGCGGCACGCACGTGAACGGCCTGCGCGCGGGCGTCGCGGGCGCGGTGCGCGAATTCTGCGAATTCCGCAATCTCGTGCCGCGCGGGCTCAAGCTCTCGCCCGAAGACGTGTTCCTGAAAGTGTGCTTCGTGCTGTCCATCAAGATCCAGGAGCCGCAGTTCGCCGGGCAGATGAAAGAGCGCCTGGCCTCGCGCGACGCCGCCGCGCTCACCGAGAGTTTCGTCCACGATTCCCTGTCGCTGTGGCTCAACCAGCACCCGGATGCCGGCGAGCGCATCGCGCAGTTCGCCATCGAGAACGCGCAGGAGCGCACCAAGGCCGCGCAGCAGGTGAAGCGCAAGCGCGTCACCGCGGGTCCCGCGCTGCCCGGCAAGCTTGCCGACTGCACCAACCAGGATCCGAAACACTCCGAGCTGTTCCTGGTGGAGGGCGATTCGGCCGGCGGCTCCGCCAAGCAGGCACGCGACCGAGAGACGCAGGCCATCATGCCGTTGCGCGGCAAGATCCTGAACACCTGGGAAGTGTCGGTGGGCGAGATCAACTCCTCCCAGGAAGTGCACGACATCTCGGTGGCCATGGGCATCGATCCCGGCACCAGCGACCTCGCGAACCTGCGCTATCACAAGATCTGCATCCTCGCGGATGCCGATTCCGATGGGCTGCACATCGCCACCCTGCTGTGCGCGCTGTTCCTGCGCCACTTCCGCCCGCTGGTGGCCAACGGCCACGTGTTCGTCGCCATGCCGCCGTTGTTTCGCATCGACGCCGGCAAGAACGTGTACTACGCGCTCGACGAGGCGGAACGCGACTCGCTGCTCAAGAAGATAGAGAGCGAAGGCAAGACCAAGGCGAAGCCTTCGGTCACGCGCTTCAAGGGCCTGGGCGAGATGAACCCCTCCCAGCTGCGCGAGACCACGATGGATCCGCGCACGCGCCGCCTGGTGCAGCTCACCATCGCCGCGAAGGACGACAGTGATCAGCTCATGGACATGTTGCTGGCCAAGAAGCGCGCCTCCGACCGGCGCGAGTGGCTGGAGTCCAAGGGCAACCTGGCGGAAGTGATTCCCTAACCATCGGCAAGGCCCCTGACCGTGCAAGACGAATTGAACTTCGAAGGCGTGGAGAAGCAGCCTCTGCGCACCTTCACCGAGAAGGCCTACCTCGACTACTCGATGTACGTCATCCTGGATCGCGCGCTGCCCGCTCTGTCCGACGGCTTGAAGCCCGTGCAGCGCCGCATCACCTACGCGATGAGCGAGCTCGGCCTCTCGTCCGGCCAGAAGCACAAGAAGTCCGCGCGCACCATCGGCGACGTCATCGGCAAGTTTCATCCGCACGGCGACTCCGCGTGTTACGAGGCCATGGTCCTCATGGCGCAGGATTTCAGCTACCGCTATCCGATCGTCGACGGACAGGGCAACTGGGGGTCCATCGACGACCCGAAGTCCTTCGCCGCGATGCGTTACACGGAGTCCAAGCTCACCCGCTACGCCGAGGTGCTGCTCTCCGAGCTCTCGGACGGCACGGCCGACTGGCAGCCCAACTTCGACGGCACGCTGGAGGAACCCGCCTTCCTGCCGGCGCGCCTGCCCAACGTGCTGTTGAACGGCACGCAGGGCATCGCGGTGGGCATGTCCACGGACATCCCGCCGCACAATCTCCGTGAGGTCGCGCAGGCCTGCATCCACCTGCTCGAAGAGCCCGACGCGATGACGCGCACGCTCATGAAATACGTGAAGGGCCCGGACCTGCCCACCGGCGGGGAGATCATCACGCCGCGCTCCGAGCTGCTGGACATCTACAACACCGGCAACGGCGGCTTCAAGGCGCGTGCCACCTACCAGGAAGAAGACGGCAACATCGTGATCAACGAGCTGCCGTACCAGGTATCGGGCAACAAGATCATCGAGCAGATCGCGCAGCAGATGCGCGAGAAGAAGCTGCCGATGGTCGAGGACATCCGCGACGAGTCGGACCACGAAGAACGCATTCGCATCGTCGTCGAGCCCAAGAAGCGCACCGATGTCGCCCAGCTGATGGCGCACCTGTTCGCGACCACCGATCTCGAGCGCAACTATCGCGTGAACATCAACGTGATCACGCTCGAGGGCAAGCCGAAGGTGTTCGGCCTGCGCGACCTGCTCAACGAGTGGCTGGCGTTCCGCACCACCACGGTCACGCGCCGCCTGCAGTTCCGCCTCGACAAGGTGGCCAAGCGGCTGCACATCCTCGATGGTCTGTTGGCCGCGTACCTGAATCTCGACGAGGTCATCAAGATCATCCGCCGCGAGGACGAGCCCAAGCCCGTGCTCATGAAGCGCTTCAAGCTCTCGGAGATCCAGGCCGAGGCGATTCTCGAGACCAAGTTGCGCCACCTGGCGAAGCTCGAGGAAATGAAGATCCGCGAGGAGCAGAAAGAGCTCGCCGCGGAGCGCGACGAGCTCGAGAGCATCCTCAAGTCGAAGGCGAAGCTCAAGAAGCTCATCGCCGCCGAGATCGAGGCGGATGCGGCGAAGTACGGCGACGACCGCCGCACCAAGATCGTGGAGCGGGAAGCCGCGGTGGCCATCGACGAGACCCAGCTCATCGCCAACGAGTCCGCCACCATCGTGCTGTCGAAGGGCGGTTTCGTGCGCTCTGCCAAGGGTCACGAGATCGATCCGCGCACGCTGCAATACAAGGCGGGCGATGAATATCAGCACGCCGCCAAGGGGCGCAGCGTGCAGCAGGCGGTGTTCCTCGATTCCACCGGCCGCGCCTACAGCCTGGTCGCGCATTCCCTGCCATCGGCGCGCGGACTCGGCGAGCCGCTGTCCTCGCGCGTCGATCCGCCCGATGGCGCCAAGTGGCGCGGCGTGATGATCGGCGAGCCCGAGGACCTGTGGCTGGTGGCGAGCGATGCCGGCTACGGCTTCACCGTGCGCCTCAAGGAAACCTGGGCGCAGAAGAAGGCGGGCAAGACGCTGTTGAACCTGCCCGAAGGCGCGCTGGTGATGCCGCCGGCGCCGGTGCCGGGCGACGACGCACTCGTGGCGGTGTCGTCGAAGGACGGCAAGCTGCTGGTCTTCCCGGTGAAGGACGTGCCCGAGCTGCCGCGCGGCAAGGGCAACAAGCTGTTCGACATCGCAGCGAAGAAATTCGCGTCGCGCGAGGATTTCCTCACGGGCCTCGCGGTGGTCGCGAAGGACAAGGCGCTCATCGTGCGTTCCGGCGATCGCAGGATGACCATCGCCTGGGGTGACCTCAAGGATTACCGCGGCCAGCGCGCGCAGCGCGGAGCGGTGTTGCCGCGTGGCTGGCGGACGGTCGATTCGCTCGAAAGCGAGTAGCACGGCGCGGCGCGGCTGTCCAATGTCGCCGCGCGCCGTCGCGCAATTCTCCCTGCGCCCGCCTAAGGCCAAGTAGTTAGATCGCGACGCGCCCGCACGGGAACCGCGGTTTTTCCCGTGTGACAGCGCGGGACATTGGATTGCGGGGCCGGTACACGCGCCACCGCCGCCGTGCAAGCGCGAGTTTGCATATTCAGAAAAAAGCACCTTTCCCCTAGCGGAAAGGGTGCAACTAACAAGATTTTCTTTTTTACAAGCCGTGCTTGCCTAGAATCCGTCGCGCTTGTTTGTGTTTCTGTTTCCACACCAGGGAAGGCGTGTTTGGAAAAGCTCGACTCCGGCGCTGCCACTGGCGGCGCTTCGCTTGCGCTCTCGCGCGATGATTTCATCTGGGCCGTCGGCAGCCTCTGCCAGCTCAATCGTATTCCTTTCGACGCGGCGCTCGTCGCGAGCCAGTTCCCGGCGGCCCACGACGCGGTGACGCTGCTCGACGCGGCGACGCGCCTCGGCCTCAAGTGCCGCCTGCACGCGGAACCCGCCGCGACGGCGGATTCCTGGGTGTGCCCGTCGCTGGTGTTCCTGCGCGAGGCCGAGGCCATCCGGCCCGTGCTGCTCGCGAAGGTGGAGCGCGAGCGCGTGCTGCTGTTCCGCGCCGGCTCCAAGGTGCCGGTGGTGCTGGCGCGCGCCGAGTTCGACGCTGCCTACGCCGGTGGCGGCCTGTTCGCGGCCGCGCAGGCCACGGCCGCGACGGATGCCGACGCGCCCGCGACACGCCGTCCATTCGGCTTCGGCTGGTTCGTGCCGGAGCTGCTGAAGCACCGTTCGATCTGGCGCGACGTGCTGCTGGCGTCGCTGGCCATCCAGCTGATGGCGTTGGCGACGCCGCTGGCGACGCAGGTGGTCATCGACAAGGTCGTCGTGCACCACACGTTGAACACGCTGGTCGTGGTGGGCGTGGCGATGGCGCTGTTCATGGTGTTCTCCGCCATCATGTCGTGGGTGCGGCAGTACCTCGTGCTGCACACGGGCAATCGCATCGACGCGGTGCTCGGCTCGAAGGTGTTCGAGCACCTGGTGCGGCTGCCGCTGCGCTACTACGAGAGCCGCCCGGTGGGCGTCGTGGTGGCGCGCGTGCAGGGCGTCGAGCAGATCCGCGAATTCCTGGCGAGCGCGGCGGTGACGGTGCTGCTCGACTGTC
>JBIOZI010000358.1:0-9991 GCA_044871085.1 Steroidobacteraceae bacterium | reverse complement strand
TCGAGCTGCCCGGCGGCAGCGGCCCCGACATCCCGACGACCAACGTGCGCATGCTCGCGGGCGGCCTGACACAACCGCCTTATCCGGCCGCCGACGTGCGCGCGGGCAACGAGGGCAACGTGCAGATCGAGGTCTACGTGCTGCCGGATGGGCGCGTCGGCGATGCGCGCATCCTGCGCAGCTCCGGATTCCCGCGGCTCGATCAGGCCGCGCTCGACGAAGCGAAGCGCAGGTGGCGGCTGCAGCCGGCCACGCGCAACGGCGAGCCTTTCGCGCAGTGGTATCCGCTGCGCGTGGTGTTCAAGCTCAAGAAGCAGTGAGAGCTATTGGGGCGCCGGCGACTGTTCCGATTCGGGAGCAGGGAGCGGCGCCTCGGGCTGCTCCCCCGCGGGCGCGGGCTCGCCCGGCTTGGGCGAGGTGGGTGTCTCGGGGCCGGCCACCGCCGCCGGCGCGTGCTCGGCGGGCGGCAGGCGCTGCTGGCATTCCTTCAACACGAAAAACACGACGACCGCCGCGACCGGCACCGCGATCCACGGCCACGCGGACCCCTTCTTTTCCGTCTCGATCATCGTGCTCCCCACATCGTAGACTCGCAATCTACGTTCCCCGCCCCGCGCCCGCAACATCAAAAATCTGCAACACTGAATCGTGTCCTTCGCGCTCCGGATCATGGGTCTCGCCGCCCGCCTGCTGCTCGCACTCGGTGCGGTCTGTCTATTGTTAGGCGTCTATCTGCTGTCCCAGACACTGGAGCAGACCGGCGGCGCGGTGGCCACCACCGGCGAAGTGGTTAGCTACCACGAGCATGCCGACGGCGACGACGTGTTCTACCGGCCGCGCGTGCGCTTCACGACCCCCAACGGCGACATCTACACCGTCTCGAGCCGCCTGGCCTCGAAGAGCCGGCGCTTCGAGATCGGCGCGCGCGTTCCCATCACCTATCCGCCGTCCGACCCGGCGGCGGCGCGGCTGGCGACGTTCACCGACAACTGGCTGGGGCCGCTCATTTCGGGTGTCGTCGGGCTGGCGTGTTTCGCCGCCGGGTTCCTCGTGCGCCGCGCCGTACGGCGCGAGCTCGCGAAGGCGCCTCTCGTCCCATGAGCACGCGCTTCGACGCGAGCTACTACCGCCGCTTCTACTTCGATTCCCGCACGGCGGTGACGTCGCGCGCCGAGATGCGCGCCCGCGCGCGGCTCATCGGCGCCTATGCGAACCACATCGGGTTGCCGGTGCGGCGCATGCTCGACGCCGGCTGCGGCATCGGCCTGCTGCGCGCACCGCTGCGCAGCGCCTTCCCGCGCGCCGAATACACCGGCCTCGAGTACAGCGAGTACCTCTGCAAGCGCTACGGCTGGACGCAGGGCTCGCTCGCGAGCTGGTCGGCGGACCCCTTCGACCTCGTCGTCTGCTACGACGTGCTGCAATACCTCGACGACCGCACGGCGGCGCGCGCCATCGCCAACCTCGGCCGCCTCACGCGCGGAGTGCTGTACCTGTCGGCCCTCACGACGCGCGACTGGCGCGAGAACTGCGACCGCTCCCGCACCGACCCGGACGTCGCGCTGCGCGACGCGCAGTGGTACGGCGCGCGCCTGCGCCGCCTGTTCCGGCCGGCGGGTGTGGGGTTCTGGATCCGGCGCGGCGCGCCGCTGATCACCTGGGAGATGGAGACGGCCGCGATCTAGGGAACTCGTGCAGACGCTCCCCCGCCGCGCGTATGCTGCCCCTCATGTCCGAACGAGTGTTGCCCGCCGACGCCGCGCACGGCGACGCGCGTCATCGCGACGTGCGCGCGCAGGTGCTCGCCGCGGTGCCGCAGCGGCGCGCGCCGCTGTCCAAGCGGCTGTTCTGGCGCATCGTGCTGTTCGCCGCGCGGTATCCGGCCGGGCTGCGGCTGCTGCGGCGGCTGCGAGGTAGTTAGGCAATGAGGGCGCTGGCCTACATCCTCGGCATCGTCGCCGGCCTGGGCCTGAGCGTGCAGGTGGGCATGAACACCCAGTTGCGCAAGACGCTGCACGGCCCCAACGCGGCCGCGCTCGTGAGCTTCCTGGTCGGCACCGTCGCGTTGCTCGCGCTCCTGCTGGTGCTGCGCACGCCGCTGCCGACGCGCGACACGTTGGCGGCCGTCCCGGTGTGGGCCTGGTTCGGCGGCCTGTTCGGCGCGTTCTGTGTCGCCAGTTCCACCGTGGTCGCCGCGGAAATCGGCGCCACCAGCCTGCTGGCGCTCGTCCTGCTCGGCCAGCTCGCAACGGCGCTGGTCATCGATCACTTCGGCTGGTTAGGCCTGCCCATGCACCCCATAACCTGGGTGCGCGTGGCGGGCGTGGTGCTGCTGGGCGCGGGGGTCTGGCTGATCACGCGTTGAAAACTTTTGCGCTCCGCGGGGCACTAACCCGTAGCGAGGCCAGCAGGCTCCATCAGAGGGAGGAGGATCCATGAGATTTTTGAACGGCCGCGCCGCGGCACGAGTGTTGGTGCTCACCTTGCCCCTGTGGGTCGGCGGCGCGCTGGCGCACGACGATGTCGTCGGTACGCGCTTCGTATCCCCGGGCGGCGTCGATGCAGGCGACTGCGACAGCAATCACGACCCCTGCCGCACGCTGGCCTATGCGCTGACGCAGGTGGACCCGGGCGACGCCATCAAGCTCGCGGCGGGCTCATACGACGTCTCGAACATCGACGTCGAGCGCATCCTGCTGGGCAAGGAAGGCGTGCGCGGCGGCTACTCCGCCGAAGACCACTTCCGCATCCAGGATGCGGAAACGAACCCGACGCGCGTGTCCGGCGTGCCCGACGCGTTCCGCAACAATTTCATCGCGCACGGCTTCACCGTGGTGGACGCGAACGACAACCCGCTGCCGCGCATCGTGGCCGCGAAGCTCGCGGCTCCGACCGCCTGCGCGGGCGGCGTTGCAGGCACGTTTCCCTGCCACAACGTCGACTATCTCGGGCAGGTGCAGCTCACCGACATTCCGGGCGCGCCGACCAGCGCCAGCAACCTGTGGGGCTTCGTCGATCTCGACGACAACCGCGAGTACGCCGTGCTCGGCCATCGCACGGGGACCGCGGTGTACGACGTGACGAACCCCGCCGCGCCCGTGCTCGTGGGCAACGTACCGGGCAATACCTCCACGTGGCGCGAAGTGAAGGTGTACCAGTACCGCGCGGCGGGCGAGACCACGCACCGCGCGTACGCGTACATCTCCACCGAGGCGCCGGGTGGTGGCCTGCAGATCATCAACCTCACCAACCTGCCGAACAGCGTAACGCTGGCCAACACGCTCACGGAGTTCAGCACCTCGCACACGCTGTACATCTCGAACGTGAACTACGCCACCAACGCGGCGCTGCCGGGCGCCACGGCGTTCCTGTACGTGGCGGGTTCCAACGTCGCCGGCGGCGCGTTCCGCATCTACAGCCTCGCGGACCCGGTGCAGCCGGCGCTCGTCACGCCCGCGCCCGCGGGCAACGGCTACATGCACGACTCCACGTCGATGCTGATCACCGACAACCGCACCACGCAGTGTGCCGCGGCCCACAACCCGTGCGAGGTGCTGGTCGACTTCAACGAGAACACGGTGGACCTGTGGGACGTGACGGACAAGGCGGCCCCGGAGCGGCTGTCCACCACCGGCTATTCGACGGCTAGCTACACACACTCCGGCTGGCCGTCGGCCGACAACCGCTACATCATGGTCCACGACGAGCTCGACGAGCTGCGCCGCGGCATCAACACGCACATCTACACGCTCGACATCGCGGATCTGCGCGCGCCCAGCATCGTCACGTCGTACACCGGCGGCACGACGACCACCGATCACAACGGCTACACCATCGGCAACCGCTACTACGTGTCGCACTACAAGCGCGGCCTCGTCATCTTCGATTCGACCAACCCGCGCGCGCTGACGGAGATAGGCTCGTTCGACACCTATCTTTCGCCCGCGGCCAACAGCGCCGGGACCGACGGGGCCTGGGGGGTCTATCCGTTCCTGCCCTCCGGCACGGTGCTGGTGAGCGACATCGAGAACGGCATGTTCCTGCTCAAGCGCAACGAGACACTGCCGCCACCGACGGGAGGCGGAGGCAGCCCGCAGCCGCCGATCGGCAGCGGAGGTGGGGGCGGTGGCGGTGGCGGCTCGCTCGACCTCGCGCTCTTGATTTTGCTGCTCGGGTTCGCGATGTTACGCGCCCGCAAAATCAGGGTGTGAAGCATGGACTATCTGCCGGCCGGGTCGCGATACGAATCGATGCGCTACAACCGCGTGGGGGCCAGCGGCGTGAAGCTGCCCGCCATCTCGCTCGGCTTCTGGCACAACTTCGGCGACGTCGACGTGTTCGAGAACGGCCGGCGCATCGCGCGCCGTGCGTTCGACCTCGGCATCACGCACTTCGACCTGGCTAACAACTACGGGCCGTCGCCGGGCTCGGCCGAGGAGAACTTCGGCCTGCTCATGAAGAAGGATTTCCTGCCGTACCGCGACGAGCTCGTCATCTCGTCGAAGGCGGGCTACCTCATGTGGCCCGGGCCGTACGGGGAGTGGGGCTCGCGTAAGTACCTGGTGGCGAGCTGCGACCAGTCGCTGAAGCGCATGGGCCTGCCGTACGTCGACATCTTCTACAGTCACCGCTTCGATCCGGACACGCCGCTCGAGGAGACCATGGGGGCGCTCGATTACATCGTACGCTCCGGCCGCGCGCTGTACGCCGGCATCTCGAGCTACGACGCGGAGCAGACCGCGCGCGCGGCGGCCATCCTCAAACAACTCGGCACGCCCTGCCTCATCCACCAGCCCAGCTATAGCATGTTCAACCGCTGGATCGAGGGCGGCCTCACGACGGAGCTGCGCGCGCAGCAGATGGGTTGCATCGTGTTCTCGCCGCTCGCGCAAGGGATGCTGTCCAACAAGTATCTCGAAGGCATTCCCGAGGGCTCGCGCGCGTCGAAGCACACGTCGCTGCCGGCCGATCGCCTGACGCCGGCGCGCGTCGCGCAGATCCGCAAGCTCAACGAGGTCGCGAAGCGCCGCGGCCAGTCGCTGGCGCAGATGGCGGTGGCGTGGACGCTGCGCGATCCCGTCGTCACGTCGTCGCTGATCGGCGCGAGCAAGGTCGCGCACGTGGAGGAGGCCGTCGCAGCCTCCCAGAACGCGTCGTTCACCGCGGCCGAGCTCGCGGAAATCGAGACGATCCTGAAGTAAGAAAAAGGGGACATTCCTCGTTTCCTAGCAAAAGGGGACAGGCCTCGGCTCCACGCGCGGATCACAGGCCTGTCCCCTTTTGCTAGGAAACGAGGAATGTCCCCATTTCCTACTCGGGTGTCGGCAACGACTGCAGCGAGATGCCCTCGCCATCGCCGACCGCGACGGACCCGCCGTAGATCGCGATGATCCGCGTGCCATCCGCGGACACTTCGAGCCCGCGGCGAATCGGATGCACGCCATACTGGCCGGTCACCGCGGCGTTCAGATTCGCACGGCTCACGCCGCTGATGCCGTTGTAGACGAAGATGTCGCCGGCGGGCGTCGAGTAGTTGGTGTACTCCGTGCCGCCGATCACGAGCTCGTTCCAGACACACTTGACGGAGCTCGGCCACAGGCCCGCCGGAAGCTGCTGGACGATCTGCCCGCTGGCCAGTGACGTGGCTCCGATGCTGTGCGGATTGCCGTCGTTGTACGGGCCGTAGAAACGCGTGCCGGCGGCATTGAAACATCCCTCGTAGCCTTCGCCGCTGTCGGCGTCGCCGACATACTGGATCTCGATGCCGCCACCGCGCAGCGCCGTGCGCCGGAAGCTCGAGATCGAGCCGAAGTCCGGCGAGACCAGCCCCTGGTTGGGCGAATGGTCCAGCGCGCGGGCCAGCACCGCGCCGAAGTACGGCGCGTTCGCGTGGTAGTGGCCGTCGGCCGAGTCGTAGATCCTGCCGCCCGGAGTGATCACCAGCTCGGCACCGCCCGGCCGCAGCACGTCTACGGCGAGCCCGCCACGGTAGTAGTCGTCGATCGACGTGGCGTCGTAGCTCGCGAGCTGCGCGCCCGTGACGGCGTTCACCGCGCGCACGTTGAGGTTGATGCGGTCGAACACGAACAGCTTGCTGCCGTCGCCGCTGAACTCGATTGCCGCGGGCTGCGCGGCCACGTTCGTCAGCGTGCGCACCAGCGCACCGCTGTACACGTTGTAGAGATGCACGTCGACGCCCGGCCCGCCGGCCACGGCGATGAGCGGCTCGACGGGGCTCGCGGCCAGGTGCGACGACACGCGTGCGACGTTCATGATGAGCGGCGGGTTGTTCGAGACGTAGAGACCCACGCGCACGGTCTGGATGTTCTCCACCAGCGGGTCGGACGAGCGCACGGTCACGTTGGCGAAATGCGTGGTCTCGGCGGCGAGGCCGGCCGGGTTGGCGGTCAGCACCAGGTTGCCATCCGTGACGCCGGACGCCGTGACCGAGAGCCAGGGCTGGTCCGACTCGGCGGTCCAGGGGGTGCCGGCATGGATCGCCGACGCGAACACCTTGAGCGTGCGCGTGAGCACGCTGCGGCCGGGCAGGCTGGAGAAACCCACGCCCGCCGCGCTGGTCACGAGCCGGTTCCACTCGTGGTTCCAGGTCACCGGCACGCTGACGGTGTACGGCCGGCCGTACACGTCGGTGCTCAGCGAGAGCTGCGCGGTGCGCGTGGCGCCGCGCAGGCTGCCGGGCACGATGCTGAGGTTCACCGCGGCTCCCGCATCGCCGACAGTGCCCATGGGGTTCGTCACCTGCAGCCAGGCTCCATCGGAATCCGTGGTCACGGCGGCGGTGTACGGGTGCACGCCCGCGCCGGTAGTTAGCTTGAAATTCACCGGCAGCGGGATCAGGGCCTGGTCGCCGTTTTCGCCGCCGAACAGCAGCGACTGCTGGGTGGTCGTGAACGTGGGCTCGGTGATGCGCACGTACACGCTCACGCCGGCGGCGTTCACCGCATCGGCATTGTCGCGCGCGTAGATCACGCCTTCGTAGTTGCCGGGCGCGAGGCCGGCGAGATTGAGCGTGGCCGTGGCGAGGGCGTTTCCGGTCAGCGCGGCTGGCGGCACCTGGATCCAAGGCACGGTGCTCGAGAGAGACCACGGGCGCGCGGGTCCGCGCACGTCCACGGAAAATGGATGCGTGCGCACGGCGTCGCCGTACACGAAGAGCTTCTCCTGCACGATGGACGCGAGGTTCACGATGCTGACGTGCTCGTACACGGTGAGGTTCACCGTGAAGTTCTGCTGCTGCAGCACGGTGCCGGCGGCATCCGCCGTACCGACGGAGAACGTCGCCATGTACTGCCCGGCCGGCAGGATGTTGACCACGCCCACCTCCAGTACGTAGGACGTGCCGCTGCCGAGGATGTTGATGTTGAGCCATGGAGCCGGAGTCTGTCCGGCGGTATAGGCGGCGCCCACGTACGCCACGTCCCGACCCGTCACGCTCAGGTTGAACTGCTGCGCCGTGGCGGCGGTGCCCTGCTGGGCGACCGAGAAAGAGGCCGAGTTGCCGCTCAGCGTGAAGGCGCCGCGCGGCGGAGTGGGGGTGCCACCACCAGTGCTGCCGCCACTTCCACCACCACCACAGGCGGCCAGCAAACAGGCAACGAAGGCCACCGCCACGCCACGGAACGAATTCATTCTGACCCCGCTGTCTTGTTCTTCTTCTGTGCGCTAACGGCGGTATTTATAACACGAGAAGTGCGCAATCCCGGTGAAACCCGTAGCTAGCCCGGCCCGGATGCCCGCCGCCGCGCCGCACGCACTCGGAGCGCCACATTCCGTAAAAAAAGCGGAGGACGGTGGCTGAAGCGGCAGACGAAGGGCAGTTCTGTTTCAGCCTGGCAGGCGGCCATCGTGCCGCCCGCTCACCCGAGACCGGATTTCTCGGCTCTTTGCGTGCCGCGCGACCGCTCGATCGCCTGGCGCAGCGTCGCGATCGTCACCGGCTTCGCCACGAAATCGTTCATGCCCGCCGCGAGGCAGTTTTCGCGGTCGCCCTCCATCGCATTGGCCGTCAGCGCGATGACCGGGATGCGGGCATCGAGCGCACCCGAGTTGCCCGCGCGCAGCAGGCGCGTGGCCTCCAGGCCGTCCAGCTCCGGCATGTTGCAGTCCATGAGCACGAGGTCGAATTCATCGCGCGACAGTGCGTCGAGGGCGGCACGGCCGGTCGAAACCAGCGTCGCGCGATGGCCCAGCGACCGCAGCATCGCCGCGACGATGGTCTGATTGACCGCGTTGTCCTCCGCCACGAGCACCCGGAGCGATTCGAGGCGCAGTGCCATGACCGTGGCGGTCACGCCCGAAACTCTTGCGACCGGCAGCTCGATCGCGAAGGTGAATCTCGAGCCCTTGCCGTGCGTGCTCTGCACCGTGATCTCGCCGCCCATGAGGCCGACGAGCTTCTGCGCGATCACCAGCCCGAGGCCGGTGCCGCCGCCGCGATGACGCTGCGCGACGGCGAACTGCGTGAACGGCGTGAAGAGACGCGCGAGCGCTTCCGGATCCATGCCGATACCCGTGTCGCTGACGGAGAATTCCATGCGGGCGGTCTCGGCGTCGACATCGAGCGCACGAATGGTCAACCGCACCTCACCGTGATCGGTGAACTTGACCGCATTGGTGCCGAGGTTGAGCAGCACCTGCGAAAGACGCTGCCGGTCGCCGCTGACTCCGGCGGGGAGCGCCGGATCGAGCTCGATGGTGAAGCCGACGTTTTTAGCCCGTGCCGGCGTCGCGAGCAGGTGCTCGAGCTCGTCCGTCAGTGCGCGCAACTCGAACGGCCGCGCGTGCAACTCGAGCCGGTCGGCGTCCATCTTCGAGAAGTCGAGGATGTCGTTGATGATCCGCAACAGCGAGCCGCCACTCGAGGTGAGGATGTCGAGCAACCGCTTCTGTTCCTTGCTCGGCGCCATGGTGCGCAGCAGGTCGGCGACGCCTAGGATGCCGTTCATCGGTGTGCGGATCTCGTGGCTCATCATCGCCAGGAAAGAAGCCTTGGCGCGCGCCGCGCTCTGCGCCGCGGCCGCGCTGCGTTCGGCGTCCGCGCGCGCCTCGCGTACCTTCGTGATGATCGCGGCCGCGAATTTCCTCAGGCGGTGTGCGACCGCGCCTGCGCCGATCGACAGCAACAGCACCACGACGAGCGCGACATAGAACGAGCGGCGAAAGGTTTCCACGCTCGCGTCGCGCGAATCGAGCGCCATGTCGAGGCCGAGCATGCCCACCACGAGCCCGGCGCGATCGTGGATTGGCGCAAAGGCGCTCATGTAAGAGTGGCCGTCGATCAGGCGCGGCTTCGTGTCCGCATATTCCTCGCCGTTGCGAAATACCCGCTCCAGCACGGCATTGCTGTTCGCATAGCGCGTCATGATGGGATCGTATGGTGCGTCGTTGCCGGGCATGCGATAGCGATACGAGCTGTCGAGGATCCAATAGATCCGGCCGTCCCGCAGGATCCCCGTGTACACGAACCACACGTCGCGCGCAGAACGGTGCATGCGCACCAGCGGCTCGAGCGCGCGCTCGTGCTCGGGGCTGCCCTGCTGGGACGGGGACACGAGCGTGCGGTGCAGGTCCCCGTCGACGTTCGCGGCCGTCGTGCGCGCGAGCTGCAGCATCTCGCGGCGCAGAGCGCTGAGCTGCGCCTCGCTCGCCTTCACGTAGACGATGGAGAGGCCGACGGCGGAGGTGACGAATGTGATGAGCCCCGCGAGCAGCGCATCGCGCAGCGGATGAATGGTTTTCCGGGGGGCTGGGGGCGCGGCCGACATCTCGGCCATGATGCCGTCCCGGCGCACCGGCGACGTTGCGGGCGTTCGCATCCGCGGGCGGGCGGATGCAACGTCGCGTGCGCGAAATGAGAAGCCCGTACTCCGGGTAAGTAGCACCCCGTATGGGAATGGGGATTGGCCCCAAACCGCCAATTGGTGCCGAACCTCAGTGGTCCACCGTCCATGTCGAGTGAATGAAATGAGGT
>JBIOZI010000357.1:0-10071 GCA_044871085.1 Steroidobacteraceae bacterium | reverse complement strand
GGCGCGCTCGCGAGCGCGCCGAACGAAGTGCCGGCCGCCGCGGTGCTCGAGTACCGGCCCGCGACGCTGCCCGAGGTGGAGTCGAAGGCGAGTGTCGCGCTCGCGCCGGGAGACAGCGACAGCGGCGCGCCGAGCGTCCAGGTGAGCGTCTGGCCGGCGATCGTCGGATTGATCGATGGCAAGCCGCCGCTGCCCGACGCGCTGCCGTTCACGTAGGCGAAGCCCGGCGGCAATACGTCCGACACCGAATCCACCGTGATCGCATTGGCATTCGCGCCCGGGTTCGCAATCGTGAGCGTGAATGCAACCGTGCCGCCGGCCGCGACACTCGCCAGACTCGCCGACAGCGTGAGCGTCGGCGCGATGCCGCAGGCGTTGATGGCCGTGCCGACCACCGCCACCTGTGTGCCCGTCACATCCGGATTGCCGAACCAGTCTTCGGTCGTGCCCGGCGCCTGCGCCGGCGAGTGGCCGGGGAACAGCGCCTGCTGGCCGCCCTTCCAGGCTCCGCCGACGTAGATCTCGTTGTCCGCGTCCCCAGGTAGATAGGAGAAGGTGCGGTTGTCGACGCCGGTGGGCGTCATTCCGTCGTCGACGGCCGAGTTGTCGTCGACGGCCTGCGCGCCGACGAGATATTTGCCCTTCGGCAAAGCGGTCGCGTCCCAGCTTCCGGACCAGGAGTTCAGCGTGCCCGCCACGAGCGCCGGGGTGCCGGCGATCGCGGTCCACGCGCTGCCGGAATCGCCCGCGGTCGCGGTTCCGTCACCGTCGCGATCGCGCCAGTAGAAGAACTTCACCGCCTTGACCGTCGGCACGACGACGCCGTTGCGCACCGCCAGCGCGTCCTGCACCCTGGCATTGAGCGTATAGCTGCCAGGACAGCTCGCGGGCGGCGTCGCGGTGATCGACGCGACGATCGGCTGCCGATACGGGTCGGCCTTGTTGAACGACAGGTAGTCGCCGAACGGCGCCGGTGCGCTGGCATCCGCATTCCACTGGCGATTGATCGCGCAGTCTTTCTGAAACGGATTGCTCAGGCTGTTCGCCGTGCAGAACAACAGGGCAATCGGCGTATCACGGGTGATCTTCGGACCCCCGGCTCCGCTGGCGTCGAGCATCGCGACGGGAATCTGGTAATCGATGAAATACTCGACGCAGGGGCTCGACGTAACCAGCGTCGCGCGCGTGGTGCCGTAGTCCCACTGTGTCTCCGCGCTGCCGTTCGGCCAGCTCTCGTCGGGGCTCAGCGAGCCGTGGAAGTTCATCAGCCGGTTGCCGGGGCCGACGAACGCGGTCGGGTTGTGCGCGAGCACGCGCACGTTCGGATCGGCGTAGTCGATCGACTGGTTCGCCATCCGGCTCCAGATGCCGACCAGCATGTCCACGGGCTCGGCCGGCGAGCCCGAAGAGCCGTTGAGATGCGCCGCGAGCGTGCGATAACCCGAACCGTCGAGATCGAACAGCACGGTCCACTGCGCGGAGCTCCACGGGCTGCTGCTGGAATAATTACCGGGACTCGGACCCGTGGCGTAGTTGTGCGCGGGCTGCTCGACGCGCCAGCGGAACATCAGCACGTCATCCGCGGCGGTGGCGCCACGATGTAGATAGTAGTAGGTACTGGGGGCGCTCTTGTCGGAGCACGACGAGGAGATGTTGACGTAGTTCTGCGGAGCGGTGCCGCCGTTGGACGGATCCTGCGTGCGCGGGTCCGCGATTGCATGGCCGAAGCGCGTATAGGGCTTCCAATCGCCGGGCGCCGCCGGCCAGGCTACCGGTGGATAGTGAATCGCCTGGCCCGTGCCGTTGCTCCACAGCCCGGGAAAAGGATTGGCGAGCACGAAGGTGCCGATGGCGAGGCCCGCGAGGAGCCAATAGCGCGGCGCGATCTTGTGTACCCAGCCGGTGACGCGACTACGAATATGATTTTTGCGCATACCCTTAAGCGAAAGCTGAAACGCGCGGGCTGTCGGTCGTCCGCTGCGCGGCTATCGGCTCGGGATCGCGGGACTTGCCGCAAATCGCGCTCGCCACTCGAACAATCTTCAATCCGTGAACCAGTGCCATCGGGGAAAACCCAGCGCGCGCACTGACGCCCTGCGAGTGCCGGGTCCCATGACGTGGAACGGGCCGTGGAGGGTTGACGCGCCGGTCGTGCGAATTCATCGTAGCGATTCCAATCGCCTTCGAGACACCCGGCCATGTGGAAGTTGTTTGCCGCGTTCGTTTGCATCGCCTGCGCCACGCAGGCCACCGGCGCGGCGCTGGCCGCCGATGCGCCCCACATCTGCGACCGCTGCGAGGCGTGGAACGCACCGCGCGCGCCGTTCAAGGTGTACGGCGATACCTGGTTCGTCGGCACGCAGGGGCTGTCGTCGATCCTCATCACGTCGAAGGGCGGCCACGTCCTCATCGACGGCGGTCTGCCGCAGTCGGCGCCGGTCATCGCGGCCAACATCGAGAAACTCGGCTTTCGGCTGAAGGATGTGAAGCTCATCCTCAATTCGCACACGCACTATGACCACGCCGGCGGCATCGCCGCCCTGCAGCGCGCGAGCGGCGCGCAGGTGGCGGCGAGTCCCGCCGCGAAACGCGCGCTCGAGCGCGGCGGCCCCACCGAGGACGATCCGCAGTTCGCCTTCGGAGTCGAACACAACGCGTTTCCGGTCGTAGCGGCCGTCCGCGGGCTGAAAGATGGCGAGATCCTGCGCGTCGGCGCGCTGCGGATCACGGCGCATTTCACGCCCGGCCATACGCCCGGCGGCACCACCTGGAGCTGGACGGCCTGTGAGCGCGACCAGTGTTTCGCCGTGGTCTACGCGGACAGCCTCAACGCCGTCTCGGCACCGGATTTCCTCTTTTCGAAGGCGCCGCCGCCCAACGACCTGGCGCGGTTCGAGCGGTCCATCGCGACGGTGGCGGCGCTCGAATGCGGCATCCTGCTGGTTCCGCACCCGGAGCAGATCGACCTCGATGCAAAGCTCGCGGCGCGCACGCAGGACTCGCGTGTCGATCCGTTACGCGATGCCAAGGCCTGCGCGGAATACGCAGCGGCGGCGCGCGCGCGGCTCGGGAAGCGGGTGGCCGACGAAGGCGGCGCCTCGGACCAATGACCCTGTTCGTTGGTTCAGGCCCTGATCCAGACCTGTGAGTACACCTTGTCGAGCGGCTTCTCGGTGGGGTATTCGCGCGCGCTGATCTCGCCGCGGTTCATGCGCGCGTAGTTGGGCACCGCGGTGAGTGGCGCGCCATCGTCCCATTCGCCCTCGAGCACCACGACGCCACCCAGCAGATCGGCGCGCCACCGGGCAGTCAGCGGCGCCTTGCCCAGCGCCCGGTCGAGTCGCGGCTGGTCGGCGAGCTCGACGTTGTACAGCAGCGGGCCGTAGCGCAACGCCACCTTGCCGCGCGTGGCCGCGATGCGTTCATCGGCAGCGACGCGCTGCGGCACCATCGGCAGCGTGAGCGCGATGCGATCGCCCTGCCGCCATTCGCGCGTGACCGGCAGATATCCATTCACGACCCGCGCCTCGAAGGGCTCGCCGTTCACGCGCAGGTCCGCGAAGCCGCGCACCGCCGGCGTGGCCGCATACAACGCGCTGGTGGCACGGTCGGGGACGCGTACGTAGACGGTGAAGCGCCGCTGCTGCGCGGGATTCACCTGGATATCGAGCGCGCCATCCCAGGGATAGCGCGTCCGCTGCACCATCTCCACGCGGGTGCCGGCGATCTCGCCCACGTCGACGCGGCTGCCGATGAACAGGTTCACGTACACGCCCTGCGCATCCCTGGCGTACGTCCAGGTCGGCACCATCAGCAGCGTGCGCGACAGGTTGCCCACGCAGCACGGGCACACGTGCCAGGCCGCGCGCTCGGTGTTGACGAGCGGATTCGTGTAGCAGAAGTTGCGGCCGCCCAAGTCGGTGGCACCCAGCAGCGCGTTGTACAGCGTCTCTTCGTACAGATCGGCATAGCGCGCGTCGTGGTACGCGAGATTGAGCTTGTACTGGAAGAACACGACGCCGCAGCTCGAGCACGACTCGCAGTAGGCATCGTTGCCGAGCACGTAGTCCGCGCCGAAGCCCTCGGCCGTGTCGCCGCTGCCGATGCCACCGGTGACGTAGTACTTGCGGTTCACGAGGTTGTCCCACACGGAGCGCACGGCGCTTTGATAGTCGCGGTCGTGCGTCTCGGCGGCGATGTCCGCCATGGCCGAATACGAATACGCCGCGCGCACCGCGTGGCCCACCGCCTCGTACTGCTGCTGCGGCGGCAGATGGCTCTGGTCGTATTCCGAGCCACCCTGGCGCGATTCGAGCAGGAACCGCGCCAGCGCGATGTACGCATCGCCTCCGCCCTCCATGTCGTTCACGAAACGTCCGAAGCGCACCAGCGCCTGCTCCATCTCCTGGTGTCCGTCGAACCACGCCTTCTTTCCCGGTCCGATGTTCGCCACCCAGCAATCCGCGAGCTTTTTCGCGGCGTCGTAGAGGCGGCGGTCCTTGCCGCCGGTCAGCGTGAAGTGGTTGATCGCGGACTCGATGAAGTAGCCGGCGACGTAGCCCTCGTGGTCGCCGCGATTGCCTGGGTTCCAGCGCGACGGCCATCTCTTGCGGTCAGCCAGCGTGTACGCGGTCTGTAGATAGCCGTCGGGCTCCTGAGCGGCGAGCACGATGGGGATCCACTTCTCGAGCGTCGCGCGCATCTGCGCCTGCGCGGCGCGGATGTCGGCATCGCCCTGCGCGTCGATCATCAGCGCGATGCACATCGACTCGATGGTCTGGTGCACCCAGGCGTTCGAGAACACGTAGCCCTTGTGCCTGCCGTGCGGCTCGCCGCGCAATGCCTTCGCGGCCTCGATGAAATTGTCGAGCCCGCCCTCGCCGATGGTGAGATCGGTGCGCTCGCAGTAGCGCACGCAGTGGGGTATCCAGTGCACGATGAGCGCCTTCGCGCGCTCCTGCCACAGCCCGTCGGTCAGCGCATAGGGAGTGGTGTACACCACGTCGAGGCGGTCCTTGGGCGGCGGCGGCTCGGCGCGCAGGTGCAGCGTGGAGCGCGTGTGGGTGCCGGCGCCCCGTGCCGAGAGCTGCAAAACGTAGTCGCCCGGCACGGAGACGCGCGCGGAGGTCTGCGGCGCGGCCGCGTCCGCGAACGTGACGGCGCCCGGGCCGGACACCTTGGTCCAGCGCGCGGCGTCCCCGCGCCGCCGCTCGAGCCAGGCCGCGCGGCCGAGTAGATAGGTATCGCCCCCCAGCACCACGGTGCGGTCGACGCCCGCCTCGACCACGGGCGCGAACGCCGGCACCGCGCCCACGCTCCACACGCGCCACTGCAGGATGCCGATGGATTTGTCCGCCGCGCCGGTGACCTCGAGCCGCAGGCGGGTCGTGGTCACCGCGTCGAACTCCGTGCGGTTGAACCGGTTGGCGTCGAGACCGAAGCCGCGCGCGTTGGCGACGGGCACGAATGCGGCGCCATCCCAGTACAGCAGGCGGCAGGACTCAGGCAGCGCGATGCCCCAATGCCGGTCCCACCAGTACACCTCGATGGCGTTGGTCGAGACGGGCTGGCTCCAGTCGTACTGCGCCCACTGCGGGCCCGTTTCCGGCGCCGTGCCGAAGGCGCGCTGCGCGGGATCGGCCGAGCTGCCCGGGACGACGTCGCTGTTCAATGAATGCAGACGGGTGTCCGCGGAAACATGCGAGCCGCTCGGCGTCGCGACGATGGCGAGGTTCACGGGCTTGGTAGCCGCGGTGGACCCCGCGGCCGCGAACGCGGCGTCCCCGCCGGCCAGCGTCACGCCCGCCACCCCGCCGGCCCCAGCGAGGAAGTCGCGGCGGTTCATCTCATCGGCCCGCGGGACCGCACCCTGACTTTCTTTTTTCACGGCATCGCACTCAGATGCGGCGCGACCACTTCCCGCGTCTGGGCACTCGTCACGACGGGCACGATCTCGAAGGCCACGCCCGCACCACGCCAGCGCAGCACCCATTCCTGGAGCAGCCGCAAGTCGTTGCATTTCATGAGTTGAAAGCAGCGCGCGAAGCTCGGCTCGACCCAACTATCGATATACTCGAGCCCTTCCGGAATCGAACGGCCGTCGTCGCGAACCCGCTGATACACCGGGATCATGTCATTGTCCCGAAAAGTTTCGATGACCATGAACAACACGCTGTACCTCCTCGTGCCGCGACGAATGGCGGACCTGAACAATCGAACATCGAGTCGACGTTGGCAACTGTCGGTGGCCTCATGAACGGATTCACGGTGCGGCAATTGCGTTCGGTCGGAGCGCGCGAGCTCGCGGGCCTGTGCGACGTGCTCATAGATTGCGTCGAGGGCGGCGCCTCGGTGAGCTTCATGCACCCGATGACGCGCGCCAAGGCGCAGAGCTTCTGGCACGCAGTGGCGGCCAGCATCGAGCGCGGCGAACGGGCACTGGTGGTCGCCGAGGACGCGGACGGCGCGGTGCTCGGCACGGCGCAGGCCGTGTGGGCAGAGCCGGAGAACCAGCCGCACCGCGCCGACATCGCCAAGATGCTGGTGCACCGGCGCGCGCGCCGCTTGGGCGTCGGCGCGGCGGTGCTCGCCGCGGCGGAACGCGCCGCGCAGGCAGCCGGGAAAACCGTCCTGGTGCTCGACACCGCCAGCGCGGACGCCGAACGGCTCTACGAGCGCAGCGGCTGGCAGCGCGTCGGCACGATCCCCAAGTACGCCCTGTTGCCGGATGGTCCGTTCTGCAGCACGGTGGTGTTCTACAAGGAGCTCGCCGTACGTTGACGGCCGCGCTGCACGTGTAACACTGCGCTCCCGCTCCCGAGAACCCATCATGCGCACCATTGCCCTGCTCGCAACGGCTCTGTTGGCCGCCCACGCCTCCGCCGCCGACATCACGGCCAGCCGGCAGACCGCCGCCTCCAAACAGGCGCGCGCCGGCGAGACGGAGTTTCGCGCGCTGTACCGTGAGCTGGTCGAGACCAACACGACGCTGTCGGTGGGCTCGTGCACCGACGCCTCGAATGCGATGAAGGCGCGCCTGGCGGCGGCGGGCTTCCCCGAATCGCAGATGCAGGTCATCGTGCCCGAGGGCTGGCCCAAGCAGGGCAACCTCGTCGCCTGGCTGCCCGGCACGGATGCCAGCCTCGCGCCCCTGCTGCTGCTCGCACACATCGACGTGGTCGAGGCGAAGCGCGAGGACTGGAAGCGCGATCCGTTCAAACTGGTCGAGGAGGACGGCTTCTTCTACGCGCGCGGCTCGTCGGACGACAAGGCCATGGCCGCGGTCTTCACCGACTCGATGGCGCGCTTCGCGCGCGAGAAGTACCGGCCGAAGCGCACCATCAAGCTGGCGCTCACCTGCGGCGAGGAAACGCCGAACGTGTTCAACGGCGTGAAGTATCTCGTCGCGCATCACCGCGATCTCATCGACGCCGGGTTCGCGCTCAACGAGGGCGGCGGCGGACGCTACGACCAGAAGACCGGCGTATACCGCTACGTGGCGGTGCTCGCCGCGGAAAAGGTGTACCAGGACTTCACGCTCACCACTTCGGACGAAGGCGGGCACTCCTCGCGGCCCACGCCCACCAACGCCATCTACCGGCTCAACCGGGCGCTCGCGAAGCTCGAGGCGTATTCGTTCCCGATCGAGCTCAACGACACCACGCGCGCCTACTTCGAGAAGTTCGGCCTCATCGAAGGGGGCGAGAAAGGCGCCGACATGGTCGCGCTCGCACGGACCAATGACGCCGCCGCCGGCGAGCGGCTGCGCAAGGACCCTTCCGCCAACGCTATCCTGCACACCAACTGCGTGGCCACGCAGATCCAGGGTGGTCATGCGCCCAACGCGCTGCCGCAGCGCGCCACCGCCAACGTGAACTGCCGCATCTTCCCGGGACACAAGCAAAGCGACATCCGCGACGAGCTGGTGCGCGTCATCGGGGACCCCGAGGTGTCGGTGGAATTCCAGGCGCCGCCCGAGACTCCCGGCGCGCCGCCGCCGCTGTCCAAGACGGTAATCGGGCCCATCGAAGCGTTGAGCCACGAGATGTATCCCGGCGTCGCGGTGATCCCGATCATGTCCTCGGGCGCGACCGACGGCCGATTCCTCACGCCCGCGGGCATTCCGACCTACGGCGTCTCCGGCATGCTCGGCGACGGCGCAACGTCGAACGCGCACGGGCTCAACGAGCGCATCCGCGTGCAGACGCTGCTGGAGGGGCGCGAGTTCCTCTACCGGCTCACGAAGCTGTACGCGGGTGGTAGATAGGCATCAGCAGCCGGGCAGGCCTCGCGCGCCGCCGCGCTCGTGGGCCTCGGTATCGACCTCGTAGAATTCCCGGAATGACATGATGCGCAAACGCACGCGCGGCGCATCGGCGGGAGGCGCGGCGCGCTCGTTCGACTTCGCATCTTGAAACAGCAAGCGTGCCAGCTCGGGCTGCGTGCTCACGTAATCCGGTGCCCACCACGGCGACCATTCGGTTGCGGAGATTTCGGAAGGAATCCGCAGCACCGCCTGGGGTGTTCCACGCGCTCCGACGACCAGGTAGCGCACTTCTTTCGGTGCCCCCAACAGCGTCCAGTAAACCGGCTGGCCCAGTGTCGTGCGACCACTTTCCATCAGAGAGTTGGTGTCGGCCAGCTCGCGCCCGAAGGTTTCGTAACGCAACACCTCGCTCTGCGCGTCCGAAATCCGTGGTCGGCAGAACTCCGCGACGACGTACACCTCGTCGCCGTGGCTCACCCTGGCCGGAGCAGCACACCCCGCGAGCGCGGAGAACACCGCGAGCCAGGCAAAGGGGCAAAGCGTACGGACAGAGGCCACGCTAGTAACCCTTTTTGAAATCGACAATCGCGAGCAATTTGTCGCCGGCGGCGAACCGCCGCACCTGCTCGCGCAGGATCAGCTCGCGCGCCGACTGGCCGAGATCGGACTGCGCCGACATGTGCGGCGTGACGATGATGTTCTTCGCCTTCCAGAGCGCGTGATCCTTCGGCAACGGCTCGGGCTCGGTGACGTCGAGCCCCGCGCCCGCGATGACGCCGTCGTTGAGCGCCTTCGCCAGGTCGTCGGTAACCACGCTGCCGCCGCGGCCGACATTGATGAAAAAAGCATTCTTCTTCATGCGCGCGAACAGCTTGGCGTCGAAGAGGTTGGTGGTCGCGGGCACCAGCGGCAGCGCCGCCACGACCACGTCCGCCTGGCCGATCAGCTCCGGCAGCTCGTTCGACAGGCCGACGTATTTCACGAAGTCGGGCTTGTCGCGCGAGCTGGCGCGCGTGCCGATCACCGTCATGCCGAGCGCGTGCGCGCGCCTGGCCACCTCCGTGCCGATGCCGCCGAGGCCCACCACCAGCAGCGTCTTGCCGGCGAGCGCCTGCGGCCGCGCGCCGGCGAAATTGTTGCTCCATCCCTCGCCCGTCGCCTGGCGCGCGATCGACACCTGAAGCGAGCGCGACAGCGCGAACATGAGGCCGATGGTGTGTTCGGCCATGACCGGACCGGCGACGGCGCGCATGTTCGTGACGGTGAGACCGGCTCGATCGAGCCCCTTCCGGCCGAGGCATTCCTCGACGCCGGCGGAGTAGATGCCGATCCAGCGCGCCTTCCTGCCGGCGTCGAGCACGCGCTGGTCGCACACCAGCCCGTCGACGCCGAGCAGCGCGTCCGCGGTCGCGGCATTCGCGATCATCTCCTCGGCATTGCGCGTCACCACCAGCTCGACGCCCGGCGCCACCGCCTGCATGGCCTTCATGGATTCGGGGGAGGAAGGGTTGTACGGACCCGCCGCGGACAGCACGATGCGGCGCGGTGTCTTCCAGCCCGGCTGATCGCGCAGCGGCGCGCCTTCGACGAGACCGAGCTCGCGGATGAGCTCGACGGCGCGCGGATCGGGCGCGACAACCGGTGCGTTCGCGGGCGGATCTTTGGCGAAGACCACGGTGGCGATGCCGGCGACTAACCACCCGGCGGTCTGCGTGGCTTTCCTCATGGGGGGCTCCTTGACGTCGAGAGCCGCTATGTTGCCACGACGGATAATGGGGACATTCCTCATTTCTTTGTAACAAATG
>JBIOZI010000356.1:0-20158 GCA_044871085.1 Steroidobacteraceae bacterium | reverse complement strand
ATTGGTCCGGCGCCCGCGGCCAGCATGGCTTCGAGCAGCGACTCGTCGACGCGCGGGTTGGAGCCATTCGCCGCCAGCGCGCGTTGCAGCGGTAGATAGTCGTGGACGCGGCGGCGCAGGATGCCGGCGCGATACAGGTCGAGCATCTGGTCGACGAACATCTCCGTCGCGCCGAACAGCCCCGTGGAAAACGGCTCGCGTCCCCCGAGCGCGTCGATGACGGCCGCGGCGCGCTCGGTGCGGGCGTCGGCCAACGCGCGGCGCCAGGCCTCGTTCTGCTGGTGGCGCAGCAGCAGCGAGTACACGATGGAGTCACCGAGCTCGCCGATGCCGATCTGCAGCGTGCCACCGTCGCGCACCAGCGCGCTGGCGTGCAGTCCGATGGCATGATCCACCGTCGACAGCGCGGGATTCGGCGGCGCGAACAGGTCGTGGTCGAAGCGCGCATGGTCGAGCAGCAGGTCGAAGGTGTCGGCCCCGACGTTGGCCGCGCCCAGCATGAACGGCATCTCGCGATGCACCTGGCCCATCAGTACCACCGGCTTCCCCGTGGCGCGCAGGCGCGCGATGTCGGGCAGCAGGTCCACCGTGACGTCGGGATTGCTGCCGAGGCTGATCTCGGTGGCTCCGCCGACGGCGCGCCTGGCCACCACGTGCGCCAGCACGTTGACTCCGCGATGCAGCAGCTCGCGGGCGACGTGCGTGTAGTTGGCCGATAGATAGTGTGCCTGCGCGTCGGAGGAATTCAGCAGCGATCCCGGCTCGAAGAAGAACTCGATGACCCGCGCGTTCGGCGGCATGCGGCTCGTGCGCACGGCTTCGAGGTAGTCGAGCTGCGGGTAGTTGCCGAAGATGCGCGCCGCCAGCGGCTCGACGAAGCGACGCTCGAGGTCGCTCGAGCCCGTGGGCCTGCGCAGCGACAGCGCGGTGAAGATGGTGAGGTCGAGCGTGGGGTCGGCGCGCGCCCGCCGGAAGAACTCGTTCGCGATGAGATTCGGCTTGCCGATTCCCAAGGGCAGCGCCAGCACCACCCTCCTGCCCACGCGCCGCAGCGCCTCCTCGACGATTTCCCCGACGTCATCGAACATCTGCGGCATGCCGGTACACTCTCATCCAGTCATCCGAGGGTCAATGCACATGAGCATGAAGAAACCCGCGCTCGATCCGCTGTCGCTGACCGCGCGCAACTCGACCGGCTACCCCGAGCCGTATCGGTCGCGCGTCCTGCCGCGCGAGAAGCGCGCGCTCGGCGACGCGGTGGGGCTCACGAGGATCGGCATCAATCACACGACGCTCGCGCCCGGCAAGGAATCGTCGATGCGCCACTGGCACACGCACGAGGACGAATTCGTGTTCGTGCTGAGCGGCGAGGTGGTGTTGAAGACGGACGCGGGCGAGCAGGTGCTCGGGCCCGGCATGTGCGCCGGCTTTCCCGCGTCGGCCGATGGCAAGACCGGTGACGGGCATCAGCTCCTCAACCGCGGCAGCGTGCCGGCGGTATATCTCGAGGTCAGCAACCGCGATCCGCGGGACATGGCGTTCTACCCGGACGTCGATCTGGTGTTCCATGGCGACGACGCAGCCGTGCCGTTCACGCGCCGGGACGGCAGCGCGTTCTAGCCGGCGGGTCGTTGCGGGAGCTGGCGGCGCGCGATCTGGCGACCGATGAACGGGCGCCGCACGTCAATGCAGGCGCGGCGCCACGTCGCCGCGCAGGGCGGGGTCGCCCGGCAGCACCACCGCCTCGCCCTCGATGGGCTTCGCCTGCCACAGCAGCAGGCGCTGGTTCACGGGCGAGGCCATCGCCATCTCGATGGCGCGGTGATCGAAGCCCGGTAGTTTGGCCAGGTGCGCGAGCAGGTCGTGCCGCACCGCGAGCCGCTGGCCGACGAGCACGCCCGTGGAACCCGCGCCCGCCAGCACGTAGAAATATTCCTCGCTGAAATTCACGCCCTGCGTCACCACGATGGACACCTCGCGCAGCTCGCTCCAGCGCACGTACTCGCTGTCGCCGCGCGCCAGCCGGCGCAGCACGCCGACGTCGGAGATCTGCAGCTCCTCGCCGCGCTTGCGCAGCTCCCAGGTGAGCAGCAGCGGCTCGAGCACGAACACCGCGCACAGCACCAGCGCGACCCCGGGCCACCACCAGCTCGTGAGACCGATGGTTGCCGGGTAGATGGACAATGCACCCACGGCGAACGTCACGCCGATCCACACTCGGCGCATGGTGGTGAACAACCGCATCGGGTGCTACTTCGGCGGCGCCGGGCCGGCTGCGACCAGCGGCACCCGGTACGCGAGCTTCACGTCGTTGCCCACCCACTCGGTGGACTGCCACTCGCCCTGGCCGACGCCGTAGTCGAGCCGCTTGATGGCCGTCTCGCCGGTGAGCTCGTAGCCATCCGCGGTGCTCTCGAGCGTGATCGGTATGCGCAGGTCCCGCGTGACCCCGCGCAGGGTGAGCTTGCCGACGGCCTCGAGCCCGCCGTTCGCGCGCTTGGCGAGCGAGGCGGCGACGTACGTCGCCGTGGGGAATTTCAGCGTATCGAACAGCTCGGCGCTCGCGAGCGAAGTGTCGCGATCCTTGTCCCGGGTGTCGAGCGAGGCCATCTGCACGGTGACGCGCAGCGAGCTGCCGGCGGGGTTCTGCTCGTCGTAGCTCAGCACGGTCTCGAACTGCTTGAACGAGCCGTGATTCGCCGCGCCCGCCTGCTCGAAGGTGAACGTGAGGCTGCCGGTATTCGGCTTCTGCGTGAGTCGCTTGACGGCGGCGCCGGCGGCCGGCGCGGCGGCGGACGCCGGGCTCGCGGCCGGCTGCGCTGCGGCGGGCCTGGCCGTGGCCTGGGCCATGGGGCGCGCGGGCGCGGACTTGTCGTCGGCACAGGCCGTGCCGGCGCCCAGCGCCAGCAGCGCCAGCGCGGCTAGGTAGTTAGTCATTTTGGGTCGGCTCCGCCGAACGGCAGCATGCGCTTGAGCACGTCGTTCTTGTCGATCAGGGCGTGTTTGAGCGCGCCACCGATGTGCAGCAGCGCCACCGCCACCAGCACGTTGAACAACAGGTGATGCAGGTCGTGCATGCGGTGGAACAGCGGTTCGCCGGGCTGCACGAGGTCGGGCCACTGGAAGAGGTTGAACCAGCTCACGGGGTAGTTCTTCGCCGACGACATCATCCAGCCGGTGAGCGGCATCGCGAACAGCAGCGCGTACAGCAGGAAGTGCGAGATGTGCGCGAGCGCGCGCTCCCACGCCTTCGTGACCCCCTCCAGGGTGGGAACCGGATTGAGCCAGCGCCATACCAACCGGATGATGGCGAGCATCAGCACGGTCATGCCGAAAGACTTGTGCCACGCGAGTGCCTGGAGCTTCGCGAGCCCGTTCGGCAGCGCATCGGCGCGCTGGGCGATGGTCCACTGCGTGATGATCAGCAGCACGATGATCCAATGCAGCGCCTTCGACAGCGTGCCCCATTCGCGGGTGGTGTTGCGGAAACTCATGCCGGTAAGCTAGCCGTTGCGATGGGTGTGGGTCAAAGCCGAAGGCCAAAGGAACGTTCATGAGTACATCGCCCGTGAGTACATTGGGGAGGCGGTCGCGGTTCCCGGTCGGACTGGCCGGCTGCGGGTTGTTGGGAATGCTGTTCCTGGGGACGGTGGGCTGTCAGACAAGTCCGCCGGCACCGCAGACCGCGCCGGGCACGCCGGCCACGCCGGCCACGCCCGAAACGCCGGGCATTCCCGCCGGCGCGCGCGAATACAAGGTGGTCGGCGAGGAGTCGCTGCTGCAGATCCTCGTCTATCGCGGCGGGGCGATGGCAAAGCTGGGCCACAACCACGTGATCGCGTCCCATCAGCTCACGGGCTCGGTCTACGTCACCGACGATCCGCTCGCGACGCGCTTCGACGTGAGCTTCCCCGTGAACGAGCTGACGGTGGACGAGCCCGCGATGCGCGAGCGCGCCGGCGCGGATTTTCCGCCCAACGTGCCGCAGGCCGCGCGCGACGGCACGCGCAAGAACCTGCTCTCGGAGGCGCTGCTCGACGGCGCCAACCACCCGGCCATCCGGCTGCGTGCCACCGACGTGCAGCCGGCGAGCGACGGCTACGACGTAGGCGTCGAGGTGACGCTCAAGGGGCAGACCCACGCGCTGCGCGTGCCGGTCGCGGTGCAGCGCGCCGACGGCACGCTGACCGCGACGGGCGAATTCCCGCTGCGCCAGTCGGATCTGGGGCTCAAGCCATTCAGCGTGGCGATGGGCACCCTCGTCGTGGTCGACGAGATGCGCATCCAATTCCGCCTCGTGGCACGCCCCTGATTAGCTAGGCGACTGGCTCCATTTCCGTCTTCGGAAATGGTGCCTGTCCCCATTCTTCCCCGCGACGACGACCGAAGCCACCCTCGGCTCCCGTCCCCATTCTTCCCCGCGACGGCGACCGGAGCCACCCATGGCTCCCGTCCCCATTCCTCATTCCTTCCCCGCTACTTCGCCCCCAGCGACTTCATCAGCCCATCCGCCCCATACACCTTCGACAGCGCCTCGCGGATGATCGCCGGATGCACCGCCACCGCGCGGTTCTTCTCGGTGTCGAACCAGTACGCGCCGGAGATCGAGTGGATGTTGCCGTCGAACATCAGGCCGACGATCTCGCCCTTCGCGCTGATGAGCGGACTGCCGGAGTTGCCGCCGACGATGTCACTGTTGGTCGAGAGATTGAAGGGCGTCGACATGTCGAGCTTGTCCTTCACGCGCAGCCAGCTGTCGGGAATGCGGAACGGCTCGGCTCCGGTGGCCCGCTCGAACGCGCGCGACAGCCTGGTGAACGGCTCCACCGGCTTGCCGTCTTCGTTCCAGCCCTGCACCGTGCCCCAGTTCAGGCGCAGGGTGAACGTCGCGTCCGGATACACGCTGGTGCCCAGAGCGGCGAACCGCGCCTTGGCGATCTTCTCGCTCGCCACCTGCAGCGGCGCCTCGACCTGGTCCTCGTATTGCTTGCGCAGCACGCGCGCATCGGGCTCGATGAGCCGCGCCAGGGCGATCATCGGGTCGTCGGACGCGTTCACCGCGGCGCTGCCGCCCTTCCACAAGGCGAGGCGCACGGCCGGGTCGCCGAGCCTGGTCTGTGTCACGACGCGCCTGGCCAGCGCGGCCGGCGACTCCTTCGACAGCAGGCGCCGCACCAGCTCGTGGTCGGGGCCGAGCCATTCGCGCATGCGCTCCAGGCTCATGGTGAGGCGCAGCTCCTCGAGCTCCGGGTAGATAGCCACGGCGGCGCCGACCTGCTGCTGGATGCGCGGCAGCGCGCTGTCGGTGTACTCGCGGAAGCGCTCCGTGTTCGGGCGTTCCCGCTCGGCCGCGCCGCGCACCAGGGTGCGCGCGAAGTTGACCAGCCGGCCCTGGAAGCCGGCGCCCGTCTCGATGTAGGTGAGTGGCACGAACGTGGCGCGCTCGATGGCCACCGCCTTCTCGATGTCCGCCCACGGATCGCCCGAGCCGGCGGGCAGCCGGGCGCGCAGCGCGGCCTCTTCGGCGCCCTTGCGCGCCAGCAGCGCGTCCTCGTGCAGGGCGTCGAGCATCTTGCGGCGCACCTTGATGAAGTTCTCGATGCTGTTGAGCAGGTCGACCGAGATGCGCTCGTTCTGCGGGCTCTGCGCGGCGAACTGGATCACGCGGCCGCGCAGCTCGGAATTGCGCATCAGCCACTGCGGGTAATCGACGTCGCGCTGCAGCTTGAGCTGCGCCAGCGTGAGCAGGCGGTCGGTGGAGCCGGGATGGCCCGACACGAATACCGGGTCGCCGGCCTTGGGCCCGGCGAAATTCACGCGCAGGTAGTTAGTTGGCCTGGCGGGCTTGCCGTCCTCGTAGGCGCGCAGGATGCCCATGTCGAGGCACCAGCGCGGGAACTGGAAATTGTCGGGGTCGCCGCCGAACCCCGCGATGTTCTTCTCGGGCGCGAACACGATGCGAATGTCGGTATAGCGCCGGTACTTGTAGAGCCAGTACTGGCCGCCCTCGTACAGGTCGACCGTCTGGCACTTGAGCTTGGACTGCGCCTCGCACTGCTGCTCGAGCTGCGTGAGCGTGGCCTTGCGGACGTCGTTGGCGCTGGCCTCGTCCTTGCCGGCGGTGGCCGCGACGACCTTGGCGGTGATTTCTTCCATGTCGGTGAGCACGTCGGCGATCTGGCTCTCGCAGCGCTTCTCTTCCTCGCGGGTCTTCGCGATGAAGCCGTCCTCGACCAGGCTCTGGTCCTTGGTCGAGAGGTCCGCGAGGCAGGATTCGACGCAGTGGTGGTTCGTGAGGATGAGGCCGTCGGCCGACACGAACGTCGCCGTGCAGTTCGACAGGCGGATGGTCGCGGTACGCACGCGGTCGAGCCACGCCTGATCGAGCTTCGTGCCCAGCGTCTCGTTCGCCTTCGCGAACGGGAAGCCGTGGAACGGCCACATGCCTTCGTCGGCGCGGGCCGTCGGACCTGCGGCGAGGCACAAACAAACCAGCGCTGCGGCACAGGCCGCGCTTGCGAGACGCATCATTGGAATCCCCGTGATCGTTGGAGCCGTCGGCGGCGTTGCGCAGATTATCCCCACAATCGCACCCGCATGCATGCGCGGAACGGCGCGCCCGCACGTCGGTCCGGCGCGCGCGCGAGGGAGGTGGCATGATTCCGCCGCAGTGAACCACCCGCCTGGACAGGATCCGACCGCGCACCGCATCGCCGGCGTCCTGCTCGCGCCGGGCTACCGGCCGTCGCACGCGGTCTCCTATCTATATGCGGCGTTCGTCACGATCGGCCTGTTCGCCACGATCAGCTTCTTTCAGCCGTACCTGCTGCACACGAACCTGGGCCTGCCGGACGCGGTGCAGGGACGCACGGTGTCGGCGCTCAACTTCGCCAACGAGCTGCTGGCGCTGTGCCTGGTCGCGCCGCTCGGCGCGCTGGCCGACAAGATCGGGCGGCGCGCCGTCTACGCCTGCGGGTTTCTCTGGCTGGCGGCGGGGTTCCTGCTGTATTCCGCGGCGCGCACCGTGCCGCAGCTGTTCGGTTGCGCGCTGTTCTTCTCGGTGGGCGTGGCAGCCATCGGCACCATGTTAGGGACGGTGCTGGCCGATACGCCGCAGGAGCGCTCGCGCGGCCGGTTCGTCGGGCTCGCGGGCTTCTTCCAGGGCCTCGGCGCGGCGGTGTTCGTCATGGCGCTCGGCCGGACGCCCCGGTATCTCGCGGCGCGGGGCGTCGATGAGCTGACCGCGGGGCGCATCACGTTCGCCATCGCCGCGGTGCTGTGCGCGCTGTCGGCCGCGGTGGTGTTCGCGGGCCTCAAGCGCGGCAGCCCGAGCAACAGCGCGCCGGCGCTGCAGCTGCGGCGCATCCTCGCCGAAGGCTTCGCGGCCGCGCGTGGCAACCGGCGCATCTGGTTCGCATTCCTGCTGCAGTTCGGCTCGTTCGGCGATCGGGTCGTGCTGGGTACGTTCCTGTCGCTGCGCCTGCAGCAGGGCTGGCTCGACCGCGGCGCCGGCATGGCCGAGGCCACGGAGCGCGCCCGCCTGCCGTTCGTCGCGGCCATGGTCGCGGGGCTGGTGACGTCGCTGGTCGTCGGCATGCTGCTCGACCGCGCCGACCGGCTCGCGCTCGGCGTCGGCGCGATGCTGCTCGCGGCCGTGGCCTATCTACTGTGCGGGTTCCTCGACGATCCGACGCAGGGCTGGCTCATGGCCGCCGTGGCCGTGCTGCTCGGCGCGGGCCAGATAGCGGCGATCATCGCGGGGCAGACGCTGCTCGGGCAGGAGGCGCCGCGCGACGTGCGCGGGGCCCTGTTCGGCCTCGCGGGCATCTGCGCCTCCGCCGCGATCCTGTTCACGAACGCGTTCGGCGGCTGGCTGTACGACATGGTGTCGCGCGGCGCGCCGTTCTTCCTGCTGGCCGCAGTCAACCTGGGCGTCTTCGCGTTCGGAATGGCGCTGCTGCGCAAGCCGTAGGCTGGTTAGTCGACCGCGTTGATGAGCAGCAGCGCCGTGCCCTCGGGTGCGATGAGCAGCGCGCTGTGGCGCGGGTCGAGCCCGCGCGGCAGATCGTCGGACATCTGCACGCCGAGCGCGCGCAGGCGGTCGATGCGCTCGCCCATGTCGGCGGCCGCGAACACCAGCATCGGCCGGTCGAGCGTGCGTGGCCGATGCACCGCGAGGTCGATGTGGTCGCTGGTCATCGACATGCGCAGATAGGGGTTGTCGCTTTCGCCCATCGCGACGAAGCCCAGCGGCTCCCAGAATTCGCGCATCGGCTCGAACTCGCCGGCGGGCAGGCTGTACTCGGCGAAGTCGCCGCACAGCGAGGTCTCACGCGTGTCGTGCTCACCGGCGAAGTGGGTCGGCGCTTCCTGCACCCGCACCGTCTGGCCGGAAGGGTCGAGAAAGCCGACTTCGTTGAACGAATCTTCACCGACGCGCTTCCACGCGAGGTCGATGCCGCGCTTCTCCATGGCGTGCGCGTGCTGCGCGACGTTGGCATGCACGTATGTGAGCGTCGGCGACGGGAATTTGAACTGGTGCAGTCCGAGGAACAGTTTGCCGTCGGTGAGTACGCCGTAGGGATGCGACCACGTGTCGGTGGTGCCGCACTGCGTGAATCCGAGCCGCTCGTAGTAGGCCACCGACTCGGCGATGTCGGGCGTCTCGACGCTGATTTCGTGAAACCGTCCTAGCACTGCAGCCGCAGTCTACGCGGCTTGATTGCGGGCCGCCATGTCACGCCGTCATATGCCGCCGACGCAGACGTATTTCATCTCGGTGAATTCCAGGATTCCGTACTTCGAACCCTCGCGCCCGATGCCGCTTTCCTTGACGCCGCCGAACGGGGCGACCTCGGTGGAGATGAGGCCGGTGTTCACGCCGACGATGCCGTACTCGAGCGCCTCGCTGACGCGCCACGAGCGCGCGAGATCACGGGTGTACAGATACGCCGCGAGCCCGAACTCCGTCGCGTTCGCGAGCCGCACGGCTTCCTCGTCCGACGCCACCTCGAACAGCGGCGCGACCGGCCCGAAAGTCTCCTCGCGCGAGAGAATCATCTGTTCGGTGACGTTGGCGAGGACGGTGGGCTGGTAGAACGTGCCGCCGAGCGCATGTCGCTGGCCGCCGGTCAGGGCCGTCGCGCCTTTCGAGAGCGCATCCGAGACGTGCTCCTCCACCTTGGCCAGCGCCTTGAGGTCGATCAGCGGCCCCTGGTCCGTCTCGCCCGCGAGCCCGTCGCCGACGCGCAGTGTCTTCACGGCCGCGGTGAGCTTGCGCGAAAACTCCTGGTACACCTTCGCGTGCACGATGAACCGGTTCGCGCACACGCAGGTCTGCCCGGTGTTGCGGTACTTGCTCGCCAGCGCGCCCGTGACCGCGGCGTCGAGGTCCGCATCCTCGAGCACGATGAACGGCGCGTTGCCGCCGAGCTCGAGCCCGACCTTCTTCACCGTGCCGGCGCACTGCGACATGAGTAGTTTGCCGATCGCGGTGGAGCCGGTGAACGACAGCTTGCGCACCTTGTCGTTGCCGGTGAATTCGCCGCCGATCGCGGCCGCGTCGCCGGTCACCACGTTGAACACGCCGGCGGGAATGCCGGCGCGCTGCGCGAGCTCGGCCATCGCCAGCGCCGAGTAGGGCGTCTGCAGTGCGGGCTTCACGACGAAGGTGCAGCCGGCGGCCAGCGCCGGCCCCGCCTTGCGCGTGATCATCGCGGCCGGAAAATTCCACGGCGTGATCGCCGCGACGACGCCGATGGGCTGGCGCAGCACCAGGATGCGCTTGTCGGCCTGGTGCCCCGGGATGATGTCGCCGTAGACGCGCTTGCCCTCTTCGGCGAACCACTCGATGAACGCGGCCGCGTAGGCGATCTCTCCCTTGGATTCGGCGAGCGGCTTGCCCTGCTCGGCGGTCATGATGACGGCGAGATCGTCCTGGTTCGCCATCATGAGGTCGAACCACTTGCGCAGGAGCTTCGCGCGCTCGCCGGCCGTCTTCTTCGCCCAGGCGGGCAGGGCGGCGTGCGCGGCCTCGATGGCGCGTCGCGCGTCGCTCGCGCCCATGTTGGGCACGGTTCCGAGCAGCCCGGAGGTCGCGGGATTGCGCACTTCGGCGGTCTGGCCCGACTCGGCCGCGGCCCACTTGCCGTTGACGAGGCCCAGCTGCCTGAGGAGTGTCGCGTCCTTGAGCTTCATGGTTGCTTCTCCAGCGGTGCGGCGAGGAATTCGAGGGTGCGCTCGCGCGCCAGCCTGGCGCTCGCGGCATCGTAGCTGCCGCGCTCCTCGCAGTTGAAACCGTGGTCGGCCGGGTACAGGTGCACCACGCCGTCGGGATCCGCGGCGCGGATCTTCTCGACGTCGCCGGGCGGAATGTACGGGTCCTTCTCGCCGAAGTGATACATCACCGGACGCCTGGGATGTTTGTCGAGGTGGTCCTTGATCTGGCCGCCGTAGTAAGACACCGCGCGCGCGATGGGCAGCTCGCAGGCGGCGAGATACGCCAGCGTGCCGCCCCAGCAATAGCCGATGACGGCCACGCGGCCCGCGTGCTTCACCACGTTGATGCAGGCGGCGAGATCGAGCAGCGTCTTTTCCTTCGGGATCTGCATGCGGTAGCCGCGGCCTTCCTGCGTATCCTTCTCGCCGTAGCCGAGCTCGATGCCGCGCCGGATGCGGTCGAACAGGCAGGGCGCGATGGTGACGTAGCCGTCCGCCGCGAAGCCGTCGGCGACGCCGCGGATGTGGCGGTTCACGCCGAAGATTTCCTGCGCGATGACGAGCGCGCCGCGCGGCGCGCCTGTCGGCGCCGCGAGCCAGGCGTTGAATTCATGGCCGTCGCGGGCCATGAGCGTGGTGAATTCACCCATGTGTGTACGCCGTGATCCGATGGGAGGAACTCATTGTGCCACCAGTGGTACCGGCGGCGCCTGCTCCAAAGGTAGTATCGATTCCCTTCACCTGTAGGGAGACGCCCATGCACGCGCGCCTGGTGTCGAGTTTGTTTGTGCTCGCATGCGCGGGCTGCCACGCGGCGCAGCCCGCTGCCCAGGCGCGCGAGCGCGCCGAGCTGGCGCAGCAGGTGCGCGCCACCGAGATCGCGTTCGCGAAGACACTGGCGGACCGCGACGCGAAGAAATTCGCCGGCATGATCGCGCCCGACGCCATCGTGCTGGCGGACCAGCCGCTGCGCGGTCCGGACGAAGTGCTGACACGCTGGAGCAAGTACTTCGAAGCGCCGACGCCGCCGTTCTCGTGGGCGCCGCAGACCGTCGAGGTGCAGGACGGCGGCAGGCTCGCACTGTCGACCGGGCCGGTGCTCGACCCGGCCGGCAAGCGCATAAGCACCTTCTCGTCCATCTGGCGGCGTGAGAAATCCGGCGAGTGGAAGCTCATCTTCGACAGCGGCTGCCCGCCGTGCGACTGCGCCGCGGCCGACGCGAACAAACAGAACTGATGCCACGGCGCCGCGCCCGTAAACTCGCAGCGCGTCACCTTCGACGCGCCTCAGGATTTTCGCCGTGGTCACGCGCAGATCGGCTCTGAAGAGCGGCGTGGCGCTGGGCGCCATGGCCGCCACCGGATGGACCGCGAACCCGCGCGCGGACTCCGGCGGCGGGGCCGGGGCGGCGCCGCGGCTCTGGTACACCAGGCCCGCCGAGCAGTGGACCGAGGCGCTGCCCATCGGCAACGGCCGCCTCGGCGCGATGATCTTCGGCGGCGTGGCGCGTGAGCGCCTGCAGCTCAACGAGGACACGCTGTACGCCGGCGGGCCTTACGATCCGTCGAATCCGGAGGCGCTGGCCGCGTTGCCGCGCGTGCGCGAGCTGATCGCGCAGGGGAAATATCTCGACGCGCAGAATCTCGCGCAGGAAAAGCTGATGGCGCGGCCCATACGCATGCCGTCCTATCAAACCGTGGGCGACCTGGTGCTCGAGCTCGGGCCGTCGTCGTTCGCGGATGCGTACCGGCGCGAGCTCGACCTCGATGCCGCGCTCGCGAGCGTCGAATACCGGCAGGAGGGCCTGCGGTTCCGCCGCGAGACGTTCGCCTCGGCGGTGGACCAGGTCATCGTCACCCGCATCAGCGCGCAGCGCGAGGACGGCAGCCCCGGCACCATCGACCTGCGCCTCTCGTTTGCGACGCCCATGCCGGCCGACGTGGCCATCGACGGCGACTCACTCGTGCTGGCCGGCGCCAATACCTCGCAGCAGGACATTCCGGCCGCGCTGCGTTTCGAGGCGCGTGCCACCGTGCTGGCCGGCGGCAGCCGCGTGGTCGCATCCGGCGACGGCCTGCTGGTGACGGGCACCGCAGCGGTGGTGGTGCTGGTCGCGATGGCGACCAGCTACCGGCGCTTCGACGACGTCGGCGGCGATCCGGCCGCGATCACGCGCGCGCAGCTCGCGGCGGCCGCGGCGCAGCCGTACGAGGCGCTGCGCGCGGCGCACGTCGCCGAACACCGGCGGCTGTTCCGCCGGGTGTCGCTCGACCTCGGCAGCACGCCGGCCGCGAACCTCCCGACCGACCTGCGCATCAAGGATTCTCAAACCAGCGACGATCCGGCGCTGGCCGCGCTGTATTTCCAGTACGCCCGCTACCTGCTCATCGCCTGCTCGCGGCCCGGCACGCAGCCCGCGAACCTGCAGGGCTTGTGGAACGACAAGCTGAGCGCGCCCTGGGGCTCGAAGTACACCATCAACATCAACACGCAGATGAACTACTGGCCGGCGGAGCCGGCGAATCTCGCCGAGTGCGTGCGGCCGCTGGTGGCGATGGTGAAGGACCTCGCGGTGACGGGCGCGCGTACCGCACGCGTGCACTACGGGGCGCGCGGCTGGGTCGCGCATCACAACACCGACCTGTGGCGCGCCACCGGTCCCATCGACGCCGCGCGCTACGGACTGTGGCCGACCGGCGGCGCGTGGCTGTGCAGGCATCTGTGGGATGCATACGACTACGGCCGCGACCGCGCGCTGCTCGCCGAGGTCTATCCACTGCTCAAGGGGGCGGCGCAGTTCTTCCTCGACACGCTGGTGGCAGACCCGTCCGGCAGGTTCCTCGTGACCAGCCCGTCGATGTCGCCCGAGAACCTGCACCCGTTCGGCGCCGCGATCTGCGCGGGCCCGATGATGGACACGCAGATCCTGCGCGACCTGTTCGACAACTGCATGCGCGCGGCCCGGATACTCGGCCGGGACGCGCCGTTTCGCGCGCAGTGCGCCGCCGCGCGGGCCAAACTACCGACGGACCGCATCGGCAAGGCCGGGCAGCTCCAGGAATGGATGGAGGACTGGGACATGGAGGCGCCCGAGCGCGCGCACCGGCACGTGTCGCACCTGTACGCGCTGTTCCCGGGCGAGCAGATCACGGCGCGGCGAACGCCCGCGCTCGCGGCCGCGGCCCGCAGGTCGCTCGAGCTGCGCGGCGATCTGTCCACGGGCTGGGCCATGGCGTGGCGCATCAACCTCTGGGCGCGGCTGCGCGACGCCGAGCACACGCACGGCGTCATCAAGCTGCTGCTCGACCCGTCGCGCACCTATCCCAACATGTTCGACGCGCATCCGCCGTTCCAGATCGACGGCAACTTCGGCGGCGCGAACGGCATCCTCGAGATGCTGCTCCAGTGCGTCGACGGCGAGATCGAGCTGCTGCCGGCGCTGCCGCGCGCCTGGCCCGCCGGCGCGGTGCGCGGCGTGCGCGCGCGCGGCGGGTTCGAGCTCGACATCGCTTGGCGCGACGGCGCGCTGCAGTCGGCGCAGATTCGCGGCGCCCCGGGCGGCGAGGCGCGCGTACGGTACCGGGAGAAGCTGCGCACGCTGCGCCTGCGCCCGGGCGCGCGCGCGACGCTGCTGCCGAGCCAGTTTCGTTGACGTAATCTGCGGCATCCACCGGGCCTATCGACGCACCTTGAGCACGGCATATCCGATAACCATGGCGGTGCGCACGCTGCGCCAGCACCGGGTGGATTTCACCCCGCATCTCTACGCCTGGGAGGCGCATGGCGGCACGCGCGCGTCGGCCGGGCACCTGGGCGTCGCGGAGCACGTGGTGGTGAAGACGCTGATCTTCGAGGACGACGCGAAGAAGCCGCTGTGCATCCTCATGCATGGCGACCGCGAGGTGTCGGCCAAGAATCTCGCGCGGCAGATGAGCGTCAAACACGTGGCGCCGTGTCAGCCCGCGGTGGCGGACCGGCATTCCGGGTACCAGGTGGGTGGCACGTCGCCGTTCGGCCTGAAGCGCGCCATGCCCATCTACTGCCAGACGAGCATCGCGGAGCTGCCGAGGATCTACATCAACGGCGGTGCGCGTGGGTTCCTCGTGGGCATCGCCCCGGCCGAGCTCCTGCGCGTGCTGAAACCCACACTCGTCGACGTCGCGTGCTGAAAAGGGGACAGATCTATTTTCGCGAAAATAGATCTGTCCCCTTTTCGGCGCGGACGACGCGGTTGTCGAGCGCGCCGAAGATGCTGCGGCCGTCGCCGCCCGGCATCTCGATGGACACGCGGTCGCCGAACTTCAGGAATGGCGTGCGCGCGGCGCCGCCCTCGAGCTGCTCGAGCATGCGCTTCTCGGCCAGGCAACTCGCGCCGCGGCTGCGGTCGTAGTTGGACACGGTGCCCGAGCCGACGATGGCCCCGGCGCCGAGCCGCCGCGTCTTCGTGGCGTGCGCGATCAACTGCGCGAAGCTGAACGTCATGTCCGTGCCCGCGTCGGGCCTGCCGAATTCCTGGCCGTTGATGCGGGTGACCAGCGGCAGGTGCACCTTGTCGTCGTGCCAGGCGGTGCCGAGCTCGTCGGGCGTCACGACCACGGGCGCGAACGCGGTGGCGGGCTTCGACTGGTAGAACCCGAAGCCCTTGGCGAGCTCGCCTGGGATGAGATTGCGCAGCGACCAGTCGTTGACCAGGGTCAGTAGTTTGATGTGCGCGCCGGCCGCGGCGGCCGTCGTGCCCATGGGCACGTCGTCGGTGATCACGGCGATCTCGGCCTCGAGATCGATGCCCCAGGCTTCGTCGCCGAACTGCGCGTCGTCGCGCGCGCCCAGCAGATCGTCCGAGCCTCCCTGGTAGACCAGCGGGTCGGTCCAGAACGAGGCCGGCATTTCCGCGCCGCGCGCCTTGCGCACCAGCTCGACGTGGTTCACGTAGGCGCTGCCGTCCACCCAGTGGTAGGCGCGCGGCAGCGGCGCGGCGCAGTGCGCGGCGTCGAACGGCAGCACGTCCGCCTGGTGCGGGCTGGTCTCGAGCGCCGCCGCGCGTTCGGCGAGCCGCGGCGCGAGCGTGGCCCAGTCGTCGAGCGCGGCCTGCAGCGTGGGTGCGATGCCGGGCACGAGCTGGCAGTGCGCGAGGTCGCGGCTGACGATCACCAGCCGGCCGTCGCGACCCGCGCGGCGCAGGGTCGCGAGCTTCATTTCGCGCCTTTCCAGCTGTCGACGTAGCCGTGCCACTCGATCTGCGCGGCGCCGGGCGCGATCTCGAGCGCGTCGCGCGTGTCGATCATCACCGCGTATTCGTCGGTCGCGGGCTTCGACTGCTGGAAGACGTTCTGCAAAGCCTTCGGGTGCGGGCCGTGCGTGAAGCCGCCGGGGTGCATGCTGATCATGCCGGGGTGGATGTTGTCGCGGCTGAAGAAATTGCCCGCGTGGTAGAAGATGACTTCGTCGTAGTCGTCGTTGTTGTGGAAGAACGGCACCTTCATGGCGCCCGCGTCGGTCTCGAACGGCCGCGGCACGAAGCTGCACACCACGAAGCGGTCCGCCACGAAAGTGGTGTGCGCCGAGGGCGGCAGGTGGTAGCGGTGGCTCATGAGCGGACGCAAATCGCGCATGTTGATGCGCGTCACCGTGAGATCGCCGTGCCAGCCCACCGCGTCGAGCGGGTTGAATGGATAGGTGACCAGCGAAACCGCGCCGCGGCGCTTGATGGCGACGCGCCATTCCTGCTCGGACTGCTGCGCGAGGAAGGCCGCGTCGATGCGCGGCGTGTCGAGCATCGCGGCGTCGAAGATGGCGTGCGGCCCGACCAGGCCCTTGTCGGGAAGGCGGTAGGAGTTGTTGGTGGCCTCGATGAGCAGCGCGCGCAGCGGCTCCGCGCACTCGACCCGCCACATGGTGCCGCGCGGGATGAGGATGTAGTCGCCCGGCTCGAAGGCGAGGTGGCCATAATCGCAGAACAGCGCGCCGCGACCCGCATGCACGAACAGCAGCTCGTCGCCGTCGGCGTTGCGCGCCAGCGCGGGCATGTGCGCGTCGCAGCGCCAGAAGCGCACGCGCGTCGCGGCGTTGTTCAACAGCTCGGTTGCGTCCCACGGCGAGCTCTGCGAGCCCGAGAGCCTGGTGCAGTCGAAGGCGTGCGGACGCAGCGGGCCTTCGAAGCCGGTCCAGGCGGTGGGCGGGTGGCGGTGATAGAGATGCGCGGCCGGGCCGAAGAAGCCTTCCTTGCTGATCTCGCGCTCGAAGGTGCCGGCGGGCAGGTCCGCGTGCGCCTGCCGCGAGGCCTGGCCCTCGACCTTGGGAAAGTGCACGTAGCGTTTCATGGTATTTCCAGGGGCCCGCGCCCCACTGTCAATCGCCGCCGAAACGGCGTCCGTGAAAATGTTTCCGGAACTCTACGCTTTCTCGAGAATCGCGACGACGCCCATGCGGGAGGAGAGTGGTGCCTGGTCGGGGTTCTCGGGATTGGCGCATGGCCCGTGCAGAAGGGCATTGGCGCCGCGCGCCAATCCCGAGAATCCCGACCAGGCACCGCCCTCTAAGCCTTCTCCAGGATCGCGACCACGCCCATTCCGCCCGCGGTGCAGACGGAGATCAACCCGCGCTTGGCGGTGGAGGATTCCGACAGCATCTTCGCCAGCGTAGCGACGATGCGCGTGCCGGTGGCCGCGAACGGGTGGCCGATCGCCACGCTCGAGCCGTTGACGTTGAGCTTGGAGCGGTCGATCGATCCCAGCGGTGCGCCGAGCCCCAGACGTTCCTTGCAGTACTCCGGCGACTCCCATGCCTTGAGCGTGCACAGCACCTGCGCCGCGAAGGCCTCGTGGATCTCGTAGAAATCGAAGTCCTGCAGAGTGAGCCCCGCATCCTCGAGCATGGCGGGCACCGCGTAAGCGGGCGCCATGAGCAACCCTTCTTTTCCACCGACGTAGTCGACCGCCCACTGCTTGCTGTAGCTGAAATACGCCAGCACCGGCAGGTTGCGTGCGCGCGCCCACTCCTCGCTGGCCAGCAGCACGGCCGACGCACCGTCCGTGAGCGGGGTCGAATTGGCCGCGGTGAGCGTGCCCATGCCGCTGCGACGGTCGAACGCCGGCTTGAGCGTGGCTAACTTCTCGACCGTGCTGTCGGCGCGCACGTTGTTGTCGGTCTTGAGGCCCTGGTACTCGCTCACCACGAGATCGCCGAAGAACCCGCGCGCCCACGCCTTGCCGGCGTTCACGTGGCTGAGATTCGCGAGCGCGTCCTGGTCGGCGCGCGAGATGCTCCAGGTCTTGGCCATCTGCTCGCAGTGCTCGCCCATCGACAGGCCGGTGCGCGGCTCGAGCACGCCCGGCATCACGGGCTTGAAATGTCTCGGCCGCAGGCCGAAGAACGGCGCGATCCGCTGGCCGAGCGACTTGCCGCGATACGCGCGCAGCAGTAGCTGCTGGTAGGACTTCGGATACACGATGGGCGGATCGCTCACGGTATCGAACCCGCCCGCGATGCCCGCGTCCATCTGCCCCAGCGCGATTTTCATCGCGATCGCAATCGCCGCATCGAGGCCCGTGCCGCAGGCGCGCTGCAGGTCGATGCCCGGCGTGGCCGGGTCGAGCCCCGATGACAGCACGCACTCGCGCACCAGGTTGAAATCCTTCGAGTGCTTGAGCACCGCGCCGCCGGTCACGTCGCCGAGCCGCTCACCGGCGATGCGATACCGGGCGACCAGCGCCTGCAGCACCGCCGTGAACATGTCCTGGTTGCCGACGCGCGCGTAGGCGCCGTGGCCGCGCGCGAACGGGATGCGCATTCCGCCGACGACGGCGACGCGACGAACTTTGGAACCGACGAGCATGGATGACTCCCGCGGATGTCCGGGCGATGAGAACGCGCGCTAGGATGCCACGGCGCGGGCGCGGCGCGAAGGAAACAGCCTATCTTCAGCGCGCGCACCGGAGCACGGCTGCGGAGTCTTCGGCGCCGGTCGCGGCCGGCGTGTGTCCGCTTCGTCGATGCCGGCCACCATTTCGTCGCGCAGGCGGGCGCCGCGCCGCTGCCGCGCCGCGGCCGCCTGTTACCATCGGCGCATGAAGGAATACTCTGTGCTGTTAGCCGCGGTCGCGGTCGTTGCGACGCTGGGCGCATGCGCCACGATGCCGCGCGCGCCCGATGCCGTTCTCGACGCGCTGGTCGAGGAATACTTCGACAAACAACTCGAGCTCTCGCCCATGACCGCGACGTCCATCGGCGACTCGCGCTACGACGACCAGCTCGACGAAACCACCAGCCCCGGATTTCGCGAGAAGCAGCTCGCCGTGGAGCAGGCATTCCTGGATCGCGCCCGCCTCATCGATGCGGAGCGGCTCTCGCCCGCGGCGCGCATCACCCGCGACATCTTCGTGAGCGAACGCGAGAACGCGCTCGAAGGCCGGAAGTTTCCCGAAGAGCTGCTGCCGCTCAACCAGATGGGCGGCCTGCCGACGGATCTCGCGGTTTTCGGCTCGGGCAGCGGGCCGCAGCCGTTCAACGACGCCCGCGATTACGACCGCTTCCTCGCGCGCCTGCGCCAGTTCCCGCGCTGGGCGGACGGGGCCATCGCCATGATGCGCACCGGTCTCGCGCGCGGCATCACGCTGCCGCGCCCGGCGGTGGTGAAGATGATCCCGCAGCTGCGCGAGATCGTCACCGCGCAGGTCACGGACAACATTTTCTGGGGGCCGATCGACGCGCTGCCCGGCGGCATGGCGGAGCCCGACCGCAAGCGGATCACGGACGAATACACAGCCGCGCTAGCGCGCGAGGTGCTGCCCGCGTACGCGCGGCTCGCGGACTTCCTCGAGCGCGACTATCTACCGGCGGCGCGCACGACGGTGGGCTGGTCGGACCTGCCCGACGGCGCGGCCTGGTACCGCTGGCGCATCCGCCTCGCGACCACGATGGACCTGCCGCCCGAGCGCATCCACGACATCGGGCTCGCCGAGGTGGCGCGCATCCGCGGGGAGATGGTCGCGGTCAAGGAGCGCGTGGGCTTCGACGGCGATCTCGACGCGTTCTTCAAGTACCTCGAGGAGGATCCGCGGTTCTACTTCGACAACGAGGGCGAGCTGCTCGATGCCTATCGCGACGTGAAGCGTCACGTCGATACGCTGCTGCCGAAGATGTTCGCCGACTTCCCGAAGGCCGATTACGAGATTCGCCCCGTCGAGCCGTTTCGCGCGGCTTCGGCCGCGGGCGCCTCGTACCAGGCGCCGTCGGCGGACGGCAAGCGTCCCGGCATCTTCTACATCAACACGCACAACCTGAAGGCGCAGCCGCGCTTCGGCCTCGAGACGCTCTCACTGCACGAGGCCGCGCCGGGGCATCACTTCCAGATCGCGATCCAGCAGGAGCTCACCGGTCTGCCGCGGTTCCGGCGCTTCAACAACTACGTGGCGTACGCGGAGGGCTGGGCGCTGTACGCGGAGTCGATCGGCAGGGAGCTCGGCGTGTTCACGGATCCGTACCAGTGGTACGGGCGTCTGTCGGATGAAATGCTGCGCGCGATGCGCCTGGTGGTCGATACGGGGCTGCATTCGAAGGGCTGGACGCGCGAGCGCGCCATCGCGTACATGCTCGAAAATTCATCGCTCGCCGAAAGCGACGTCACCGCGGAAGTGGAGCGCTACATCGTGTGGCCGGGCCAGGCTCTCGGCTACAAGCTCGGGCAACTGCACATCACGGCATTGCGGGCCCGTGCGCAGCAGCGCCTGGGCGCAGCATTCGACGTGCGCGAGTTTCACAGCCAGGTGCTGCGCGACGGCGCGGTGCCGATGGACGTGCTGGCGGCGAAGATCGACCGCTGGCTGGACGCCAAAGCCAAGCCGCGCGCCGTGAAGTAGGTGGTGCCTGGTCGGGATTCTCGGGATTAGAAAATGGGGACATTCCTCGATTTCTGGCAAAAGGGGTCAGACCTCGTCAGGT
>JBIOZI010000355.1:0-23234 GCA_044871085.1 Steroidobacteraceae bacterium | reverse complement strand
GTGCCCTTTTGTCATCGCGGGACCCGGCGCGGCCGGGATTGAGTCCCGGCCGCAGGCCGCGGGTAGTATCCTGCGCGCCGCATGACGCGCCTCATCGTTCTGGCCGGATTCGCAGCCCTCGCGGCGCTGGTGTCCGCCCGAGCATCACCGCAAGCCGAATTCGCCCTCAGGCCGTGTCGCCTCGAGCATCCGGCGCGCATTCGCGCGCTGCCCGCCGAGTGCGGACGCATCTCGGTGGCGGAGAATCCAGACGATCCCGCCGGGCGGAAGATCGAGCTGTTCGTGGCGCGCGTACCCGCCATCAGCCTCAACAAGCAGCCGGACCCGCTGTTCCTGATTGCCGGCGGGCCGGGCACGTCGGCGGTGGATCTCTACACGTCCGCCTCGGGACCCTTCGACCGCATCCGCCGCGATCGCGACATCATCCTGCTCGACCAGCGCGGCACGGGACGTTCGCATCGTCTCGACTGCAAGTACGACAACCAGGATCTGCTGGCGCGTTTCGACGATGCCGACATCGGACCCGCGAACGTCAAGTGCCGCGACGAGCTGTCGGCGGCCTCGGACCTGCGCTTCTACACCACCAGCATCGCGGTACGCGATCTCGACGACGTGCGCCGCGCGCTCGGATACGAGCGCATCAATCTCTACGGCGGCTCGTATGGCACACGCGTCGCGCAGCACTATGCGCGCCGGCATCCGCAGGCAACCCGCGCAGTGATCCTCGATGGAGTCATCGACCCGGCCACGGTGCTCGGACCTGCGATCGCCGTCGATGCGGAGCGCGCGCTCGAGCGCATCCTCAAGCGCTGTTCGGCCAGCGCCGATTGCGTCCGCGCGTTTCCCGATCCGTCCGCGGATTATCTCGCGTTGCGCAGCAAGCTCGGCGCCCGCCCGGCGCGCGTGACCATCGAGGACTCCGACGGCAAACAACTGGGCTTCGATTTCACCGCGCGCCACCTGTCGGCGGTGCTGCGGCTCGCCAGCTACAACGACGCGCAGGCCGCGCTGCTGCCGCTGTCGCTGCACCTCGCCGCGCGCGCGGACAATTTCACGCCGCTCGCAAACCAGTTCCGTGTGTTCACGCGTTCGCTCGACGAGGCGTTTGCGTACGGCATGCACAACAGCGTCGCGTGCAGCGAAGACACGCCGCTCATCGACGCGGCCAAGCTCGATCGGCCGGCGCTGATCGCCACCCACATGGGCGCGGAGGCCGTGCAGCAGCTGCTCGAGGCCTGCCGGCAATGGCCCAAGGGCGTCGTCGACGCGGATCTGCACTCCGCCTTCAAGAGCCCGGCCGCCGCGCTGCTGCTGTCCGGCGCGGATGATCCGGTGACGCCGCCCGAATACGCGGTGCTCGCGCAGCGCGCGTTCGCCGACAGCCGGCACATCGTGGTAGCGGGTCACGGACACGGCCAGATCGGCGCGCCGTGCGTCGATCGCATCATGGCGAGCTTCGTCGCGGCCGGCAGCGCCAGGAACCTCGACACGAAGTGCGTGGAGAAACTGGCGCCGCTGCCCTTTTTCACCACGCTCTCGGGTCCTCCGCCGTAACCGCCATGCTCGAGTCACGCAACCTGTTCAAGTCCTTCGGCGCCATCGCGGCGGTGCGCGGCGTGTCGTTCTGCGCGCGCGACGGGCAGATCACCGGGTTGTTAGGACCAAACGGCGCCGGCAAGTCGACGACGCTGCGCATGCTGTACACGGTGCTGCGGCCCGACTCCGGCGATGCGCTCATCGACGGCACCAGCGTGTTGACGGACCCGCTGGGCGCGCGGCGCGCGATCGGAGTGCTGTCGCATGGCGCGGGGGTGTACAACCACCTGACCGCGCGCGAGAACATCGCCTATTTCGGCGAGCTGCACGGCATGCCCAAGGCCGAGCGTGCCGCCCGCGCCGAAGAGCTCGTGACGCTGCTCGAGATGCAGCCGTTCGCGGATCGTCTGGCGAAAGGCTTTTCGCAGGGGCAACGTCTCAAGACCGCGCTGGCGCGCGCCCTCGTGCATCGGCCGCGCAACGTGTTGCTGGACGAGCCGACAAACGGCCTGGACGTGATGGCAGTGCGCAGCCTGCGCAAGCTGCTGGTGCAGCTGCGTGACGCGGGACACTGCGTACTGTTCTCCAGCCACGTGATGCAGGAGGTCGAGCAGCTCTGCGACGAGGTCGTCGTCATCTCGAATGGGCAGGTGGTGGCGGCCGGCGCCATCGCGGACATCCGCGCGCGCGCCGGCAACCAGCAGCTCGAGGACGCGTTCGTCGCGCTCATGGACGGCAACGGCGACGGAGCCGTGCCATGAACCTGAGCGGCATCTGGGCGGTGTTCCGCAAGGAGTTCCGCGAGAACCTGCGCGATCGGCGCACGCTGATGTCGGCGCTGGTCTTCGGCCCGGTGTTCGGCCCGGTCGCCGTGGCGCTGCTGGTGCAGTTCACCATCTCGCATGCGGAGTCGCAGTCCGAGGAGAACATCAAGATCGCGGTCTCGCATGCCGAGCGCGCGCCGAATCTGCTCGGCTATCTCACGGCGCGCGGCATCGACATCGAGCAGGTGGCGATGGACGAGAGCGGCGCGCGCGCCGCGGTGACGGCGCAGACGCACAAGATCATCCTCGACATCCCCGCGGATTTCGGCACACGCCTGCAGGCGGGCCAGCCGGCGCCGGTCATCCTGTTCTCGGATGGGTCACGCGCATTCGAGCGGCGCGGCGTCGCGCGCGTGAGCGCACTGGTGTCGCAGTACGGGCTGGAGATCGCGCAGCTGCGGTTTCTCGCGCGCGGCATCGACCCGAGCTCGGTGCTGCCCATCTCCGTGCAGGAGATCGACGTGTCGACGCCCACGAGCCGCTCGGTACTCGTGCTCAACATGATGTCCTACCTGGTGTTGCTGTCGATGATGCTGGGCGGGCTGTATCTCGCCATCGATGCGACCGCGGGCGAGCGCGAGCGCGGCTCGCTGGAGGTGCTGCTCACGGCGCCCGTGCCGCGCGAGAATCTCATCTACGGCAAGATCGGCGCTGCCGCTGCGTACATGCTGATCTCGCTGATGCTCACGGTGACGACGTTCGCGATCTCGATGAGCTTCGTGGGTCTGGAGGAATTCGGCGTCACCGCCAACCTCGGCGCCGGGGCCGCTTCACAAATGGTGGCCTGCTGCGCGCCGCTGGTGCTGTTCGGCGCGGCGTATCTGACCATCGTCTCCGCGTTCGCGAAGAGCTACCGCGAGGCGCAGACGTACATCGGCCTGCTGATCACCATCCCGACGATGCCGCTGATGTTCGCTGGATTGCTGGGGTTGCAGGCGAAGACGGCGTTCATGTTCGTGCCGTTCCTCAGCCAGCACCTGCTGCTGACGACCGTGGTGCGTGGCGAGGAGCTCCTGCCGCTGTTCGTGACCATCTCGGCCGCGAGCACCATCGTGTACGGCCTGTTCCTGGCATACGTCGCCGGCCGGCTCTATCGGCGCGAGAGATTGCTGGGCTGAGGAGCGGCGCCGTTCAGGCGGAGCGCGCGCGAATCGGCAATACGTTCGACGGCAGCTCGGGCTTGCGATGCTGGGCCAGCAGGGCGCGATAGCGGTAGATCTCGGTGGCTGCGTATTCGCGCGCCTCCACCTCGTAGCGGTTGTCCCAGTATCCGCGGCGAAAGCATTCCAGGAGATAGCGCGGGATCGTCAGATCGCCGGTGCGCCACTGGCGGATCACGTGGAAGTACTCGTGCAGCACGAGTGGCGCGTCGGAGAAGAATTCCTTGCCGCTGCCGCGTAGATAGATGCAGTGCGGCCGCGTCGTGGCGATGGCCCGCCAGTGAAAGCGCACGTAGACGGAGTATTGAACGACTCTGATGTCGCCCACGACCTCGCCGAACAGGCTCTCGAGCGCCTGCGCGACATCACTCGGCGGATAAACACGATTCCCGACCCACACGCTGGCTACTTCCCTATGCAGAACGACCCGAAGATGCGGCCTAACAGGTCGTCCGCGGTGAACACTCCGGTTATCTCTTCCAAGGCGCGCTGCGCCTCGCGCAGTTCCTCTGCGACGAGCTCGCCTGCGCGCCGTTCCCCGAGCTCCCGGGCCGCGGTTTCGACGCAGCCGCGCGCGCGCGCAAGGGCCTCCATGTGACGACGCCGGGCGGAGATACTTCCGTTAGCGGCGCTCTGAAAACTGACGCATTCTTTCAGGTGCGCACGCAGCCGGTCGAGGCCGGCGCCGGTGGTGGCGGAAACATGCAGGCGCGGCGGGCCCGAGATCGTATCGGCCACCGGCAGGCCGGCGCCGAGATCGACCTTGTTGAAGACCAGGGTCACGGGAACGTCGGGCGGCAGGCGCCCACGTTCCTCGCCGTACGCCTGACCCTGGGGGTCATTGGCGCTGTCGATGACGAACAGCACCCGATCGGCGCGCGTCATCTCGGCGGCGGCACGGCGCATGCCCTCGCGCTCGATCAGGTCTTCCGAGTCGCGCAGCCCCGCGGTGTCGAGCACGTGCAACGGCAGTCCGTCGATGTCGATGCGCTCGCGCAGGACGTCGCGCGTGGTGCCCGGGACGGCGGTGACGATGGCCGCGTCGTACCCCGCCAGCCGATTGAGCAGGCTGGACTTGCCGGCGTTCGGGCGCCCCGCGATGACCACCGTCATGCCATCGCGCAGCAACCGGCCCTGGCCGGCCGTCTGCTCGACGCCGTCGAAATGCTGGCGCACGGTAGATAGGCGCTCGGACAGCTCGGTGTCGGCGAGGAAGTCGACCTCCTCTTCGGGGAAGTCGATGGCCGCTTCGACGTACGTGCGCAGGTCGATGACCGCTTCCGTGAGCCCCTGGACCATCGAGGAGAATTCTCCCTGCAGCGAGCGCATGGCGGCACGCGCCGCCTCGCGCGAACCCGCTTCGATGAGATCGGCGACGGCTTCGGCCTGCGCGAGGTCGACCTTTTCGTTGTGGAAGGCGCGCTCGGTGAATTCACCCGGGCGTGCGCGCCGCGCGCCGAGCTCGATGCAGCGCGCGACGATGGCCTCGAGTATCACCGGGCCGCCGTGTCCCTGCAGCTCGAGCACGTGCTCACCGGTGTACGAATGCGGCTCCGGGAAGAACAGCGCGATACCGAGGTCGATCGGCTCGCCGGCGCCGTCGAGAAATGCGGTGAGCGTCGCATGGCGGGGAGCGGGAAGGTCACCGATGAGGGTGGCCGCGATCTGCGGCACCTTCGTACCCGAGACGCGCACGACTCCGACGCCGCCGCGTCCGGGCGGTGTCGCCGCTGCCACGATGGTGTCGGGATGACTCATACAAGCAATGGACGGCGCAGGGCCGTCGCGCAAGTTTACGCCGTGCCGCGCGCTGCTGCGCCCGCGGCGGTTGTCTTCAACGCTTCCGCAGCTTCTCTTCGGCCAGGATCTTCCGGTTGATGTTCCACTGCTGGAGGATCGTGAGGCCGGTGTTCGTCACCCAGTACAGCACGAGGCCCGCCGGGAACAGCGCGAACATCACCGTGAAGATTACCGGCATGAACTGAAACAGCTTGGCCTGCATCGGATCCGGCGGCGGTGGGTTGAGCTTTTGCTGGAACCACATCGCCAGGCCGTTGAGTACCGGCAGGATGAAATAGGGATCACGCGACGAAAGATCGTTGATCCAGCCGAAGAACGGCGCCTGGCGCATTTCCGCGCTCTCGAGCAACACCCAGTAGAACGCCAGGAACACCGGCGCCTGGATCAGCATCGGCAGGCAGCCTGCGACCGGATTCACTTTCTCGCTGCGATAGAGCTCCATGGTCGCCTGGCCGAGCTTCGAGCGATCGTCCTTGTAGGTCTCCTGCAGCTGCTTCAGGCGGGGAGTGAGGGCCCGCATGCGCGCCATGGAGCGGCCGGCCTTCTCCGACAGCGGATAGAACGCGAGCTTCAGCAACAGCGTGGCGATGATGATCGAGAGGCCCCAGTTGTGCACCAGGCTGTGCGCGAACTCGAGCAGCAGGAAGAGTGGCTTCGCAATCAGGTAGAGCCAGCTGTAGTCGGCGACTCGATCCAGCTCTTTGTGGAGGGTCCCCATTTGCTTCTGCAGCTTGGGGCCGACATAGAGATCTTCTTCGAGCGCGGCCGTGGCGCCGGGGGCGACGGTAGTCGCGGGTCCCAGCACGGTGAGCAGATATTGGCGTTCCTTCGCTCGCAGCGTTATCTCGTACGGCTTCCCTGGTTCAGGGACCACGGCGGTCACGAAGTGATGCTGCATCCCGGCGATCCAGCCGTCCGCGGTCTTCACGGTTACGTTCTGTTCGTCGGGCTTGGAGATGTCGAAGCGGCGATATTTGTTCTTTTCGCCGGCTGCGGTTTTCTCCGGTCCCCACAACGCCGGGCCACGGAACGCCAGCGTTTCGACCTTGAACATCGACCGTTCGACTTTCGGATCGACGCGCGAGATCTGCGCATAGGAGGCAAACGACCACGGCGCCGTGGATTTGTTGTCGATCGAATACTGGAGGTCGATCGTGAACAGGCTGCGGTGAAAGACGAACGTCTTCGTGACGGTTACGCCTTCGTTGGTCCAGGTGAGCGGTACGCGCAGCTCGTCCTGACCGGCCGCGAGCGCATAGCTCTGCACGGCGCTGGTGAATCGGGCCAGGTGCGTGGGCCGGACGTCGTTGGCGTTGATGCCAGCAAGGCCGCTTTGGAGTGTGTAGTTGGAAGAAGCGGCATCGCGGTTGAGCAATACGACCGGAGCTGATTCGCCCTTGATCAAGGGATAGCCCGGAAGCTCCGCGTGTACGAGCGTGCCGCCTTTCAGATCGATATCGAGCACCAGCACGTCGGTCGTGACGCGCACCAGCTCGCGCGGGTCCGTGGGGATCTCGACCGTCGGCGCGGGTGATTCCGCGCCGGTGGCTACCGGGGGTACGTCTTGGGCCGCTGCGTCTGCGATATTGGCCGGCTGAGCCGCCTGCGGGACAGTTTCATCTAGTGAATGCGGTTTTGATGCGTCATCGGAGCTATTCGCCGCGGCGACGGCCGCAAGCTGCGCAGCCTTCTGAGCATGATCGAGCTGCCATTGGGAATAGTTGACGTACAGGGCAAGGGCCAGGCCCAGCCACAGAAAGACGCGAATGTTGTTAGTCATGCGAATGTTTCATCGAATTGCATGGGACCGGGTCGAAGCCGCCTTCGTTCCAGGGATGACAGCGCCCGATGCGCTTGATCGCCAGCCAGGTCCCACGCAGCGCACCGTGAAGCTCGATCGCTTCCATGGCGTAGTGCGAGCACGACGGATAGAAGCGGCAGCGCGGTCCGAGCAGAGGACTCACGAAGAGCTGATACGCGCGAATCAGGAATTTCAGGACGAAGCGCATGTGCTCGCGACGCGTTGCCAAAGGGTGGCGAGGCTAGCACGCAGAGTTGGCAGTGGTGCTTCGCGCGTGGGAAATTTTGCCGCGACGACGATGTCCACGGCCGGCAGATCGTACTGCGCGAGACGGAACGACTCGCGCACGAGCCGGCGTACGCGATTGCGCACGACTGCATTTCCGGCGTTCTTGATCGAAACCGCGAGCCCGACGCGCGGGTGTTGCAACCCGTTGGGAATCACGCGCAGTCCGAAGAAGCGATCGTCGATGCGGCGGCCGCCGGCGGCGTAAATCGCATCGAACTGGATCTTGCTGCGCAGACGCAGCGCCGCGCCAAATCGAAGTCGACGTGGGGTGGGCTGCATGGCGGCCCGCGCCGAACGAGCGTCCGGCGTCAGGGAACGATCTTTTTGCGTCCCTTGGCGCGGCGGCGCGCGAGAACCTTTTGACCACCGACGCTTTTCATGCGCGCACGGAATCCCGTGGCGCGTTTGCGGCGAAGCTTGCTGGGCTGATAAGTGCGTTTCATGATGATCGGCCCTTCCGCCTGATCTCTCGCAAAAAAGGGCGGGAAGGTTACGCAGCGACCACTCTGAGTGTCAATACAATCCGGTTCGGAACGGCTAGACTTCGCAACCCTTTTTTCCACAGACCCCAAAACCGACCGTGACAGCAGTGCCTCGCGACAATGCCACGGCGGACAGCTCGCTCTGGACGCGCTGTATGCGCGCCTTGGAGGACGAGCTGCCGGGCGAGCACTTCAATACCTGGGTACGCCCGCTGCAGGCGGTTGAAAGCAGCGGTGCGATCAAGCTGCTTGCGCCCAATCGGTTTGCCGTCGACTGGGTCAACGCCCATTTATTGTCGCGTCTGGGGGAAATCGTGCGGCGCTTCGTGGAAGGCGATGCGCCCATCGTCACGGTGGAGGTCGGATCGCGAGCGCTCGAGGCGGCGCGCGACGGCGAGCGGGAGGGGATTCCCCCACCGCGGCCACGTCGCAGCGAGGGCATCGTCGTCGGCGTTCGCCTGAATCCCGATTTCACTTTCTCGGGTTTCGTCGAAGGCAAGAGCAATCAGCTCGCGAAGGCGGCCGCGGTGCAGGTCGCGGAAAATCCGGGACGTGCATACAACCCGTTGTTCATCTACGGCGGCGTCGGTCTCGGCAAGACGCACTTGATGCAGGCGGTGGGACACGCCATCAAGGCGCGCGATCCGGAAGCTCGTGTGGCGTATATCCACTCGGAGCGTTTCGTGAGCGATATGGTCATCGCTCTTCAGCACAACAAGATGAACGAGTTCAAGACGGCGTATCGCTCGCTCGATGCGCTGCTGATCGACGACATCCAATTTTTTGCGAACAAGGATCGATCGCAGGAAGAGTTTTTTCACACGTTCAACGCGCTGCTGGAAGGGCAGCAGCAGGTCATCGTCACCTGCGATCGCTATCCGAAAGAAGTCTCGGGTCTCGAAGAACGCTTGAAATCCCGCTTCGGATGGGGCCTCACAGTGGCCATCGAGCCGCCGGAGCTCGAAACCTGCGTGGCGATTCTCATCGGCAAAGCGCAGGCGGCGAACGTCGTGCTGCCGGAAGAAGTTGCCTTCTTCGTGGCGAAGCGAATTCGCTCGAACGTGCGCGAGCTAGAGGGAGCGCTGAAGCGCGTGGTCGCGAATTCACGGTTCACCGGTCGGCCGATCACGCTCGAATTCACGAAGGAAGCATTGAAAGACCTGCTGACATTGCAGGCGAAATTGATCACTATCGAAAATATTCAGAAGACCGTGGCTGACTACTACAAGCTGCGCGTGGCGGACTTGCTTTCGAAACGCCGTAGTCGTTCGATCGCGCGGCCGCGCCAGGTAGCGATGGCACTCGCAAAAGAATTGACGACGCACAGCCTGCCCGAGATCGGTGATGCATTCGGTGGGCGCGACCACACCACGGTGCTTCACGCGTGTGGCCGCATCCGTGACTTGCGGACGGCAGAGCAACGCGTCGGTGAGGATTATCAAAACCTGTTGAGAACTCTGACCGGATGACTGTGCAATGCTTGTGGATGAAATTGTGGATAAAACAATCCACAGGTCACACACAGGGGACACAGAGGGTGTGGGTAACTTGGTTCATTCACAGGTCGGGCCTAAGGGACTGACCAGGGAAAGGATTTTTACTTATGCCCATGATTCACAGGCTCTATAACTGCTACTACTGACTTTAAATCTTAAGAACAGAAGGCAATCGCATGAAGCTCTCAGCCACGCGTGAGCAAATTCTTGCTCCGCTTCAAAGCGTCATCGGTGTGGTCGAACGTCGGCAAACGATGCCGGTGTTGTCGAACGTGCTGCTGGCGGCGCGAAACAACCGGTTGAGCGTTACCGGGACAGACCTGGAAGTTGAATTGGTGGCTACCAGCGAAGCGCAGGTCCAGCAGCCGGGCGATGTGACGGTGCCGGGCCGCAAGTTGCTCGATATCTTCCGTTCTTTGCCGGAGAATACTGCCGTAACGGTAGCGACTGACGGCGAACGTATCTCGATCAAGGCGGGAAAATCGCGATTCACGCTGTCAACGCTTCCGGCGGCTGAATTTCCGGTCGTCGAGGAAATCAATGCCCAGCAGACGTTGACCCTCCCGCAGGGAGAGTTTCGTCGCCTCATCGATAAGACCCATTTCTCGATGGCACAACAGGACGTTCGTTATTACCTCAATGGCCTCTTGCTCGAAACAGACGGTAAAACGCTCCGTGCAGTAGCCACCGACGGCCATCGTCTGGCATTGTGCGAAGTAGAGCTTGAGTCTAAAGCGAAGACTAACCAACAGGTCATACTGCCGCGGAAGGGCGTGCTGGAGCTCCAGCGTATTCTCGGTGGTGACGGCAACGTAGATCTTGCGATCGGAACGAGCCATGTTCGCGCCCAGATCGGCGATATTCGGTTCACCTCCAAGTTGATCGACGGTCGTTTCCCGGAATACGGGCGCGTAATTCCGGCTGCACCCTCCAAGCAAGTGGAGGCCGATCGCGAAGGGCTGCGCCAGGCTTTACAGCGAACCGCGATTCTTTCGAACGAGAAGTATCGCGGAGTTCGAATCAGTTTGAAGACCGATCTCGTCATGATCCAGGCACATAACCCGGAACAGGAAGAGGCTGAGGATCAGGTCGAGGTCGCGTACAAGGGCGACGAGGTCGAAATAGGCTTCAACGTCACCTATCTGTTGGACGCGCTCGCCGCGGTTGATTCGGAAAAGGTGGTCCTCGGGCTCACCGACGGCAATAGCAGCTGCCTGGTTCGTGCTGCCGGAGCGACCAGCTCCAAATACGTCGTCATGCCCATGCGGCTATAGCCGCGATCCCGTCCAGCAGCTCCGATGCACCTGGCTGAGCTGCGTGTCTCGAATGTCCGCTGTATCGAGGCTGCGGTACTCGAGTTTGCGCCCGAGCTCAATCTGATCGCCGGAGAGAACGGTGCCGGCAAGACCTCCATCCTCGAGGCAATTTTCCTGCTGGGCCGGGGACGTTCATTCAGGACGAGAAGCAACGAGAGGCTCATCAGGCATCAGCACGAAAAACTGTCCGTGTTTGGTCGTACGAACGATGAGCCTCCAAGGCAGGCCGGCGTTGAGGTGAGCGTTGAGTCCGGCACGCGTGCCCGCGTGAATGGTGAGCCGGCGCGGTCATTGCTGGAATTGTCGCGGGTACTGCCAGTGCAGGCGATTGATCCGGAAATTCATAAGCTCGTGGATCAAGGCCCGGAACGGCGGCGACGCTGGTTGGACTGGTTGGTGTTCCACGTGGAACCAAGCTTTGGCTTGCATTGGGCGCGATACAACCGCGCGCTCAAGCAGCGAAACGCGGCGTTAAGAGCATCTGCTTCGGGAATTGGCGCCTGGGACGCGGAGCTCGTTCGCAATGGGATTGCCATTACTGAAGCACGCGAGAGAGCGCTGGCGCGATTAAAGCCCCGTCTGCAGGCAATGTTCGTCCACTTCGGCGATCTAAACGTGAGCGTCGGATTGAGCACCGGCTGGCTTTCCGGTATCCCCTTCGAACAAGCCCTCCGCGATCACATCGATCGGGATAGAGCGCGAGGTACAACTACCGCCGGTCCTCATCGAGCTGATGTCCTGCTTCGAAGGGACCAACGCACGGCACGCGAAACCCTTTCGCGGGGGCAACAGAAGCTCACCGCGATTGCGATGATTGTTTCCCAGCTCCAGCTGCTGGATGCAGAGTTTGGTACCCGCGCAGTGTTGTTACTGGACGATCCCGCCGCCGAACTCGACCACAAGAATTTGCATCGCCTGTTCACCGAATTGGCCGCCCTTCGATGCCAAATGATCGCCACATCGTTGACGACAGAAACCGCGCTTTTTCAAGCACCTAACGCGACGTTTCACGTGGAACAAGGACGTGTGAACCGGGTATAATTCCGCACCAGAATTTCGAGTCAGTCATGGCCAACGACGACGTCTACGACTCAAGCAAAATCAAGGTCTTAAAGGGTCTTGATGCGGTGCGCAAAAGACCAGGCATGTACATCGGTGATACCGATGACGGCACCGGCCTGCATCACATGGTTTTCGAGGTTGTGGATAACGCCATCGATGAGGCGCTGGCAGGGCACTGCGACCGCATCGTCGTCATCATCCATGCCGACGAGTCCGTCACGGTTACGGACAACGGCCGCGGCATTCCAACCGACATCCATCCCGAAGAGGGCCGTTCTGCAGCCGAAGTGATCATGACCGTGCTGCATGCCGGCGGAAAGTTCGACGACAGCTCGTACAAGGTCTCCGGCGGTCTCCATGGCGTTGGCGTCTCGGTTGTGAATGCGCTGTCCGACCACCTGTGGTTGACGATCAATCGCGATGGCAAAGCCCACAAGATGGAATTCCGGCTCGGCGACCCGGTGGCTCCATTGGCAATCGCGGGCGACACCACGGAGAAGGGAACGGTAGTTCGCTTCAAGGCGAGCCCGACCATCTTCACGAACATCACGTTCGACTACGAGATCCTCGCCAAGCGGCTGCACGAGCTTTCGTTCCTCAATTCTGGCGTGCGCATCGAGCTCATCGATGAGCGCGAAGCCAAGAACGACGTATTCCAGCACGAGGGCGGCCTGCAGGAATTCGTGAAGCATTTGAACCGCACACGCACTGGAATTCACCCGTCCGTGTTCTGGTTCCGCTCGCAGGAAGGTTCGATTGGCGTCGAAGTGGCAATGCAGTGGAACGACTCATACACCGAGTCGATGTTCTGCTACACGAACAACATTCCGCAGAAAGACGGAGGCACGCATCTCCAGGGTTTCCGCGCAGCGCTCACGCGCACGCTGAACGACTACATCGAAAAAGAGATGGCGACGAAGAAGGAGAAGATCCCGACCACCGGCGACGATTCACGCGAAGGCCTCACGGCGATTCTCTCCGTCAAACTACCCGATCCGAAATTTTCCTCGCAGACGAAGGACAAGCTGGTTTCGTCCGAGGTGAAAGGCGTCGTGGAGGCCTCGGTCGCGGGCAAACTATCCGAATTCCTGCTCGAGCATCCACAGGAAGCCAAGGCCATCGTCGGCAAGATCATCGAAGCCGCGCGGGCGCGCGAGGCCGCACGCAAGGCGCGCGAGATGACCCGTCGCAAAGGCGCGCTCGACATCGCGGGCTTGCCCGGCAAACTCGCCGACTGCCAGGAGAAAGATCCGGCGCTCTGCGAGATCTTCATCGTCGAGGGCGACTCCGCCGGTGGCTCCGCGAAACAGGGCCGCGACCGGCGTACGCAGGCCATCCTGCCGCTCAAGGGAAAAATCCTGAACGTCGAGCGCGCGCGCTTCGACAAGATGCTTTCATCGGCCGAAGTCGGCACGCTCATCACCGCTCTCGGGTGCGGCATCGGCAAGGACGATTTCGACATCGCGAAGCTGCGTTATCACCGCATCATCATCATGACCGACGCCGACGTCGACGGATCGCACATCCGCACGCTGCTGCTGACGTTCTTCTATCGCCAGATTCCCGATCTCATCAAGAACGGGCACATCTACATCGCGCAACCACCGCTGTACAAAGTGAAGCGCGGCAAGTCCGAGATCTACGTGAAAGACGACAGCGAACTCAACGCGATGCTGCTCGCATCCGCGCTCGACGACGCCGGCCTTCATGTGAACGGCTCCGCACCCGCGCTCTCCGGCCCAGGGCTCGAATCGCTCGCGCGCCAGTACATGGAAGTGCAGGCCATCATCAAACGTTGGGCGCGCCGATATGACGAGCGCCTGCTCGAGCAGCTCATCTACGTGCCGGCCGTGACCGGGGCCGAGTTCGACCGCGCGGACTGGATGCGCGACTGGTGCCGCCATCTCGCGCAGAACCTGAATGGCCTCTCCGACAGCCCGCGTAGTTACCAAGTCGACTTCCGAAAAATCGATGGTCATCCCGCCCGTGTAACAGTCAGCAAGACTGAGCATGGTTCTGTCACAGAAAAGGCATTACCGAAGGAGTTCTTCGACTCCGCCGAGTACAAGCGGATCGTCGAGCTCGGTAGGACCCTGGGCGGCATGATCGGCGAGGGCGCCTTCATTACTCGTGGTGGCGCGCGCGAGGAAATCGGCGCCTTCAAGCAGGCAATGACCTGGCTCATCGATCAGGCACGCAAGGGGCAATCGATCCAGCGCTACAAAGGCCTGGGCGAAATGAACCCCGAGCAGCTCTGGGATACCACGATCAATCCCGAAACACGCCGGCTCATGCAGGTGCGCATCGAAGACATCCTGGCTTCGGATGAGATCTTCACCACACTCATGGGCGACCAGGTCGAACCGCGGCGCGAGTTCATCGAGAAGAACGCGCTGTCGGTCGCCAACCTCGACGTCTGAGGCGCGCCGTCTAACTAGTCGCGCTTCGAAGGAAACAAGACCAGGACTCTTGCCATCGAAGGGGGACACATGACCAGGCTGATGATTCGCACCGCGTGCGTCTTGGCCGCCGCGCTTGCCATGAACCTCGCCGCCTCGGCCCAGGACCAGGCCGCCACCAAAGAGCAGATCATCTACGACACCGCGCTCGCGGATGGCTGGCAGAACTGGAGCTGGGCGAAGACAGAGCTGTCGATCGAGCTCAACGGCAGCCCCCGCAAGCCGATCCGGATCGAAGCAGGCGCGTGGGAAGCGCTCTATCTTCATCATGAGCCTTTCAGCACGGCGGGCTTCAAGATGCTCACGCTGCTCATCCAGGGCTCCGCGCCCGACGGCCAGGTGCGCATTCACGGGCTCATCGACGGCAAGGTCGCCAGCGAAGGCCATCCCGTGAAGATCGGCAATTCGGGTTGGACGCTGGTGAAGGTGCCGCTCGCGACGCTCGGCGTCGAAGACAAGCTGGCCGACGGCTTCTGGGTTCAGAACGCGACGGGCGCGCCACTGCCGAAATTTTTCGTCACGGAGATCAAGCTCGAATGAGCGCGCTCAGCGCGTCAGTCGGTCTACGAACGCCTTCATGAACATCGGCACGTCGACGCTCAGCGCCACGCCTGCATTGGGCTGACCGTCGGTTGTCGGCTGGGTGAGCCCGTCAGCCGCCACCGCGATGCGCAGGGGCGTCAGTGCGTAGCCGTGTCCGGGCACCACGATCTCGACCGCGAGCACGTCGAACAGCGTCGGATCGACACCGTTCCAATGGTTCGTATGACGCCAGATGGAATTCAGCGCGGCCATCGCGTCGTTCAACGGCAGGCCGCGGCGGAACAGCTCGACGCGCATCTCCGGCGTGAGTTTCAGATCGGCGGTGGAATCGAGCGGCGCCACGAGCAGCGGCACCCCGGATCCGAAGACGACCTGAGCGGCCTTCGCATTCGACTTGATGTTCCATTCCGGCTCGGGTTTCGAGCCGGCCGCATAGCCGCGGTGGATGGATCCGCCCATCAACGAGATCGCCTTGATCTTGCGCCCGATGCCGGCTTCCGACTCCAGCAATGCCGCCACATTGGTGAGCTCGCCCACCGCGATGATGGTCACCTCGCCCGGTCGCGCGTTGATCTGTTTCCGCAGGAACTCGACGCCACCCGCCGTGTGCAGAGCGGCTGACGAAAATCCCCGTGCCCATTCCACCTGGCGCATGTTCTGCGCCGGCGTCGAAATGCCCGCGTACACCGGCACGCGACTCCACTTGCTTCCCGCAACGGCGAGAAACTTGGCGGCGAGCCGCGCGCGTTCCACCGCATCGCTCGACACCGTCGTGACGCCGAGCAACTCGAGCTCGGGCCGATGGATGATCACGGCGAGGGCATAGGCGTCGTCGATGTCCGTTCCGATGTCGGTGTCGAACAGCACCGGGACCGGCTTCGGCGGCGCCGCGAGTACGGAAGCGGCGAACAGCAGCGTGAGGGTGAACAGAATTTCGCGCATCGTAAACCTCTCGCAGGAAGCGCTCAGTATAGGCGCAAGCATCGGGTCGCCCGCGGCGTCGAAATTGCTACGATCCGCGCCATGGAAGCCGCGCAGCTCGAAGATTCCGAATCGCTGGTCTACGACGACCTTGCCTCGCCGGTAGGCCGGCTCCGACTCATCGGCACGAATCACGCGCTGGTCGCGATCTGGTTCGAGCACGGCCGAGACGCTGCGCGCAACGCAGCCACGCTCGTGCAGGGCAGGTCCGCGGTGCTGGTACGCGCGCGGCAGCAGCTCTCTGAATATTTCAACGGCGTGCGCCGCTCATTCGACCTGCCGCTCGCCCCGCGTGGCACGCCCTTCCAACAACGCGTGTGGACGCGGCTGCAGCGCATCGACTATGGCTCGACGATGACCTACGGCGCGCTGGCCGCCGATCTTGGGAATCCGAAAGCCTCACGCGCGGTCGGGCTCGCGAATGGCAGCAATCCGATTCCCATCGTCATTCCCTGTCATCGCGTGATCGGCGCCGACGGATCGCTGACCGGCTTCGGTGGCGGACTGCCCATCAAGAGCGCGTTGCTGACTCTCGAGCGCGAACAGCGGCAACCGCGACTGCTGTGATCGCGGGCGCTCAGACGCGCGCGGACTCCCACAGGATCCGCGCCTGCGCTGCGACCACTTCGGGCCGTTCCTCCGGCCAGAACAGTTTCGCTTTCTCGAGCAGCCGCAAGCCGCGCGAATTGCCGAAGCTTGCCGCGAGATAGCGCGCGCTCTTTGCGCTGAAGATCGTGTCGTCCACGCCCCAGACGACGCGCGTCGGCACCCGGCTCGCCAACAACGCGGGCTGAATTCCCGCCAGCGCGTTACGCCCGAGCGAAACCGCGTAGCCGTGCAACCCGCGCACGCGCTCGGCGGATTCCAGCAGCGGTCCGAAGTACGCATGCAGCGCCTCATCGGTGGGGTGCGCAGGATCGGTGTAGCACATGCCGCCGATGCCCCGCTGCGATCGCGCCAGCGTCGGATCGTGGGCCCACGGCTCGAGCCATTCCGCCACGAATCTTCCGCGGCGCGCGAGCTCAATGACGGGAAGCATCGCGGCTGGCGGACTTTCGATCTCCGTGTCGCAGTTGGTGAGCAACAGCGAGCGCACGCGCCGCGGGTGACGGACGACGAACAGCTGCGCGACCGCGCCGCCCGAATCGTTCGCGATCAAATCCACATCCGCGATCCCGAGCGCACCGAGCAGGCTCTCGAGCATGTCGACCTGCGCTTCCGGCGTGACGGCTCCCCCGGGCGCCGCACGCGATTGACCCATTCCGAGGAAATCCGGCGCGATGCAGAACCGGTACGGGGCGAGCAGCTCGATGGCGCCGCGCCATTGAAAGCCATTGAGCGGAAAGCCGTGCAGGAACAGCGCCGCACGCCCTGCGCCGCGCGCGAGATACGCGACCTCGCCTCGCCGCGTACGAATCCTGCGCCGCCACGCCTCCGCCGGGTTGATAGGCGCCGCAGGACTTGCAATCGCGGCCGCCAATCCGGCCCCGCCCGTGGCTCCCAGTGCCTGCGCGGCCGCCACCTGGCCCATCACCTTCAGCAGATCTCTGCGATTCATGCCGGCATTGAGCGCGCAACCGGTCCGCGGCGCTGTCGAATTCTTTAGTGAGGCGCGTGCTAAAGAATTCGACAGCGCGTGCATGGCGTAGCGGATGAAATGGACCGCTCCAACTCGCACGGACTCCATTTCATGCTCCACATCACTCGCCGCACGGTCGCGCTCGCCGCCGCCGCGCTGTTCGCACAATCGCCCGGCCACGCGTCCGATCATCTCGACACGGCGGCGGTGATCGCCGATCCCGCCGCCGATATCGGCGACCTGTACGCGTGGATGTCCGCCGACGGGAAACAGCTCAATCTCGCAATGACCATTGTCGGCAAGAAATTCTCCGATCACGTTCGGTACGAGTTTCACGTCGACAGCGGACGCGGCGCAGGCCGCTTCACTGCCACCACCACGATCGCATGCGAGTTCCTCTCCGCCACGGCACCGAGCTGTGAGGCGGGCGACGCGGACCGGCTGCGGGGAGACGCCAGCGGAATCGACGGCATCACGGGCGAGCGCCGGCGCTTTCGCGTATTTGCCGGTTTGCGTGACGACCCGTTCTTCAACAACGTACGCGGCACACGTGCCGCGCTCAATGTCGCGGCCGCGGCAATCGCCGCCGGAGCGCCGCGTGACGCCGCTGGTTGCCCGCGTTTCGACGACACGACGGTGGCGCGCATCCGCGACGAATGGCGGCGAACGGACGGTCATGCGGGCACCAACCTGCTTGCAGGCTGGACCACGGCCGCGTTGATCGTCTCGGTCGACCTGGATGTCGTAGACCGCGGCGGGCAGTTGTTAGGCGTATGGGCCGCGACTACCGTGCGGGCCGCCCCACCCGGTCACCCGCCGCTCACCGCGGGTACCGCGATCGATCGCATGGGCCGCGCGCTCACCGGCAATGCGCTCATCGGCACGTTCGAGTCCGAGGAGGCGAGCGATCGGCGCAAATCGCAATACAACCAGGCCCGTCCGGATGAATGGCAGTCCTTCGCGAGCGATCTCGCCGCGACGCTCGCCGTTTACGATGCGTTCGACGGCATTTGCGGGAATCAATGGCTCACCGCCGGCAACGTCCCCGCGAGCCGACGCTACTCGGCGCTCGCGCGAATGCTCGCCGACGATCGCCTCTGGATCGACGCCCGCACGCCACGCTGCGCGCGCTATCTCGCGGTCGAGCTCGCTGAGAACCGGCGTCGCTCCGCGGCGCACGACTGCGGCGGGCGCACCCCGGACGTCGACGCGGTGGACGTGTTTCGGTCGCTGCTGGTGGACGGCCGTGCGGAAGGAACGCAGGACGGGGTGGCGCGCGACGACCGCGAACACTCATCCGTCGTATTCCCGTTCCTCGCCGCACCGTGAGCCGCGGCGGAGTAGTTAGTCCACGCGGCGCCGGCACGGCCGCGGTGGCGTGCGCTCGCGCTGACGCGTCTGCACCCGAGCCGACCCTCGGCCCGCAGGGACGGCGAAGGAGTGTGCGACCTTCCCACAACCGACTGCGGGTTTGACATAGCGCCAACACGGGGAACGGACCTCTGTTCCTGCCGTGGCCGCGTCCAAGGCGAGTCCGGTTTCATCGACGGACGGGAAATCTCTACTCGAATGCGTGCGACACAAAAGAAATACGTGTCATCTGTTATCAACACCGTTCGCCACCCCCTTAAGGCCATGTACCATCGCCAACGCAATGAGTCGCATGGAAGAGCGGTACCTGATTGCCTCGATGGAATTCGAGGGTGTGCTGCGTGCCTGTCTGCATCGCTACACACGCAACTCCGCTGACGTCGACGAGTTGCTGCAAGAAACGTACGCCCACTTGTTAGCGGCCGGCGCCGTTCCCGACCGCGAGGAAATCCGCTCCATTCGAGCCTTCGCGCTCACCGTGGCGCGCAACGTCGCGTTGTCGTGGCTGCGCCACCGGCAGGTGGTGCCCATCGAGCTGGTGGCCGATGTCGAAGCGCTCGAGTTGTTAGACGAATGCGGCCACGTCGAGGAGATCGTCAACTCGCATCAGGAGCTGGCGCTGCTGACGGCAGCGGTTGCGCAGTTGCCCGCGCGTTGTCGCCAGGTTTTCACGCTGCGCAAGGTATACGGCCTGTCGCAGAAAGAGATTGCCGCCGAGCTGAACATCTCCGAGAACACCGTCGAGCAGCACCTGGCGAAGGGCATGCGCATGTGCAGTGCCGCGCTCGCCTCCTCGCCGATCGCGGAGCGCCGCTCGCCCTGGTTCGACCGCCTGCGCCGCCGCGCGGAGCCGACGACATGAGCCCGCGCGAGGACGCCGAAGAGCAGGCGAGCCGCTGGCTCGCCGCGCACGACTCCGGCGCGGTTTCCGGCGCGATGGCCGAGGAATTCCAGATCTGGCTGGAGGCCGACGTGCGCCATCGGGTCGCGTACCGGCGACTCGAGGCGACCTGGCAGCGCATCGCGCGTCTGCAGGAGCTGCGGCCGCTCGATCGCGACGCCGACGCCGATTTGCTCAAGCAACGCCGGTTGCGACGGCCGGGCGTGCTGGCCGCCGCTGCCAGCATCGTGCTGGCGTTGTTCGCCGGCGGCTACCTCGCCTACCAGCATGGGCTGGGGTGGCAGACATTCAAGACTCCGATCGGTGGATTCACGCGAGTGGTGCTCGATGACGGCACCCTGGTCGACTTGAACACCAACAGCGAACTGCGGGTGCGTTTCGGCGACCAGCTGCGCGAGGTGCGCCTCATGCGCGGCGAGGGTCGTTTCCTCGTCGCGCACGAAACGTCGCGCCCATTCATCGTCAACGCAGCCGAGACGCGCGTGCGCGCGGTCGGCACGGCCTTCAGCGTGCGCTTGCGCGATCCGGCCCACGTCGATGTGCTGGTCGCCGAGGGCAGCGTCGCCATCGCGTCCAAGAGCGTGCCCGCGACGCCGCCGCTCAACGCCGGCGAAGCCGCGGTCGTGCTGTCCGACCGCATGTCCGTGAGCCGCGTCGAGCCGACGCTCATGCGTCGCCGCCTGGCCTGGACTGCCGGGCGCCTGGAATTTCGAGGCGAGACACTGGGTGAGGCGGTTGCCGAATTCAACCGGTACAACGTCCGCCAGCTGACCATCGCCGACGAGTCGCTGTCCGGCTTGCGCGTCGGCGGCGTGTTCAACGCCACCGATCCCGAAAGCTTCGCCGCCGCGCTCGCCAGCGCCTTCGACCTGCGGCCGGAGATCATCGGGACGGACGCCATCATTCTTCGACCACCGTGATTCACGCTCGCGATGCACGGACATCGCGAGCGTGAATTTCCGAAGGGGGCTTTGGGTCGGTGACCACTGATTGCGCACATCCGCGCCTGTTCGCACGCCTGTCGCTGGCCGTCTGGCTGGCGGTGGCGTTCGTCGGCGTCGTGCGCGCCGAGGATGTCGTGGTGCGATTCGAGATCGAGGCGCAGAACGCGGCCGAAGCGCTGGCGGAATTCAGCGCGCAATCGCGACAACAGCTCGTCTTCGACTTCGAAGCCGTGCAGGGCATCCGCACGCAGCGAGTCACGGGCGCGCTCGCCGTACCACAGGCGCTCGAGCAGCTGCTCGGCGGCACCGGCCTGCAGTTCAAGATCATCAACGAGCGCACGATCAGCATCGTCTGTCCGGCGGCGGCCGCAGCAGCCATCGCGTCGCCCATGCGCGAGCCGGACCGGGTCACCCGCTCCCAGCGATCCGATGTCACGCCGCGCTACGCGACGGTCGCGGCCACGCGCGTCGAAATTGGCGGGAGCCCGATCGAGGAAATCGTCGTCACCGCCGAGAAGCGGGATCAGACCCTGCAACGCAGTGCGCTGGCGGTCACCGCGGTGCGGGGGCGGGAGCTCGAGCACCAGCATGTCAGCACGCTCAAGAGCGTGACGACGCTGATTCCAAACCTGCAGATCGGCGCGAGCTCGACCCAGGCGGCGTTCGATCTGGCGCTGCGCGGCATCGTCTCCACGAATCGCACTGAAATCGGTGATGCTGCCGTGGCATTTCACGTCGACGGCTTCTATTCGCCGCGGCCCCAGGGCGCGACGATCGCCATGTACGACCTCGACCGGCTGGAAGCGCTGCGCGGTCCGCAGGGGACACTATTCGGACGCAATGCCAACGCCGGTGTCATCAACGTAGTTACCGCGAAGCCTGAAATCGGAGCTTCAAACGGGGCCGTCGACCTGACGCTCGGCAATTACGAGCTCACGCGGCTCAAGGGTCATCTCAATATTCCGCTGGGCGACGACTTCGCGTTGCGCGGCGCGGCGTTCGTCGAGAAGCGCGACGGATACATCTCATTCCTTCCTGGCTCGAACGTCGCATCGTCCGCGGCGCGCTACGACGACAGCGACAAATTCGCCGTGCGGCTTTCGGGGTTGTGGCAGCCGGACGCACCCTGGCGCGTGTTCGCATCCGCCGAGCGTTATGCGGATCGCGGCGCCGGTACGATTCCGGTCAGCCTCAATCCAGCCTCCGGTGCCCCGCTGCGCTCGGCGCTCATCAGCTCCCCGGGCGTGCTGGACATGAAGAACGACACATTCCATCTGCGCGCGGACTTGCAGACACGGGGCAATCTCGAGCTGTCGTACCTGTTCGGCTGGGCGCGCATGACGCGTCAAAACGTCAGCGATTACGATGTCGGCCTCGCGCACGATCCGCAGCTTCGGGGACTGCCGAGACCGCCAGTCGCCGAGACCTACGAAGAAGAGCGGCGCACCGACGACTCCGAGTTCGTCTCGATGCAGCACGAATTCCAGATCAAGCCCGTCGAGCGGGGGCGCTGGGATTTCCTCGCCGGCGGTTTTTTCTACGAAGAGGACAACGCGATTCGGTTCGACGTGGACGTGCGCGACGATCGGGGCACGCTTGCGGGCGTGCCGGACGCTGGGGATCTGCGGTATGCCATCGCCTATCTGCAACCCGATCGTCAGTTGTCGGCGTGGGCGGGGTTCGGCCAGCTCACTTGGAACGCGTCGGATGCCGCGCGGGTGAGCGCCGGCGCACGCTATACGCAGGACACGAAGGAGGACCGGGGCGGAATCAACATCGCATGTCCGAGCCCGCTCGCCACGATCGGGTCCGGCGGCCTCAACCTCGCCGGCATCGACACCGCCGACATTCCCTTCGCGCCCGATCCGGATTCGCCGATTGCCGTGCCGGGGACTTGCCGGATCACCGCCCACAACGACGTGCACGAGCACTGGTCGAAGGTCACGTACATGGCGAGGTTCGAGTACGACCTCGGCGACGGGCTGCTCGCATATGCACTGACGAACACGGGCTTCAAGTCCGGCGTCATCCAGGACGGAGGCAGCTCCGCCGATCCGGAAGAAGTCGTGAACTACGAGCTCGGGCTCAAGGCCGTCTTGTTAGACGGCTCGATGACGGTGAATACCGTGGGCTTCTATTCCGACTACTCCGACATCCTGCGGGCGGCCGTGGAGTGGGATTCCAACGGCATGCAGCAGCTCGTAACGCGCAACGCCACACGCGCCGCCATATACGGTATCGAATCCGAGTGGCAGTGGCTGCCGTCGGCTCGACACTCGGTGCAGGCGGTTTTCACATATCTCAGCGCCGAATATCGCGACTTCCAGACCGTGGATGCGCAGTACTACATCCCCACCGACCCGCTGAGCCCGGTGGTGAATCTGCGTGGCAACAAGCTGCCATTCGCGCCGTCGTACACCGGCGCATTCATCTATGAACATTTTTTCACGGCGCATAACGGAGGACGGCTGATCCCGCGTCTACAAACAAAGTATCAAAGCGAGATGTTTTTGACCGACTTCAACCGGGCCTCTGATCGGCAGGCGGCGTACACCCGAACCGATTTGAGCCTGCGCTACGAAGCGCCGCGGGACTGGGTGGTCGAGGCTTTCGTGGAGAACATCGAAGACGAAGCGGTAAAGAACAACGTGGATCTGCGTGGCAGCCAGCCCGGTGCGGGCGGCGTCGCAG
>JBIOZI010000354.1:0-21627 GCA_044871085.1 Steroidobacteraceae bacterium | reverse complement strand
TTCGTCGGGGAAGATGCGCACCCAGAGCTGGCGCCGTGACTGGCCCTGCTCGTTCACGGTCTTGAAGCGCGTCTCCAGCCGCACCGGGAACAGCATCACCGGGATGTCGTCGTCGAGCGCGGCCAGGTTGCGGCGCGGATCGCTCCAGGCGTCGAACCGGCCCGCGGCGGCGCCGAGGCGCTCGCGCGCGACGCGCTCCGCCGCTTGGTCGTCGCGCAGCTGCGCGGCGAGACGGCGCTTCTCCTGCGCGAGCCTGCCGCCCGCGTCGCCGCCGCCCGGGGCGTTGGCAGTGGCGGTGCGCTGCAGCTCGCGCAGGCGCTCGTCGATGCGCGCGATGCGCTCGCGCGTGCGGAACAGCGCATCCTGCGCCCCCGCGTGCGTGGCCCGCGCGTCGGTCAATGCTTGCTGGTCTGCGTCGAGCTGTGCCATGGCGTGCGGCTACTTGATCGTCAGCATTTCGTTGGCATGCACGGCGACCATGACGGGCACCTGGTACAGCACATAGGCGAGGTCCGCGGCGTCGGCGGTCTTGCTCCAGGAAATCTGCGTGTCCTCGCCGTGCTGCTCGAGCTCCTCGTCGAACTCGGCCTGCGTGGTGTCGGTGGGCGGCGTGAGGCTCATGGTCGGCGTATCGTCGGTGATCTGCAGGAAGCCGCCCTCGGGCAGACCCGGCGCCGCGTCTTCCCACGCGAGATCGCTCCAGGTGTGTTTGACGGCGTTCGGCCCGCCGAGGTCGAGACCGAAGCGCGGCTCGCCGGGCCGCTCCTTGATGACGAAGAACCAGCCCGGCTTGTCCTCGTCACCGGGATGCGAGCCGTCGCTGCCCTTCGCCTCCTCGGCGGTGAGGTCGAAGCCGAAGAAGTAGATGTCGGGCTCGATCTTGGCGCTGTACAGCGGCGTCTTCACGATGGTGCGCGGCGGATTGTTTTCCTGGCCGGCCGGGACCTCCTCGAGATCGCGCTCGACGGTGTTGTCGATCTGGCCGGTCGGCGTGCCGTCGGGATTCTTCTTCATCTGCCACCTGGCCTTGTGCGCGTAGATGACCGCGGTCGGGTAGCGCTTGAGCAGCTCGCCGCGGATGACGAGCACCACCTCCGCCTCGTTCGCGCCGCTGATCTCGCGGTTGTCGTGCTCGCCGAGCGCCGACTCCGGCGTCCACTTGTGCAGCTCGGGGATGTCCTTGAGCCGCTCGGTGAGCGTCGCGAGGTCCTCGCCCGTCTCCGGTAGATAGCTGCTCACGTCCCAGAACTGGCGGAAGTAGCTGCCGCGCTGGTCGGTGGGGTACTCGCGCCACAGCAGCTCGCGCGACATCTCGTGGTTGATGCCCACCATGTACGATTCGATGAACTTCTGGTTGGTCTCGAGCAGCGTGATGCTGTTGGGCTCGATGCGGTTGAGATTCGGCAGGAAGTACTCGGAGTTCAGGTCGACCAGCGGCTGGTACATCGGCAGGTCGAAGCGCGGGTAGTTCATGATCTCGTCGAACTGGGCCACGGCCGCCGGCGCGACGCGCCCGGGCAGCAGGATGCGGTCGAGCACCAGGCGCGACAGCGTGCTGGCCGGATGCAGCGTCGCCACGATGCCGGTGGTGATGCGTCCCAGGTCGAGCGCCTGCTTCGGCGGCACGAACGCGGCCGCGCGCGTGGCGACGTCGACCGCGTACATCTCGGTGACGGCCGCCTTGAAGCGCACGCCCTCCGCGCTGTCGGTGGCGCCCGTGGCCGGGCGGAAGGGCTCGGTCACGGTGGTCAGGCGGAAGTCCGGGCTCTTCGGCGCCTGCGCCACCATGCCGGGTGTCTGCGCGCCGTCCTGGAAGATCTGCGGGCTCGCGAGCTGCGCCGCGATGCGCCGCATGACCCGGTACGCGAAGAACAGGCCGCCCGCGATGACGAGGCCCAACGCCCACAGCAGCACGGGCGCCGCCAGCGCCGCGGCGACGACGGTGAGCAGCAGCACCAGCAGCGCGAGCAGCAGCGTCGCGCGCGGCAGCCACGGGAATCTCCCGAGTAGATAGGCCAGCCAGCGCGGGCGCGGCGGCGGCTGCACCACCCCGGCCAGCACCGTCTCGACCTGCAGGCCGCCGGGCACGGGCTTCACCGGCGCGGGCAGGATCTCGCCCGCGTTCAGGCGCCGCACCAGGTTGTGAGGCGCGATGCGCCGCTCGGCGAACGGCAGCCGCGTCACGGCCCGGCCGCGCGGCCGCAGGATGCGGCGCATCTGCGCGGACACCGCGACCGGCGGCACGAGGCTCGACTTGAGCTGGTGCGCGATGGTCGTGCGCCTGGCCGGCGCCGCCGCGGCGCCGGCCACCGGGGTGCTCTCGATGAGGATGCGCTTCTGCACGGGCGCGGTGAGCAGCATCATCTTGTCGGGGCTGGCCAGCAGCGGCTGCAACTGGCGCGTGTGCCACTGCAGCAGCGCCTCGTTCGTGAGCTGCACGCAGCGGATCAGCCGGTTGACCGCGAGCACGTCGCCGATCTGCTGCCAGGCGACGTTCATGTACTCCTCTTGGTGCTTCTGGATGACGCGCGTGCCGAACCCGGCCGGCACGCGGAAGCGCGGGTCGAGATTGAGCTCGTGGATCCAGTTGCGGGTGTTGGGCAGGTCGGCGCCCGCGGAGTCGGTGAGCAGGCGCTCGACCGCCGCATGCCAGCGCCCGTACAGCGGCGGCGTGATCAGCGGATCCGGGTCGGGGGGATTTTCCGGATCCGGAATCGGCTGCGGGCTCGGGCCGGGCTTCTGGTAGTCATCCGCGAGATTGAGGAAATTCGCGATGCCCCGCTGCAGGGGCTGCGGGTATCCGGCGACGGCCCAGTTCTCGTACTTGAGATAGTCCTCCATGTCCTCGATGACGATCTCCGGCACGCGCAGCGCGCCGCCGAGCCGCAGGATGCCGCCGAGCGTGTCGTCGGGATCGAGCCCGGGCAGATTCCAGCCGGGCTGCTGCAGGTCCATGTCGCGGCGGCCGACGCGCTGATCCGCGGGCTTCGCCTTGAGCAGGCGCACGAGGAACTCGAAGTCACCCTGGATGCCCGTGCGGAAGAACCAGCGGTGGTAGTACGGGAATTCGTTCTGGTCCGGGCGCGTGCCCCACGCGGACTGCGTCGCGAAGTCGGATTCCACCGCCAGGCCCAGCGCCGCGCGCCGCCCGGTCTCGAACGTCGGGATGATGAACGCGTGGTAGGCCGTGTTCGGCTTGAGCTTGCGCGGGCACAGCAGGCGCGAATACGCGACGTCCGCGTTACCTTTGAGCGCGAGGTCGAGCTTCGGCAGCACCGCGCCCATGTTGGTCGAGGTGATCTCGGTGTCGCTGGCCGCCATGTCGGAGTTGACGTGCACGTGCGCCCACGCCCACAGCTGCTCGGCCGGCGGGAACTTGTCCACCGCCGAGTCCACCTGGATGTACGGCAGTAGTTTGTCCTGCAGGTTCTGCCCGTCGGTGAACTCGCCCTCCTCGAGCACCACCAGCGTGATCCACGGGCGCAGCCGGTGCGCGGGCTCCGCGGCCGCCGCGGGTGAATAACGCCAGGGGAAATCCTCCTCGTAGAAGTCGACGTACGGCAGGTAGTTCGACTCGAAGTTCGTGATCCAGTTGAGCGGCTCGGTCTTGAAGATCGCGCGCGGCTCGATGCCCACGATGTCGCCGGGCCCGTAGAGCTGCACGGGCTTGGTGATCGGCTCGGCGAGCACCGTGGTGCCGGACACCGGCTGGCCTTCGAGGCTCAGCGCGAGATCGAACGAGGCGCGCAGCAGCACCGGGTCGCCGTCGGGCTGCGTGATCTTGTTCGCGAGCCCGATGCGCAGGTAGGACAGGAACGAATACGTGCCGATGGGTGTGGCCATGATCTACGCCGCCTCGTACTGCGGCACCACGTGCAGCGTCTCGTGGAGCTCCGGGTTCTGCGCCACCTGCGCGCTGATGAACTGGTTGGCCTGCGCCTCGCTCGCGAAGTACGACTGCGCGCTGAACGGCTGGTTGTCCTGCGTGTGCACCACCGTGAAGCCGCTGTCGGCCATCGTCACCTTGTCGGGGAACGGATCGAGCTGCGTCTTGTAGTGGTTCGACAGCGGGGATTTCGCCACCGCCGCGCCCTTGAGGAAGTGCTCGAAGAAACCGCGCGTGAAGATCTTGAAACGGCGGCGGAAGCGCAGGTAGTTGCTGTCGATGATGATCTGCTCGTAGCGCACGCGGCGCTTCGCCAGGCGCGAGGCGCCGAGCTGCTGCGCGCCCGAGGACAGCAGCAGCCCCGCGTTCAGTGGATCGAACGCCCGCTGCGAGAGCTTCTCCGCGTCGGTCATGTCCAGAAACTGCGCCTTCGCGAACTGCTCCTGCGCATCGCCGCTGCGCACCAGCCCGGCGGTGGCCTTGAGCTCGAAGTACTTCGCGTCGGAGGGCTTCTGGTTGCCGACCTTGTCGATCTCGAGCTGGAACGGCACCGCGCGCTGGCTCACGCGCAGCGAGCCCAGTGGGTGCAGCACCTGCGCGCTCTCCGATTCCGGCAGCGTGCGCAGCGACACGAGCAGGTTGTTCTGCGGCGGCAGCTCCGCCTTCCAGCACTCGGCCTTGGCGAATTCGGCCGTCAGCAGCGGCATCACCGCGATCGGCGGCAGCGTCGTGTCCTGGGCCTCGCCCCAGGTGATGTCGAAGTCCGCCGAGACGTCGAAGAAGAAGAAGCTGATCGAGCCGCTGCCGTGCGCGCGGTATGGCGTCGGGCCCTCGAGCTCGAAGTCGAGATGGATGCTGAACAGCCCCATCCCGAACACCTTGAGCGACACCGACGCGGAGATCGAGATGACGAAGAAGAACGGCGAGAACTGGAACAGCGCGTCGAATGCCATGTGGCCGTCGACGCGCGCGACGCCGACGTCGAACATGAGCTCCGTGCTGGCGCCGAACTGCACGGAGTTCGAGGTGACGGCGAAATATGTCTCGGTGCGGATGCGCGCGATGTCGGTGTTGAGCAGGCTGACCGCGATGCGCTTCGGCGACGGAAACGGCAGCGGCGGCGGGCTGAAGCGCGGGTGGAAGCCGCCCGCGGACAGCACGAAGTTCGCGTCGTCGCCCCAGGCCACGAGCAGGCCGAGCTCGCCCTCGAGCGTGAGGAACACGATGCGCGACTCGAACAGGCCGGCGAAGAAATACAGCCGCTCCTTGTCGAACTCGATCGCGCCGACGAAGTTGGCCTGGATGACGATCAGCGCCGCTTCTTCGGTGGGCAGCGCCACCTTGAGCACGCCCACGATGGCGATGTTGCCCGTGATCTCGATGATGACGCCCAGCGACACGGTGACCAGCGGCGGGGTGCCCCAGCCGAGCTTCGCCATCGGGCCGATGAGGAAGCGGCCCTCGTAGGGCGGGAAGATGGTGCGCAGGTCGCTGATGATGCGCGGCGCGTTCTCGACCGGGTTCTCCGGGAACATGATGCTGTTGACGGCGCCGGTGCGCACGCCCTCGACCAGCGGCGGCAGGTTCATCGTGCGGTTGAGGCCTAACAACCCTCCGAGGCCGACGAGCGTGAAACCGAAGCCGAGCTGGATGCCGGTGCCGAACTCCGCGGTGATGATGATGAGCAGCGAGAAGCCCTTCGAGCCGTCGGGCATCTTCGTGGTGATGAGGCCGATGGCCTTGACGGTCACGATGTCGAGGACCGACAGCTCGAGCACGCCCGCGTATTCCTCGCGGTCGAAATCGAAGAACAGATAGCCGCCGCCCTTGACCACGCCGACGTCCAGCGACAGGCCCACGCCGTTCGGCGGCTTGAAGCCCAGCGCGAAATCGAGCGGCCCCAGGTTGCCCTGGTTGCCTTCGGGAAACGAGAACGTGGCCGTGACGCCGATGTTCTCGACCACCGCGACCAGCGGCCCGAGGTTGGCGCGCAGGTTGACGCCGAGGCTCGTGGGGATCTCGCCGCCGTCGAGCGCGGCCTCGATGGTGAGGCCCTCGAGCGCGATCGGACCGAGGTCGATGTGCACGGGAAGCTGCACCTCGAGCGCGCCGCTGCCGCTGAAATAGAGCCCGTGCTCGGTGGAGATGCCGAGCTTGGTGGTGAACGCCGCCTCGATGAACGTGCCCGGCATGATCGTGCCGAGGAAGCCGTCGCCGCTGGTGGTGTCGATGATGACCTTGAGATCGCGCGCCTCGCCCTCGAGCAGGAACGTGCCGTTCGCGCGCGTGCCGTCCCAGCCGAAGCCCGCGCCCACGGTGAGCGTGAAGCTCTGGAGCTCGAGGCGGCTCGCGCCCGCCGTGCCGAACAGGATGAACGGCCCCGGCGGCGCGGTTTTCTCGACGATGAGCTTGGCGATCACATCGCCGGTGAGCGCCGCGCCGGGCGCGGGCGGGATCACCGTGACTTCGCCGCTCGGCAGGAACGCGACTCCGGTATCCGGCGGGAATTCGAACGCGACCTGGACCTCGAGGCGCGCGTCGGTGCTGATCGGAATCGCCAGCGGGCCGGTCGCGACCCGGTCCTTGATGGTGAGCAGCAATCCGGGCGGCGACACGTCGGTCTTGGCGACCGCCTCGACGAATACGAGATCGAGCCGCGGCGGCGTGACCGTGTCGTCGAGCAGCACCGGCAGCCCGGCGCGCGCCAGGATGCGCTCGATGGGCGCGAAGATCTTCGTGCCGTCGAAGGTGGCCTCGCCCCAGCCATAGAGCGTGCGGATCTGCCCGCCGGCGTCGCTGAACCAGTTGCCGATCTGGTCGATGCGGTAGTTGACGATCGAGAACGGCGGATCGTCGGGGTCGACGGAATCCTCGTTGTGCTCCTCGCGCTCCAGCAGCCCCAGCAACTCCAGCACGTCGTTGATCTGCGGCGCGCCGTTCAGGTACACGAAGACGAGATAGTCGAAGATGCGCTTCGCCACCTGGTCGGCGGGCAGCGCCACCAACCCGGCCATCGAGCTGCCCAGCGTCGAGATGGCGTCGACCACCTGCACGATGCGCTGGATGGCCTCGATGCCCTTCGCGGTGAGCTCGCCGTAGTCCTCGTCCTCGATGGCGGCGATGATGTCGGTGGTGATCGTGAGGAGATCGGAGGTGTTGCCCGCGAGCGTGGCGAACGGCGCCGCGATGGTGTCGACCTGGGGCTCGGTGAGCGTGAACCCCATCTGCGCGAAGAACGCGCGCGCGCCGGCGGTGGTGGAGAGCTGGGTCTCCAGCGGCCCCAGCAGCTTCGAGATTTCCATCGCGACGGATTCGATGGTGCCGGCGGTGCCGCTCATGAGATCTCCTCGACCTCGAGCTCGACCCCGGCGCCGCGCGCCGCGGTGGCGCGGCCGCTCTCCCGCTCGCGCTGCCGAATCCACGCGATGCAGTCCGCGACGCTGTCGCAGCCCGCGAACGTGAGCATCTCGAGCACCTCGTCGCCGTATCGGTCGAGCGCGCGACGCAGCGGATTGCTGCCGTGCCCGGCGAGCAACACGCGCATTTTCGCCAGCAGCGCACGACGCGTGACGCCCTTCACCTCGTGTGGAATCGAAGCCGTGTGGCCGGAAATGTGGTTGAGGATGTGCGCCAGCCAGGCCGGGCCCTGGTGCCGGGCCCAGGCGACTTTCACGGGACGCACATTTCGGACCAGGTAGCCGATCTCGCGCCGGAACTCGCCGAAGATGGCGTGCAGCGGCGGACCGATGCGGGTGCGGCGGAAGCTCTCGAGGTGCGCACGCATGCGCCGCACTTCCAATTCGCTGACGGCCACCGGGGCCGGCAACGCGCCCGGCGCCGCGCCGTCGGCCGTGAATACGATCTGTCCCACGGGCAGCGCGCTCTGCGCCGCCGGCAGCGGGATCGGCGCGCGGCCGGAGCCATCGTTGGCGGTCGCGCTGCCATGCCCGGTCGCGCCCGGCTTGCAGGGAATGCAGATCCCGAGATGATCGAGGATAGGAACGATGTGGCAGGCGCCGGCAGGCTGGTTGGGCGGATCCGGTGGAACCTTGTGTGGGTTCGGCACGGCGAACAGCAGTCCCACCGCGCGCTGCGAATCATCGACCACCAGCGACCCGGAGTCGCCCTCCTCGGCGAAATACGCATGGCCCTTGCAGTTCAAGGTGCCGCGAGGCTCGGGAATGATCTCGATGCAATTGACGCAGTTCACCGGCGGATTTCCGGCCGTGAAGGGATCCGGCAGGACGAACATCGTCGTCACGCTCACGCAGGTTCCCTTGGTCCGTTCGGTGGTGCGCCCGACCTTCCAGACGACCTCTCCCGCGGCAAATCCGAGATCGCCGATCACGTTGCGCACGTCGGTGATGCGATTGTTCGTATTCTGGTCGGTGACGGAACCGGAGCCGGGCGGAGTCAGGTCGATGAGATCGATGATGGATTCGGAGTACCCGTACTTGTCCCGGGTGCAGGTGCTGCCACAGCACACGCTGTCGATGTCGAAGCGCGCCATGGCGCAGTCGATGAAGACATCGACCGCGGGCGTGGGCGCGCCGGGCGTCCACGGGACGGCTCGAAACGCGCCGCCGTCCTGGATGGGACCGAGATACTCCCCGCCGGGTGCGGGATGGAAGATGCCGTCGTTCACGCCATGCCCGTCGGCGTAAATCACGTGCGCATTGCTCAGTAGATAGATGTTGTCGCGCCCGGAATCGTTGCGACGGCGCGCCATGCAGCCGATCGTCCCCATCGCATACGTCGAATCGCCGCCGGCGTTGGCGATCTGAATGCCGCCCTGGATGGTGGTGTAGTGCACGGTGTTGTCGCAGGTGCCCGGCCGCAGGTGCGGCACGACCCGCACGTCGGTGGGGTATTCCTCGAACGCCGGCGGTATGCGCTCGGCCGGCGTCAGCGCGGCCGCGGGCTTCTTCTCGCGCACGAACACGACGATCGCGAACACCTTGCCGAACTCGCCCCCGGTCTGCTTGAGCCCGTAGCCCACGTTCACGACGCCATCGACCTTCATGAACGCCGCGGTGGCGCGCGCATGCGCGGCTCTGAACGCATCGGGCGCCGCAAGGATCTCCTCGGTGGACTTGAGGCCTTCGGCCATCAGCGCGCTCCGCGGCTCATGCCAATTCCTCGGCGCGCTCGCGCTGCTGCCGGCGCTCGCGCTGCTCGAGCCAGGCGACGATGTCGGCGACACCGTCGCAGCCCTCGAACGTCAGCATCTCGAGCACCTCGTCGCCGTACCCGGCGAGCGCGCGCTGCAGTGGATTGCTGCCGTGGGTACCGAGCACTTCGCGCATCTTCATCAACAGCGCGCGGCGGCTGACTCCTTTGACTTCGTGCGGAATCGTGGGCGAATGGCCGGCGATGTGATTGAGCACGTGGGCCAGCCACGCCGGACCATGGTGCCGCCCCCACGCGGCTTTCACGGGCCGCACGTTGCGCACCAGGTAGCCGATCTCGCGGCGCACTTCGCCGATGACCGTGCTCAGTGGTCCACCGCGCCGCGTGGCGCGGAATGCGTCGAGCAGGGCGTGCATGCGCCGGCCGTGCGCTTCGTTCACGGGCACCGGCGGGGCGAAGACCGGCTGCGCCTGCGCACCTGGAGCCGGTGCGCCGCCATCGCTCAGGAAGACTATTTCACCGGCGGGCAACGTGCTCTGCGCGGCCGGTAGCGCCGCCGGCGCGAGACCGGATCCGTCGGCGGCCAGCGAGCTGCCGTGCCCGGTGGCGCCGGGCGCGCAGGGAATGCAAATGCCGAGATGATCGAGCACCGGCACGATGAAGCAGGCGCCACAGGTGGAATCCGGCGGATCCGGGATGCTGGCATCCGGGACCGAGAACAGCAGGCCCACCGCGCGTCTCTGGGAGTCGACCACCAGTGAACCGGAATCGCCGGTCTCCGCAAAGTAGGCGTGATTCAGGCAGTTCAGTGTCCCGAGCGGCTCCGGCGCGATCTCCATGCAGTTGTAGCAGTGCACGCGCGCGGGCGGAGTACCGAAAACATCCGGCATCCCGATCGGGGCATCGATGGTCACGCACTTTCCCTGCGTGTTGCCGGTCGTGCGCCCTACCTTCGTGACCACCTCTCCGATGAAGTTGACGTCGCCGTAGACGTCGCGCACGTCCGTGATGCGGTTGGACACGTGTACCGCATCTCCACGCTCCGCGCCGGCCGGAGTCGCGACCACGAGATCGACGATGGACTCCGCGTAATGCCGCGAGTCTTTGGTACAGCCGCAGCAGCTGTCGAGCTCGAGTCGCGCGATCGCGCAGTCGATGAAGGTCTCATGGGGATGATTCAGGAAATGATCCGGATCGGCCGGAAGCGGCAGAGGGTTTGGCGGGGGCGTGCCCGGGGGCCAGACGATGTTTCGGAACGCGCCGCCGTCCATGATCGGTCCGAGACCCTTCCCCTCCTGGATATCGGGATGGCCGATGGTTTCGCCCGGGCCGTGTCCCTTGGCGTACATCACGTGTGCATTGCTGAGCATGTACACGTTTTCACGCCCGGTGAAATTCCGGCGTCGCACGATGCAGGCTACGGTTCCGAGCTCGCGATCAAAATCGGTAACCGTCGTGTTGCCGACCTGAGTGGTGGTCGAGGTGCCGGCATTGGCGATCTGAATGCCGCCCTGGATGGTCGTATATGCCTGCCGGTTGTCGCAGTGACCGAGGCCCGGCCGGCGGAATGGAACGACCCGAACGTCGGTTCGATATCCCTCGAAACTCGATGGAATTCGCTCGGCCGGTGCCAGCGCATCGGCCGGTTTCTTCCGCTCGACGAACACGACGATGGCGAGCTCATCGCCGAACCGGCCGCCGGTCTGCTTCAGGCCGAAACCCACACTGACGATGCCTTCGATCTTCCGAAACGCCTGGATCGCGCGCCTGCCCGCGGCCTTGAACGCATCCGGCGCGGCACGGATCTCGGCCGTTGTCTTGAGCTCGGTCATCAGCGCGTTCCGAGCAGCTCGGACTCGCATCCGGCGGCGAGACGCTCGATGATCTCGTGCAGGTTGCCGCGGTCGCGCGTGGCCTCGATGACGGCATCGCCTTCGCGTCGCTCCATGGTGGCCCGCAGTGCCGGGCTACCGTGTTTCGCCAGCACCTCGCGCAACCGCTCCAGCGCCTCGTGCAGCGCGACGCCCTTGACGCGCGCGGGGATCCGGTAATGCCCGTCGCGCACCGCGCCCATGAGCGTGGCCAGCAGCGCGGGGCCCTGCACGCGATGCCAGGCCACGGTGACCGGCCGGCAATGGTTGATGAGCTGCATGATCTCCGTCGCGTGACCGCGCCCGAGACCGAAGATCAACGCCGTACCCGCGCGCTGTTCCATGCGCTCGCGCAGTGCGCGATACGGCTCGGGGATCTTCGCCTCCTCGATGCGCGGCACGTCCATGAGGCGCTCGCCGGCGAGAACCTCCACCTCCGAGGAATACTTGATCTTGAGGTTGAGATCCGACAGCACGTCGGCAATGTGATTGGCAATCGTGATGAAGCCCGCCGGAGCGCCAGGGGCGTCTTTGCCGCCCGCGATCACCAGCCCGACGATCTTGTTGGCGGCATTGATGACGGCGGCGCCGGAGTCGCCGACGTCGCTGAACTGCACCGCGGTGTTGACCTGCTGGATGGCGATCTGCCCGGTGAAGTGATGCTGCGTAGTGGGGCCGGTCGGGACGTCGAAGTCCGGAAAGTTGGCGTCGATGACCCGGCCCTCGGTACGCAGCGTGCCCGCGCCCACCTTGAAGACCGTCATGCCGGCGGTGGCCGGCTCGTCGCCTTCGATCGTGTTGCGCGGCGGAGTCCCCGCGACGCTGAGTCCGTTGATCTCGTTCGAGAAGTGGATGCCACAGCAATGACAGCACGAAGAGGTGTCGATCTTCGCGTACCCGGCATCGACCTTCGTGTTGAACGCGGTGCGGCGGACGACGGCCACCTTGTCGGTATGGTCGGTGACCATGTAGGGCACTGCCACCGGCGCGCGACGGTTTGGAAACCACACCGGCGCGGGTTGATAGATGGTGTCGCCGGGACCGGTGGCGTTGGCTTGCAGCACGTGGTGTGCGCTGAGAAACACCTCGTCGTTGTTGGCCAGGTCGATCGCCATGCAGCCCAAGGTGCCGGCGGTGACACGCGGCAGCGACCCGGGCGGATCGACTGCGACCCTGCCATTGGAGATCTGGATGCCACCCTTGATCGGGCGATAGCGCGTGTTGTCGGCCTGGAATTCGCACGCCGGCACCATGTTCACGTCGGTGGGCACGCCGCCGATTTCCACGGGGATGCGCTGTTCGGGCGCCAGCTCCGCGAGCGATTTCTTCTGGCGCACGTAGACGCGCAGGCACAGGTGGTCCGTGACCAGCCGGCGCGCGGTCTCCTTGAGACCCACGCTCACGTGAAACACGTTCGGCAGGGCGCGCAGCTTCTGTTCGATTCCCGAGGCGAGCAATTGTCGCAGGGCGCGGTCCTCGGCCTTGAATTGCGCGTCGGTGGTCATGCGCCCGTCCCGCAGAGCCGGATGTTGAGCGCGTGGAGCACGGGGGCGATGGGACAGGCGACGGTGTCGCCCGCGATCGTCGTGCCCCACAGCAGGGCGATGGCGACGTCGTGCTCGTCGACGATCAGCGCGCCGGAGTCGCCCTCTTTCGCAAACGGCCGCCGCGGATCGGTGGAGCGGATCAGGATCTGTCGCGGCGCCGGATGGCGGATGCTGCAATCCACCGTGATGCCGTCGTCCGCAGACGCATAATAAGAAGAGTCGACGATGACCCCCATCGTCGCGCCGGTGGCGGCGCCCGATTTCATCACGCGGGCGCCGCGTTTCGGTGCGGCGGAAAATTCCGTGGTGAGCGCGGGCCCGGATTCAGAGGGCGCGTCGAGCACGCCGATGGCGCAGTCGACGTAGTAGTCGTCGCCGCGATAACGCACGATGCCGCGCTTGCCCTGCAGCGCGCTGCCGAGCCGCTGGTAGTCGCGGCGGCCCGCGGTTTCCCGGACTCGCCACACCGGATCGTGGCGCATCGCGCCGGCGGCGAACAACACGTGATTGCTGGTGAGGAAGACGGAGCGCTGCTGGTGCACGGTGCGCGCGAGGCAGCCGAGCGTGCCGGGAATTCCTCGCGAATTGGCGATCCGTACGGACATTTCCCGATTCCTGCGACTTCTTCTGCGGGACGTTTCCTTGGCTTACCGTGGCGAACCGGCTGGTTCTTCCACCGGCGCTGCGATCTTGCGTGGCGCCTGGTCTCGCGCCACCACCGGATCGACCACGAAATAGTCGCCTTCGAGCGGTGCGGAGCCGCTCGCGGCCCGCGACGCCTTGCGGCGCCGCCACCACCATGCGATTCCGTAGGCCGAAACCGCGGCGAGCGTCACGACGGCGAGGAACACCAGCGAGAAGATGGCGAACGCGATCGCGGCGATGGCGACCGGAATGGCGGCGAGGCGGTACAGCCACCGCGCGCGCTTTGATGCGCCCGGCGGGGATGCACTGAGCCCGAGTGTGAACCGGAAGCCGCGGGGTCCGCGGCCTGGATCGGTGCTGTCGGGTCTGCGCGTCCCTGCCGCCATGTGGCTCGTCCGGCGTCACTGTTATTGGTTTGCCGTACTAGGCACCCCCCGCGGGCGCTTGTCAATCCGCTGCGAAACCGGCGCGTTTATCGCGGCGCAGCGCCTCGCGCGGCGGGCGGGCCGCAGTGGTTAGGCAGTGACTTCCGCTGAATACCCCTTCTGTGTTTTTATGATGCGCGGCAGCGGGAGGAAGATTCGATGAGCAAGCTCAAGTGCGGATTGATCCAGATGGGGTTGAAGGGCGACGTCTCCATGGGCCCGGAGAAGATCCGGGATCGCATGCTCGAGGCGCACCTGCCGTTCATCGACGAGGCCGGCGCCGCCGGCGTCCAGGTGCTGTGCTTCCAGGAGATCTTCACCCAGCCGTACTTCTGCCCCAGCCAGGACCGCAAGTGGTACGCCGCGGCCGAAGCGGTGCCCGGCGGCCACACCACGAATCTCATGCAGGAGTACGCGAAGAAGTATCGCATGGTCATGGTGGTGCCAGTCTACGAAGAGGCGATGGCCGGCGTGTACTACAACACGGCCGCCGTCATCGACGCGGACGGCAAGTACCTGGGCAAATATCGCAAGACACACATTCCCCAAGTCGACCCGGGCTTCTACGAGAAATTCTTCTTCAAGCCCGGTGACCTGGGCTATCCGGTGTTCCAGACGGCGTACGTGAAGCTCGGCGTGTACATCTGCTATGACCGCCACTTCCCGGAGGGCTGGCGCGCACTGGCATTGAACGGCGCGGAGTACATCGTGAATCCGTCGGCGACGGTCGCGGGACTCAGCAAATATCTGTGGGAGCTGGAACAGCCGGCCTCGGCGGCGGCGAATGGCGTATTCATCGGCGCCATCAACCGGGTCGGCAAGGAAGAACCCTGGGCCGGCAAGATGGGCGAGTTCTACGGCTCGAGCTACATCGTCAATCCGCGCGGCGAGATCGAAGCGCAGGCGAGCTACGGCAACGACGAGCTGCTCGTGCACGAGATCGACCTCGACATGATCCGCCAGGTGCGCGACACGTGGCAGTTCTTCCGCGATCGCCGCCCGGATGCCTACGGGCCGCTGGTGCAAGGCTGATGACGGAGCAGACTTCGCGCGCAGTCGCGGTCGGCGAGTTCTACGAGCTCGAGGTCGGCGCCGACCTCGCCGCCAGTCCGCGCTTCAACGAAGACATCGCGCCCACGAAAGTGGCGCAGCGCACCTGGAACTCGTGGCACATCGCCGCGCTGTGGGTGGGCATGGCCATCTGCGTGCCCACGTACACGCTGGGCGGCGTGCTGACCACCTACTTCGGATTGTCGGTGGGCGAGGCGCTGTGGGCGGTGTTCATCGCCAACATCATCGTGCTGATCCCGCTCACGCTCAACGCCTTCGCCGGCACGAAGTTCGGCATTCCCTTTCCCGTCATGCTGCGCGCGCCGTTCGGCATCATCGGCTCGAACGTGCCGGCGCTGGTGCGCGCGCTGGTGGCCTGCGGCTGGTTCGGCATCCAGACGCTGTTCGGCGGCATCGCCGTGCACCTCATGCTGGCGGCCGTCTGGAGTAGTTGGGCGCAGCTCGGCGGCGTGGGCGAGGTCATCGGCTTCTTCCTCTTCTGGGTTGCGAACGTCTGGGTGGTGCTGCGCGGCGCGGAGTCGGTCAAGTGGCTGGAAGTGGTCGCGGCGCCGCTGCTGCTGCTGGTGGGCTTCGGGCTGCTCGTGTGGGCGTGGCCGCAGGCGTCGGTGAGCGAGCTGCTGGCGCGGCCCCCGAATCGTCCGGCGGGGGCATCGTTCCTCGGCTACTTCTTCTCGGGCCTCACCGCGATGGTGGGCTTCTGGGCCACGCTGTCGCTGAACATCCCGGACTTCAGCCGCTTCGCCAAATCACAGAAGAGCCAGATCGTCGGCCAGATCGTGGGGCTGCCGCTGACGATGGTGCTGTTCGCCGGTCTCGGCGTCGTGATGACCGCCGCGTCCGCGCAACTCGTCGGCGAAACCGTCTCCGACCCGATCACGCTCATCGGAAAAATAGACAGCCCGTTCTGGGTCGTGGTGTCGATGCTGATCATCATCATCGCGACCATCTCCACCAACACCGCGGCCAACATCGTCTCCCCGACCAACGATTTCCAGAACCTCGCGCCCCGGCTCATCACGCGCCGGCGCGGTGTGCTGCTCACGGGCTTCATCGGCATCGTGCTCATGGCCTGGGAGCTGCTGAAGCGCATGGGCTGGCTGCACTCCGACGTGAGCGTCGACAGCCTGTATTCGAACTGGCTCCTCGGCTACTCGAGCCTGCTCGGGCCCATCGCCGGCATCATGGTGGTGGATTATTTCATCGTGCACGGGCAGCACTACGACCTGCCGGGGCTGTACCTGGACGGCCGCTACCCGGGCTGGAACCCGGCCGGCTTCGTGGCCTTCCTGGTGCCCGTGGCGCTGACGCTGCTGGCCATCACCACGAACGCGCTGAAGTGGTTTTACGACTACGGCTGGTTCACCGGCTCGTTCCTGGGCGGACTCATCTATTATCTGATGAGCTCCAGGAGACCGAGGTAGGCCATGCCGGTTCTCATCAAAGGCGGCACCGTCGTCACCGCCGAACAGACCTTCCGCGGCGACGTGCTGTGCGCGGACGGCAAGATCGCCGCCGTCGGCGAGAAGTTAGACCTGCCGGCGCAGACCCAGGTGGTGGACGCGGGCGGGCAGTTCGTGTTTCCGGGCGGCATCGACCCGCACACGCACATGCAGCTGCCGTTCATGGGCACCGTGGCCAGCGACGATTTCTACACCGGCACCGCCGCCGGGCTCGCCGGCGGCACCACGATGATCATCGACTTCGTGATTCCGAATCCGAAGCAGCGGATCATGGACGCGTGGCGCGACTGGCGCGAGTGGGCGCAGAAGTCCGTGGCGGACTACTCCTTCCACGTCGCCATCACCTGGTGGGACGAAACCGTGCGCGAGGACATGGGCACGCTGGTACGCGAGCACGGCGTCAACAGCTTCAAGCATTTCATGGCGTACAAGAACGCCATCATGTGCGACGACGAGACGCTGGTGAACAGCTTCTCCACGGCGCTCACGCTCGGCGCCATCTGCACGGTGCACGCCGAGAATGGCGACCTGGTGTTCAAGCTCCAGGATGAAATCTACAAACGCGGCATCACCGGCCCCGAGGGTCATCCGCTGTCGCGCCCGCCCGAGGTCGAGGGCGAGGCCGCGAACCGCGCCATCCGCATCGCGGAGGTGCTGAAGGTGCCGGTGTACGTGGTGCACGTGTCCTCGCGCCAGGGTCTCGAAGCCATCACGCGCGCGCGCAACGAAGGCCAGCGCGTGTTCGGCGAAGTGCTGGCCGGGCACCTGCTCATCGACGACTCGGTGTACCGCGACCCGGATTTCACGCGCGCCGCGGCGCACGTCATGAGCCCGCCGTTCCGCTCCGCCGAGCACCAGGCCGCGTTGTGGCGCGGGCTGCAGGCCGGCAACCTGCAGACCACCGCCACCGACCACTGCTGCTTCTGCGCCCCGCAGAAAGCCGCGGGCAGGGACGACTTCCGTAAAATCCCGAACGGCACCGCCGGCATCGAGAACCGCATGGAAGTGCTGTGGCATCACGGCGTCAACACCGGCCGTCTCACCATGAACGAGTTCGTGCGCGTCACGTCCACCAACGCCGCGCAGATCTTCAATATCTATCCGCGCAAGGGCAGCGTGAGCGTGGGCGCCGATGCCGACCTCGTGGTGTGGGACCCTGCGGCCAGCAAGACCATCTCCGCGAAGACGCATCACCAGAAAATCGACTTCAACATCTTCGAGGGCATGACGGTGAAAGGCGCCGCCTCGCACACCGTGAGCGGCGGCAAGCTGGTGTACGCCAGGGGTGAGCTGCGCGTGGAGCGCGGCGCGGGCCGGCACGTGGACCGGCCGCCCTTCCCCGCGTACTACGATGCCGTGAACCGGCAGCGCGAGCTCAGCACACCGAAACCAGTCGAGCGGTGACGACGTGAGCAGCGACAAGCCAGCCAAGGAAGCCAGTGATGTCCGCCCCGCCCGCCTCAGCGGCGAGCAGATCGCGTCGAACTTCGCGGACATGCATCCGCCGCTGACGCGCTCCGAGGCCGCCATCGACGCCGACCGCTGCTACTTCTGCTACGACGCGCCCTGCACCACGGCCTGCCCCACCGGCATCGACATCCCCGGCTTCATCCAGAAGATCCGCAGCGGCAATCTCAAGGGCTCGGCGCACACCATCCTCAGCGAGAACATCATGGGCGGCATGTGCGCACGTGTGTGCCCGACGGAGGTGCTGTGCGAGCAGGCCTGCGTGCGCAACACGCACGAGGACCAGCCCGTGCGCATCGGCCTGCTGCAGCGCTACGCCACCGATCCGGTGTTCGACGCGAAGACGCAGCTCTTCCAGCGCGCGCCGCGCACCGGCCGCAAGGTGGCCGTGGTCGGCGGCGGACCCGCGGGGCTCTCCTGCGCGCATCGCCTCGCCATGCTCGGGCACGGCGTAACGGTGTTCGAGCCGCGCGAGAAGTTGGGCGGCCTCAACGAATACGGCATTGCCGCGTACAAGACGCCCGACGACTTCGCCGCGCGCGAGGTGGAATACATCCTCGGCATCGGCGGCATCGACGTGCGCACCGGGGTCGCGCTCGGCAAGGGCGTGACCCTGCCGGCCCTGCGCCAGCAGTTCGACGCGGTGTTCCTGGGGTTCGGCCTCGGCGGCGTCAACGGCCTCGGCCTCGACGGCGAGAAGATAGACGGCGTGGTGAACGCGGTGGATTACATCGCGGAGCTGCGGCAGGCGCCGGACAAGGCAGCGCTGCCGGTGGGCCGCCGGGTGGTCGTCATCGGCGGCGGCATGACGGCGATCGACATCGCGGTGCAGAGCAAGGCGCTCGGCGCCGAGGAAGTGACCATGGTCTACCGGCGCGGCCAGGAGCACATGAACGCCAGCCGCTACGAGCAGGAGTTCGCGCAGACCCGCGGCGTCACCATGCGGCACTGGTCGGCGCCGCGCCGGCTGCTCACCGCCGGGGTGCGCGTGCGCGCGGTGGAATTCGAGCACATGCGCGCGGGCAAAGACGGCAAACCCGAAGGCACCGGGCAGACTTACACGCTCGATGCCGACGTCGTGTTCAAGGCCATCGGGCAGAAGATGCTCGCGGACCCGCTTGCGGGCTCCGTGGAGATCGTCGAGCTGAAACAGGATCGCGTCGTCGTCGACGCCGCACGCCGCACTTCGCTGCTCGGCGTGTGGGCCGGCGGCGACTGCGTGCACGGCGGCAGCGACCTCACGGTGTCGGCGGTGCAGGACGGCAAACTGGCCGCGCTCTCGATCGATCAATTCCTGAAAGAGCGGGCCTCGAGGAGCGCGTGATGGCCGATCTGACCACCAACTTTCTCGGCATCCGCTCGCCCAACCCGTTCTGGCTGGCCTCGGCGCCGCCCACGGACAAGGCATACAACGTCAACCGCGCCTTCGAGGCCGGCTGGGGCGGCGCGGTGTGGAAGACGCTGGGCGAAGACCCGCCCATCGTCAACGTGAACGGGCCGCGTTACGGCGTGATTCACTCCAACGAACGCCGGGTGATCGGCTTCAACAACATCGAGCTCATAACGGACCGGCCGCTGGCCACCAACCTCGCGGAAATCCGCCAGATCAAGCGCGACTGGCCCGACCGCGCGCTGATCGTGTCCGTGATGCTGCCGATGAACGAGCAGAGCTGGGCGAAGTACGTGCCGATGATCGAGGACACGGGCTGCGACGGCCTGGAGCTCAACTTCGGCTGCCCGCACGGCATGAGCGAGCGCGGCATGGGCTCGGCCGTGGGCCAGGTGCCCGAGTACATCCAGCAGGCGGCGGCCTGGTGCAAGAAGTTCGCGCGCGTGCCGGTGATCGTCAAGCTCACGCCCAACATCACCAACATCCTGCCGGCGGCGAAGGCCGCGAAGGACGGCGGCGCCGACGCCGTGTCGCTGATCAACACGCTGAACTCCATCATGCGCGTCGACTACGACACGCTCACCATCTACCCCTCCACCGACGGCATGGGCTCGCACGGCGGCTACTGCGGCCCGGCGGTGAAGCCCATCGCGCTGCACATGGTGGCGGAGATCGCCCGCTCGAAGCAGACCCGCGGGCTGCCCATCTCCGGCATCGGCGGCATCACCGACTGGCGCGACGCCGTGGATTTCCTGGCGCTGGGCGCGGGCACCGTGCAGGTGTGCACGGCGGCCATGGTGTACGGGTTCAAGATCATCGACGACCTGGTGGACGGGCTGTCGAACTACCTGGATTCGAAAGGCTTCGCGTCCGTGAGCGCCCTGGTCGGCAAGGCCGTACCCAGCGTCACCGACTGGCAGTACCTGAACCTGAACCACGTCGACAAGGCGTACATCGACCAGGACCTGTGCATCCAGTGCGGCCGCTGCCACATCGTCTGCGAGGACACCTCGCACCAGGCCATCACGCACACCGTGAACGGCGCGCGCCACTTCGAGGTAATCGACGCCGAGTGCGTGGGCTGCAACCTGTGCGTCAGCGTGTGCCCGGTGGAGAGCTGCATCACGATGCGGCCGATGCGCAGCGGCGTGGATCCGCGCACGGGGCGCGCGATCACGAGCGAGAAGGCGGACTGGACCACGCACCCTAACAATCCGGGGCGCAAGCGCGCGTAGTCCGCCCGCTGCTATGCCACCGCCGGATCCAGGGCTGCGCGGACGGCGCCGACCAGTTCGGCCGCATCGACGGGTTTGACGACATACCCCTGAAACCCGGCGCGGAGCGCGTGCATCCGGTCTTCCTCGCGCGCATATGCGGTGACGGCCAGCACGGGCATGCGATCCGCGCCGATGCCCAACTCTTCCCGGACCCGGCGCAACAAACCATAGCCGCCTTCGTCCGGCATGCCGATGTCGGTGATCAACACCACCGGCGCAGAGGAGACCAGCGTGAGCTCTCGAACCGCTCTCAGGGCGTCAATTACCTTGTCGCAGGCACGCGTTTCCGCGCCCTGTTCTGCCAGCAGCGTTCGAAGGTAGTCGAGGATCAGCGGCTCGTCGTCGACGACGATGGCGCGAATGCCTTGCAGACAGTTGGTGGCGACGGCCAGTGCGGACCTCTCGATGGCGGCCGGGGCCGCGGAGCCTGCCGGCAACCTCACGGTGAACACCGCGCCCCGCCCCGGGCCCGCGCTCTCGGCGCGCACGTCTCCGCCGTGCAATACGACCAGTTTCTGCACGATCGACAAACCCAGGCCGAGGCCTTCGCGTCGGCGCGCGCTCTGCGCATCGCCCTGCCGGAAGCGATCGAAGATGTGCGGCAGGAACTCCGGCGCGATGCCCTCGCCCGAGTCGCGCACCGCGATCTCATATGCAGATTCTCTCGAGCGCAGACCTACGTGCACGGCTCCGCCGCGCGGCGTGAATTTCAGCGCGTTCGTCAGCAGGTTGCCCATCACCTGATGCAGGCGCGTCGTGTCCGCGCGGATCAGCGACCCCGGCGGTATGTGGTGGTCGAACCGCAGCTCGATGCCTTTCGCGGTGGCCTCGGGCTTGTGCGACATGACGGCCTCTTCGACGAATTGCACGAGTTCGACGGTCTTGATCTCGAGCTCGACTTTGCCGCGCACGATGCGGTTGACCTCGAGCAGATCGGCGATCAGCTTCAACTGTACGCGGGCATTGTTGTTGATGACCGTGAGGCCCTTGGCCAGCGACGAATCGCGGTGCGCATTCTGCTTGAGCAGCAGAGACGACCACGAGATGACATTCGAGAGCGGCGTGCGCAATTCATGCGCCAGCGTCGCCAGGAATTCGTCCTTGAGATGATTGGCGGACTGCGCCTCATTGCGTGCCGAACGCTCGGCGGCAATGAGGTGCTCGCGTACCTCGGCGGCCTCGCGCAGGTCGCTGATGTCGGAGGACGTGCCCACCCAGCCCGCAATTCTCTGGAGATCGTCGCGCAAGGCCACCGCGTGCGACACGTGCCAGCGATATGTCCCATCGTGACTGCGCACCCGATATTCCGTGGTGAATGGCTCGCCGCTTGCGACATGCCGGCTCCAGCGCTCGCCGGTCGGAGCCCGATCATCGGGATGGATGCTCTCGAGCCACTGCAACTCGCCGAATTCCTGGAAACCGGTAGTTCGGTACCAATGGCGGTTCACCCAGTCGCAA
>JBIOZI010000353.1:0-28430 GCA_044871085.1 Steroidobacteraceae bacterium | reverse complement strand
CCAGCCCAGACAGCACGACGCCGGCCAGGAGGCCGGCGTAAAGAGTGGCGCGCAACGCTGTCCGGCAGACTTTGTTCATGGAAAAAAGTCGCCCGCGGCGCCCCTTTTTCCGCTAGCCGCGGAGCTTCCGCAGCTTCTCGAGCATCTTCAGCTGCGCGGCCGCGCGAGCGAGCTCGGCAAGCGCCTCGGCCTGCTCGAGCTTGTCCGTCGCGCCGCGCAGCGCCTCTTCGGCGCGCTGCTTCGCGGCCAGCGCCGCGGCCTCGTCGAGGTCCTTGGCACGCAACGCGGTATCCGCGAGAACGGTCACCTTGTTGGGCTGGACCTCGAGCGCGCCGCCGCCGACGAAGAAGTGCTGTTCCTGGCCGTCGGGCGTCTGCACGCGGACTTCACCCGCCTTGATGAGCGTCAACAGCGGCGCGTGCCGCGGTGCGATACCGAGCTCGCCGACCGTGCCCGGCGCGAACACCATGGACGCGGCACCGCTGAAGATCTCGCCTTCGGCGCTGACGATGTCGACGTGGATCGTGTTCGCTGCTGCGGTGGCCATAAGTGCTCTCTAACTAACTCAGTTCAGCGTCTTGGCTTTTTCGACCGCTTCTTCGATGGCGCCAACCATGTAGAACGCCTGCTCGGGCAGATGGTCGTATTCGCCGGCGAGGATGCCCTTGAAGCCGCGGATGGTGTCGGCCAGCGAGACGATCTTGCCGTCCTGGCCCGTGAACACCTTCGCGACGTTGAAGGGCTGCGACAGGAAGCTGCGCACCTTGCGCGCGCGGAACACGGTCTGCTTGTCTTCTTCGCTGAGCTCGTCCATGCCGAGGATGGCGATGATGTCCTGCAGCTCCTTGTACCGCTGCAGCACGGCCTGCACGCCGCGCGCGGTGTTGTAGTGCTCTTCACCGACCACCAGCGGATCGAGCTGGCGGCTGGTGGAATCGAGCGGGTCGACCGCGGGATAGATGCCGAGCGCCGCGACCTGGCGCGACAACACCACCGTCGCGTCCAGGTGCGCGAACGTGGTGGCCGGGGACGGGTCGGTCAAGTCGTCGGCCGGCACGTACACGGCCTGGATCGACGTGATGGATCCCGTCTTCGTCGAGGTGATGCGCTCCTGGAGCACGCCCATTTCCTCGGCGAGAGTCGGCTGGTAACCCACCGCGGAAGGCATGCGGCCCAGCAACGCGGACACCTCGGTGCCGGCCAGCGTGTAGCGGTAGATGTTGTCGACGAAGAACAGCACGTCGCGGCCCTTGCCGTTCGGCTGGATCTCGTCGCGGAAATATTCGGCCATCGTGAGGCCGGTGAGCGCGACGCGCAGGCGGTTGCCCGGCGGCTCGTTCATCTGGCCGTACACCATCGCCACCTTCGAATTGTCGAGGTTCTTGAGGTCGATGACGCCCGACTCCGCCATCTCGTGATAGAAATCGTTGCCTTCGCGCGTACGCTCACCGACGCCCGCGAACACGGACAGACCCGAGTACTGCTTGGCGATGTTGTTGATGAGCTCGAGCATGTTCACGGTCTTGCCGACGCCGGCGCCGCCGAACAGGCCGACCTTGCCGCCCTTGGCGAACGGGACCAGCAAGTCGATGACCTTGATGCCCGTGACCAGCAGGTCCTGGCCACCCACCTGCTCGTCGTACGAGGGGGCCGGACGGTGAATGGGCAGCGTCTCTTTCGCGGCCACCGGGCCGCGGTTGTCCTGCGGCACGCCGAGCACGTCCATGATGCGGCCGAGCGTCGCCTTGCCCACCGGCACGTTGATCGCCTTGCCGGTGGATTCCACGGCCAGGCCGCGCTTCAAACCCTCGGAGGCGCCCATGGCGATGGTGCGCACGACGCCGTCGCCCAACTGCTGCTGCACTTCGAGCGTGAGGTCCACATCCTTGAGCTTCAACGCTTCATAGACTCTCGGGATCGACTCGCGCGGGAACTCCACGTCGATGACGGCGCCGATGATCTGGGTAATCTTGCCTGTGGCCATGATGTCGAACCTCTAACTAACTTTCTAAACTGCGGCCGCGCCGCCCACGATCTCCGCCAATTCCTTGGTGATCGCGGCCTGACGGGCCTTGTTGTAAATGAGTTGCAGCTCACCGATGAGCTTGCCGGCGTTGTCCGAGGCCGCCTTCATGGCGACCATGCGCGCCGCCATTTCGCTGGCGACGTTTTCCACGGCGCCGCGATACACCTGGGCTTCGATGTAGCGCATGAGCAGGCCTTCGAGAATCTCGGCGGCGCCCGGCTCGTAGATGTAGGCCCAATGCTCCTGCAGCTGCGCGCCGTCGATCGGCTCGACGGGCAGGAGCTGATGCGCCTGGGGCTTCTGCGTCATCGTGTTGATGAAGCTCGAATGGACCAGCAGGAGGCGGTCGATCGCGCCTTCCTTGTACGCATCGAGCATGACCTTGACCGTGCCGATCAGGTCCTTGATGTGCGGATGGTCGCCGAGGCCCTGGGTGTTCGCGAGCACCGGGTTCGGCAGGCGGCGGAAGAAGGCCGATGCCTTGCCGCCGATGAGGCACATCGAAACCTTCGCGCCCTTTGCCTGCCAGTCGCGCATCGCGAGCAGGGCCTGCTTGAAGATGTTGATGTTGAGCGAGCCGCACAGGCCGCGATCCGAGGAGATCACGATGATGCCGACGTTTTTCACGTCGGGACGTTCCTGCAGGAACGGATGCCGATAGTCGGGATTCGCCTGCGTCAGGTTGCCGATCACCGCGCGGATCTTGTCGGCATACGGCCGCGCCAGGCGCATGCGGTCCTGGGCGCGCCGCATCTTGCTGGTCGCGACCATCTGCATCGCCTTGGTGATCTTCTGCGTGCTCTTGACGCTCGAGATCTTGGCGCGGATTTCCTTTGTTCCTGGCATCTAGCTGGCTCTCAGAACACGCCGTTTTTCTGGAAGTCTTCGCACAGCGCCTTCAGCGCCGGCTCGTGCTTCTTGAGCACCGGCTCCGCGTTGATGGCGGCGATGGTCGCCTTGTGGGCGCTGCGCGCGAACGACTGCAGCGCCGCTTCGGTGTCCACCACTTTCTTGCGGTCGACCTTGTCGAAGTAGCCGTTGTTCACGGCGTAGATGGACAGCGCCATTTCGGCCACCGACAGCGGCGCGTACTGCTTCTGCTTCATGAGCTCGGTGACGCGCACGCCGCGCTCGAGCTGGCGGCGCGTGGCTTCGTCGAGGTCCGAGGCGAACTGCGAGAACGCGGCGAGCTCGCGGTACTGCGCGAGGGCGAGACGGATGCCGCCGCCCAAGCGCTTGATGATGTCGGTCTGCGCCGCGCCACCGACGCGCGACACCGAGATGCCGGCGTTCATGGCCGGGCGGATGCCGGCGTTGAACAGGTCGGTCTCGAGGAAGATCTGGCCGTCGGTGATCGAGATGACGTTGGTCGGAACGAATGCGGTGACGTCGCCCGCCTGCGTCTCGATGATGGGCAGGCCGGTCAAACTACCCGTCTTGCCCTTGACGGCGCCCTTGGTCGCCTGCTCCACGTATTCCTCGTTCACGCGGGCACTGCGCTCGAGCAGGCGGCTGTGCAGATAGAACACGTCGCCGGGATACGCTTCGCGGCCCGGCGGGCGGCGCAGCAGCAGCGAAATCTGGCGGTAGGCCACGGCCTGCTTGGACAGGTCGTCATAGATGATGAGAGCGTCTTCACCGTTGTCCATGAAGAACTCGCCCATCGTGCAGCCCGAGTACGCGCTGATGTACTGCATGGCGGCGGGCGTCGACGCGGAGGCGGCCACGATGATGGTGTGGCCCATGGCGCCGTGCTCTTCGAGCTTGCGCACCACGTTGGCGATGGTCGACTGCTTCTGGCCGATGGCGACGTAGACGCACTTAATGCCGGAAGACTTCTGGTTGATGATGGTGTCGACTGCCATCGCGGTCTTGCCGGTCTGGCGGTCGCCGATGATCAGCTCGCGCTGGCCGCGGCCGATGGGAACCATCGAGTCGACGGCCTTGTAACCGGTCTGCACCGGCTGGCTCACCGACTTGCGGTAGATGACGCCCGGCGCCACGCGCTCGATGGGGGCGGTCCGGGTGGCCTTGAGCGGGCCCTTGCCGTCGATGGGGTTGCCGAGCGCGTCGACGACTCGGCCCAACAACTCGCGGCCCACCGGCACTTCGAGGATGCGGCCCGTGGTCTTCACGGTGTCGCCTTCGCGGATGCCCTTGTAGTCGCCCAGCACGACCGAGCCGACCGAGTCCTGCTCGAGGTTCAACGCGAGGCCGAAGATGTTGCCCGGGAATTCGATCATCTCGCCGTAGCGGACGTCCGCTAACCCGTGGATGCGGCAGATGCCGTCCGTCACCGTGACGACGGTGCCGACGTTGCGCGCTTCACTCGCGGACTTGAAGTTCTCGATGCGCGACTTGATGAGGTCGGAGATCTCGGATGCTTTTACGGACATGTTCGTATACCTAACTTTATGCGGTCAGTTCAGTAGCCAGGCGTTCGAGCCGGCCCTTGATCGAGCCGTCGATCACCAGATCGCCGGCCTTGAGGACGGCGCCGCCTAACAAGCTGCCGTCGACCCTGGTGTGCAGGCGCACGCTGCGCCCCAGCTTCTTCTGCAATGCGGAGGCGTAACGGCTCTCCTGGCCGGAGTCGAGCGCGGTAGCCGAGACGACCTCGACGTCCACCGCGTTCTCCACGTCGGCCTTCATCTGCTCGAACAGCGCCGCGATCTCGGGGAGGAAGCCGAGCCGGCGGTTCTGCGCGAGCAACGTGATGAAGTTGCGGCCGTATTCGTCGAGCCCGCCACCCACGACGCCGGTGACCAGCTCGGCGAGCTGCGCGGGCGTGACGTGCGGGCTGCCGAGCAGCGCATGCACCCGCGGATCGGCGACCACTTCGGCGGCGCGTATCAGGCTCGCCGACGTCGCCGCCAGCGCATTGCCCTTGCGCGCGAGCGCGAAGATGGCTTTGGCGTACGGACGGGCGGTGGTGGTGCGTTCCGCCATGGCTAGAGCTTCGCGGCCAGCTGGTCGAGCAGCTCGCCGTGCGTCTTCTGATCGATTTCCTTCTCGAGCACGCGCCGGGCGCCGGCCACGGCGAGGCTGACGACCTGGCCGCGCAGGCTGTCGCGCGCGCGATTGCTCTCGAGCTCGATCTGCGACTTCGCCTTCGCGAGCTCCTTCTCGCCCTCGAGGCTCGCCGCCTTGCGCGCTTCCTCGATGATCTGGCTGGCCTGCGTGCGCGCCTGCGATTCGATCGCGAGCGCCCGGGTGCGGGCTTCCTTGATCACCTCGTCGGCGCGGCTCTTGGCCTCGGAGAGGTCCTTCTGGCCCTGCTCCGCGGCGGCCAGACCGGAGGCGATCTTCTTCTCGCGCTCGTTCATGGCACCGAGGATGATCGGCCAGATGAATTTCATCACCACCCAGACGAAGGTCATGAAGACCAGCATCTGGATGATGAGTGTGACGGTGATGTTCACGCGTCTCTCCTAGCGGGTTAAACGACTACTGGGCGCCCGGCAGCTGGTTCAGGAACGGATTCGCGAACGTGAAGAACAGCGCGAAGCCGATGCCGATCATCGCGACCGCGTCGAGCAGGCCGGCGACGATGAACATCTTCACCTGCAGCGCGGGGGTCAATTCCGGCTGGCGCGCGGCGCCTTCCAGGAACTTGCCGCCGAGCAAGCCGAAGCCGATGGCAGTACCCAGCGCGCCGAGACCGAAGATCAGGCCGACGCCGAGGGCTGTGAAACTCTGGATCTGGGCAATAGCAGCAACGTTTTCCATTTTTCCTCCGAACGAGAACTTTAGCTAACTAACAACCTTAGTGATGGGTCTCGTGAGCCTGCGAGAGGTACACGATCGTCAGCACCATGAAGATGAACGCCTGGAGCGGGATGACCAGGATGTGGAAGCACGCCCACACCACGCCCAGCAGGAGCTGGCCGATGGCGCCGCCGACACCGGCGAGTGAATCGATAGCGAAGCTGCCGCCGAGCACGGCGAGCAGCAGGAAGATCATCTCGCCCGCGTAGAGATTTCCGTACAGACGCAGGCCCAGTGATACCGGACGCGCCAGATGCTCGATGAAGTTGAGCAGCAGGTTGAACGGCATCATCCACTTGCCGAACGGATGCGTGAGCAGCTCCCAGGTGAAGCCGCCGAAGCCTTTGACCTTGAAGCTGTAGAACATGACGATCAGGAATACGGTGATCGACATGCCCAGCGTGATCTGCAGATCGGTGGTCGGCACGACCTTGAGATGCTCGAGACCGGCTTTCTGGCCGATCAGCGGGAGCAGGTCGACCGGCACGGCATCCATGAAATTCATCATGAGGATCCAGCAGAAGATCGTGAGCGCCAGCGGCGCGATGACCTTGCTGGTGCCGTGGAAGGTGTCGCGCACCTGCGTATCGACGAACTCGACCACGGTCTCGACGAAGTTCTGGAACTTGCCCGGGACGCCGGCGGTGGCCTTGCGCGCGGCCAGCCAGAACGAGACGACGAAGAGCAGTCCGAGCAGCACCGAGAAGAAGATGCTGTCGACGTTGACCGTCCAGAAACCTTGGCCATGCTGGAGATTGCCCAGGTGGTGAACGATGTATTCGCTGCCCGTCTGGGCCTTCTCGGTGCTGTGTTCCGCTGCTGACATCTTCTGTGGGTTCCTAGCGCTTCGCGGCCGTCGCCGTCCCCGACAGCGGGGGCAGCGCGTTGGCGAGCGCGATCCAGTACACGAACAACGTCGCGATGTAGGCGCCGAACAACGCGGCGAACGACACCTTCATCGTCAGGAAGACCACCACGAACAGCGTCACGGTGACACCGAGCTTCGCGGCCTCTCCCACGTAAAACTGGCGCGCGATCTTTTCGGCCGGGGCACCCGCAGGCGCACCGAACGCGATGAATGCGAGCACGGCACTGGCCGCGACGGAAATGCCGCCGCCGGCGAGAGCCGACAAGGCGGCGACACGGCCCCAGACGGCGAAGCAAATCGCCGCGGCCACGACAGTGATGACGACCTGGCCGAGCACTACGCTTCCAGCCAGTCGCCTCGCTTGGGGCAACTCGAGGGTGACCACGACACTCCTACTGCAAGTCGACAATTCCGCGAACACAAACGACTGGCCCGCGAGAACCGCAGGCGACATCGGCGATGTTCGAAAATTGTTTGGCGGGGCAACGACTTACGTGTGCCTTGGCCAGGGGCGCGAATTATATACGTCGACCCCCCTGCCAGCAACCGGGAACGCAAGAAAATCCGGCGTTTTTTCGGCGGGATTCTTTACCTATGGTGGCCGCGATCCGTGCGCGCGTGGATGCGCAGGGTTCGGATACGCAAATGGCTATGGGTGGTGCGCAGTGCGAACCATCCATTCACGTAAGGCGTCGCGTCTTCGAGCTGAAACAGAGCCATGCCGTCGCGGCGATACTCGATGTGCGGACCGTCCGCGATGAGCGTGATGATCTGCGGTTTGTTTGGCACGAGCAGCACGGCCGGCGCGGCTAGATCGTGCTCGGGCAGCAGCGGCCGAAGCTGCGGATCGCCGATGTAGCGGCGGAAACGCGTGGTGGTGTTGCGGTTGCCGCCGAGCCCGACGTAGTACGTCAGCAGGTCGTTGTAGTCGGCGAACCTGCCGCTGCGCGCGCGGGCGTACACCGGCTCCGCGCCGTCGCGGTTGCTCGCCATCCAGAACACGTTGAGATCGCTGACCTGGTCGTTGGGACCGCCCTGCGAAATCGCAGTGGCTTCGAACTCGATGCGCACCGGCCCGGCGAGCTTCGGCCGGAACCACAGCGTGACACCGGCGGGTACGTCGATGTCGAGCGCGCCGTTCGCCACGGCGATGCGGCCGGGCTGCTCCGCCTCGACGTGCCAGTTGGCGAGGCTTTCGAAATTGTCCGCGAACAGCAGTTGGGCGCGCGGCGTCGCGCAGCCGGCCAGAGCCAGTGCCAGCGACGCGAGCAAACTACCGTATGTGCGCGAGAATACCGTCCAGCTCATCGAGCGAATGGTAGCTGACCACGACCTTGCCCTTGCCGGAGGCGCTGTGCTGGATGGCCACCGGCGCGCCGAGTTTCTCCGACAGCTCGTCCTGCAGCTTCTGCACGTTCGGATCGAGACCCTTCGCTTCCTTCGCGCCGCCGCCGCTCGCGTGCGTCAGCAGCGCGCGCACCATCGCCTCGGTATCGCGCACCGACAGGCCCTTCTTCGCGACCAGCGTGCCCACCTCGACCTGTTGCCGCCGCTGCGTGAGCGCGAGCAGCGCGCGCGCATGGCCCATTTCGATCTGCCGGCGCTCCACGAGCTCGGTGACCTCGGGCGCGAGCTCGAGCAGGCGCAGGAGATTGGTGACCGCCGCGCGCGAGCGCCCCACCGCGTCCGCGGCCTGTTGATGCGTGATGCCGAACTCCGCCACCAGGCGCTCGAGCGCGCGCGCCTCTTCGAGCGGGTTCAGGTTCTCGCGCTGGATGTTCTCGATGAGCGACATCGCGATCGCGGCCTCGTCGGGCACGCGGCGGATGACCGCGGGCACGGTGGCGAGGCCCGCGATCTGCGCGGCGCGCCAGCGACGCTCGCCGGCGATGATTTCGTAGCGCTGCGATTCGCCGGCGGCGGGAGTGCCCACCGGTCGCACTACGATCGGCTGGACGATGCCTTGAGCCTTGATCGAAGCCGCCAGCTCTTCGAGCGATTCCTGGCGCATGTCGACGCGCGGCTGGTACTTGCCCCGCTGCAGCAGGTCGAGCGGCAGGTTCGCGAGCTCGTCGCCGGGCAGCTTGTTCGCGGCCGGCGCGGGAGCGCCGTCGCCGGGCTCAGCGGGCGCGGCAGGCTCGGGCCGGCGCGTCATCTGGCCGAGCAGTGCCTCGAGTCCGCGTCCCATGACCGGTTTTTTCTGGCTCATGGGGTGGATGATAAACGGTGGGAAGAAGGGGGGCAGGCGAAGAACGGGAGAAGAATGGGGACAGGCACCAATTTACGGACGTAAATTGGAGCCAGTCCCCTTGGAGCCAGTCCCCTTGGAGCCAGTCCCCTTGGAGCCAGTCCCTTAGTTCAGCGGGTGCTCGCCTTCGCCCGGCAGCTCCGTGGCGGCCGCGGGTTCGGGCGCGGGCTCGCCCGGCTCGACGGACTCGTCGTCTTTGCGCAGCATCTCGCCGGCGAGCGCGAGGTACGCCAGCGCGCCGCGCGAATCCTTGTCGTGCTGGAGCACCGGCTTGCCGAACGACGGCGCCTCCGCGAGCCGCACGTTGCGCGGCACGATGGTGCGGAACACCTTGTCGCCGAAGTGGGCGATGAGCTGGCTCGACACTTCGTTGGCGAGATTGTTTCGCGGATCGAACATCGTGCGCAGGATGCCTTCGATCTCGAGCTGCGGGCTCACCGACGCCTTGATCTGCTCGATGGTGCCGACCAGCGCCGACAGACCTTCGAGCGCGTAGTACTCGCACTGCATCGGGATCAGCACGCTCTGCGCCGCCACCAGCGCGTTCAGCGTGAGCATGTTCAGCGCCGGCGGGCAGTCGATGAGGATGACCTCGAACTTGTCGTGGACGGGCTTGAGCGCGTTGCGCAGCCGCAGCTCGCGTCCCGCCATGGTAGTTAGGAGGCGGACCTCGGCGGCGGTCAGGTCCTGGTTCGACGGCATCAGCGACAGGCCGGGTGTATTCTGCACCGGCAGGATGACGGACGCGGCGTCCGTCTCGCCTAACAACACATCACCCGTGCCGCGCTGGATCTGCGACTTCTCGATGCCGCAGCCCATGGTGGCGTTGCCCTGCGGATCGATGTCGATGAGCAGCACGCGCCGGCGCGTGGCCGCGAACGAGGCCGCGAGATTCACCGCGGTGGTCGTCTTGCCGACGCCACCCTTCTGGTTCGCGACCGCGATGATGCGTTTCATCGGCCGATATTAACCGCCCCGACGCACCCGCGCGCATGGAATCTGGAGCGGTGAATCCAGGGGCTCGTGCGAGAAATTCAGCCGCGCGACTGACGTGAAATGACGACAAGGTGCCGCTCGGCATCGAGCCCCGGCACGCGCAGCCGTGTGACCTCCGCGCGCCAGCCGCGCGGCAAAGCGCGCACCTCGTCCTCGGGCGGCTTGCCCTTCATCGCGAGCAGACGCCCGCGCGGTGCGAGCAGCGCCGCGGTGTTATGTAGAACGTCGACGAGCCCGCCCACCGCGCGCGCGATGACGACGTCGAAATTTTTTTCGCCGGCGTAAGACTCGGCGCGCGCCGCCACCGCGTGCGCGTTGCGGATGTCGAGCGCCGTGATGCATTCGGCCACGAAGCGGATCTTCTTCTGCGTGCCGTCGATCAGCGTGAAGCTGCGCTGCGGACAGGCCACCGCGAGCGGAATGCCCGGAAACCCACCGCCCGTGCCGACGTCGATGATTTTTTTCGCATCGCCGAGATGCGGCAGGAGCGTCAGGCTGTCGAGCATGTGCAAGGTGAGGATGCCCGCGGTGGTGACGATGGACGTCAGGTTCATGTGCTCGTTGCGCTCGCGCAGCATGACGCCGTAGCGCCACAGCGTGTCGAGCGCCGACGCGTCGAGCTCGGCGCCGAGCTCGTGCGCGCCGGCGTCGAGCTGCGCCTTCCACTCGGTCTCGCCCAGGTCGTCGGCTGCCTTATTCAATGTTGCGGCTCAATTCGCGACCAGCTGGGCCATGAACTCGTTGATCGGCATCAGCTCGAGATCGCCGCGCGCGAACAACGCCTTGATGGCGTCGGCCTGCTTCGGCGCGAAGTGCGCGGCGACGGAGCTCTCGAACTTCTGCACCAGCACCGGCATGCCCTCGGCGCGCCGCTTGCGATGCCCGATCGGGAAGTCGATGCGCAGCTGCAGCTTCTCGCCGTCGTTGAAGAAGATGGTGAGCGCATTGCCGATGTGCCGCTGGTCGCGCTCGTAGTATTCCTTCGTGAAAGTGGTGTTCTCCTTCACTTCCATTTTCGCGCGCAGCACGTCGATGCGCGGATCGGTGGCAACGGTGTCCTCGTAGTCGGCCGCGGTGAGCCGCCCGAAGATCAGCGGTACGGCCACCATGTATTGAATGCAGTGATCGCGATCGGCCGGATTCGCAAGCGGACCGGTCTTGTCGATGATGCGCACGCCCGGCTCCTGGGTCTCGATGACGATGCGCTCGATGAGCGCGAGCCGGTCCTTCACCTTGGGGTGCAGCGCCATCGCGCACTCCACCGCGGTCTGCGCGTGAAACTCCGCCGGGAAGCTGATCTTGAACAGCACGTTCTCCATGACGTAGCTGCCGAGCGGCTGCGCCAGTGTCAGCGGCTTGCCCTTGAACAACACGTCCTGGAAACCCCAGGTTTTCGCCGTCAACGCGGAGGGATAGCCCATCTCGTTCTTGAGCGCGAACAGCGCGTGGCGCACCGCGCGGCTCGTGGCGTCGCCCGCCGCCCAGCTCTTGCGCGAGCCCGTGTTCGGCGCGTGGCGATACGTGCGCAGCGCGCCGCCGTCGAGCCACGCGTTCGACAGCGCGTTGACGATCTGCTCGAGCGAACCGCCCAGCATCTGCGTGGCCACCGCCGTCGACGCGACGCGCACCAGCAGCACGTGATCGAGGCCGACGCGGTTGAAGGAATTCTCCAGCGCGAGCACGCCCTGGATCTCGTGCGCCTTGATCATCGCCGTCAGCACGTCGCGCACCGTCAGCGGCTTCTCGCCCAGCAGGATGGCACGGCGCGATAGATAGTCGGCGACCGCCAGGATGGCGCCGAGGTTGTCGGAGGGATGGCCCCACTCCGCGGCCAGCCAGGTGTCGTTGAAGTCGAGCCAGCGCACCATGGCGCCGATGCTGAACGCGCCCATGACCGGGTCGAGCTCGTAGCTGGTGCCCGGCACGCGCGCACCGCCCGGCATGGTGGCGCCGGGCACCACCGGCCCCAGCAACTTCGTGCAGGCGGGGTACTTGAGCGCCTGGAAGCCGCAGGCCAGCGTGTCCATGAGGCAGTAGCGCGCGGTCTCGTAGGCCTGCTTGCTATCTACCTGGTAGTGCCTGGTGTAATCGGCGAGCGCGACCAGCAGCTCGTCGGGCTGCGGGCGTTGCGCCGACTTGTAATCGTGGGAGGACATGTGGACCTGTCAGAGCCTGGGTGGCGCGGTGCGTTTGAGCTGGCGGACGATCTGCGCGAGGCGCTGCACGTTGAGTGTCTGCCAGTTGTGGCCGGCGCCGTCGACGGATTCATCCGGGATCTGGACGTCGAAGGCCTCCTCGAGCGCCATGATGATCTCGACGATGTCGAGCTCATCGGCACCCTGCGCCGAAAGCGCGGCGGCAACGTCGATGTCCGGGGACTTCCTGCCGAGGATCTCCGCGACGGTGGCGCGCACGCGCGTGACGGCCTCCCCCGCCGTCAGCGGCGCATCGGCGCCCGGCGCCGCGCCGGCGAGCAGGGTCAGCACCGCCGCCACGGCCAGGGCTCTCACGTGCGTTGTCCGAGCGGCACGAACTTGCGGTTCTCCGGGCCCACGTAGTTGGCGGCGGGGCGGATGATCTTGCCGTCCTCGCGCTGCTCGATGACGTGCGCGCTCCAGCCCGTGACCCGCGACATGACGAACAGCGGCGTGAACATCGCCGTGGGTACGCCCATGAGGTGGTAGCTGACGGCGCTGAACCAGTCGAGGTTCGGGAACATCTTCTTGAGGTCCCACATGAGCGTCTCGATGCGCTCGGCGACCTGGTAGAGCTTCGTGTCGCCCGATTCACGCGCGAGCTTCTCCGCGACGCGCTTGATGACGACGTTGCGCGGATCGGAGACCGTGTACACGGGGTGGCCGAAGCCGATGACGATCTCCCGGTTGGCGACGCGCCGGCGGATGTCGGCTTCGGCGTCGTCCGGATTCGCGTAGCGCTCCTGGATCTCGAGCGCGACTTCGTTCGCGCCGCCGTGCTTGGGCCCGCGCAGCGCGCCGATGGCACCGGTGATGCAGGAGTAGATGTCGGCGCCAGTGCCCGCGATGACTCGCGCGGTGAAGGTCGACGAGTTGAACTCGTGCTCGGCGTACAGATTGAGCGAGGTGTGCATCGCGCGCACCCAACTACCCGGCGGCGGCCGGCGATGCAGCAGGTGCAGGAAGTGCCCGCCGACGGAATCGTCGTCGGTCTCGACGTGGATGCGCTGGCCGTTGTGCGAGAAGTGGTACCAGTAGCAGAGCATGGAGCCCGTGCAGGCCACCAGGTGGTCCGCGATCTCGCGCGCGCCCGCGGCGTCGTGCCCGTCTTTCTCGGGCAGCACGCAGCCCAGCGTCGAGGCGCCGGTGCGCAGCACGTCCATGGGATGGGTGGCGGCCGGCAGCTGCTCGAGCACCGCGCGCACCGGCGCGGGCAGGCCGCGCAGGTTCCTGAGCTTGGCCTTGTACGCGGCGAGCTGCGCCTTGTTCGGCAGCTCGCCGTGGATCAGTAGATAGGCGATTTCCTCGAAGTCGCAGGTGTCGGCCACCTCGAGGATGTCGTAGCCGCGGTAGTGCAGGTCGTTGCCGCTGCGGCCGACGCTGCACAGCGCGGTGTTGCCGGCCGGCACGCCGGACAGCGCGACGGACTTCTTGGCCCTGGGTGCCGGAGCCGGATCGTTCATTTCGGCGTGCCCTCTTTGTCCGCAGCGAACAGCGCGTCGAGCTTGCGCTCGTAGGCGTGGTAATCGAGGTACTTGTACAGGTCGTCGCGCGTCTGCATGGCGCCGACCACGTTCTTCTGGGTGCCGTCGCGGCGGATGGCTTCGTACACCTCGAGCGCGGCACGGTTCATGGCGCGATACGCCGAGCAGCAGTGCAGCACGATGTCGACGCCCACCGCACCGAGCTCCTCGCGCGTGTACAGCGGCGTCTTGCCGAACTCGGTGATGTTCGCGAGCACGGGGACGTTCACCGCGTCACGCACTTTCCGATACATCTGCAGATCCGTGATCGCCTCGGGGAACACGGCGTCGGCGCCGGCGTGCACGCAGGCCGCGAGCCGCTCGATCATCGCGTCGAGCCCGTGACTCTGCAGCGCGTCGCTGCGCGCCATGATCACGAAGCCACCGTCCTGGCGCGCGTCGACCGCGGCCTTCACGCGGTCGGTCATCTCCTCGATGGGCACCACTTCCTTGCCGGGACGGTGGCCGCAGCGCTTCGATTGCACCTGGTCTTCGATGTGCATGCCGGCCGCGCCGGCCTTGGTGAACGAGCGCACCGTGCGCGCGATGTTGAACGCGCCGCCCCAGCCGGTGTCGGCGTCGACCAACAAGGGCAGCGTGCTGGCCTCGGTGATGCGCCGGATGTCGATGAGCACGTCGTCCATGGTGCTGATGCCGAGGTCGGGCAACCCGAGCGAGTTCGCGGCGACGCCGCCACCCGACAGGTACAGCGCGCGGAACCCGGTGGCTTCGGCCATGCGCGCCGCATAGGCGTTGATGGCGCCGACCACCTGCAGGGGTTTTTCCGCGGCGAGCGCCGCGCGGAACTTCGCGCCCGCGCTGAGCGTGTTCTCGGTGCGATTCATGAGACGCGCAGTTTAAGGCCGTGCGCCGATCTTCACCACGGTGCGGCCCGTGACTTTGCCGTCGAGGTAGGCCTGGAACGCGCCCGGCAGCTCGGCGAAGGAGATGGTGCGGGTGACGATGCGCTGCAGATGACGCGGCGTCAGATCGGTGGCGATGCGCTGCCACACCTCGAGCCGCTCGGCGCGCCGCGTGGCCGCGGAGTTGATGCCGAGCAGGTTCACGCCCCGCAGGATGAACGGCATCACGGTCATCTCGAGCTCGAAGCCGCCGGTGAGCCCGACGCTCGCGATGTTCCCCCAGAAGTCGACGTGCCGCGTGAGCCCCGCGAGCATGGCGCCGCCGACGTTGTCGATGGCCCCGGCGAAACGCGCGGCCTCGAGCGGGCGCGAGCCGAGCGCGAGCTCGCCGCGCAGGATCACCTTGCTAGCGCCTAACGACTTCAGGTAGTCGGCCGACTCCGGCTTGCCGGTCACGGCGATCACCTCGTAGCCGCGGCCCGCCAGCATGTCGACCGCGACGCTGCCGACGCCGCCGGTGGCACCCGTCACGACGATGGGCCCGCGACCGGGCGACTGGCCGTTGCGCTCCATGCGGTGGATGGCGAGCGCGGCCGTGAAGCCGGCCGTGCCGAGCGCCATCGCGCGGAATGCGTCGAGGCCGTGCGGCATGGGGATCACGCTGTCGCCCGCGATGCGCGCGAGCTCGGAGTAACCGCCGTCCACCGTCTCGGACAAGCCGCTGCCCGTGACCAGCACCGGCTCCCCGGGCTCGTAGCGCGCATCGGTCGAGGACCGCACGACACCCGCGAGGTCGATGCCGCCGACCAGCGGGTAGCGGCGCAGGATCCTGCCGGCGCCGGTCGCGGCCAGCGCGTCCTTGTAGTTGATGTCGGAGTACTCCACCTCGATGACGACCTCACCGGGCGTCAGTGCATCGAGAGTGAGTTGCTCGAACCCGGCGGCGATCCTGCCGTCGGTCTCGTGAATGCGAAATGCGCGGAACGTGCTCATGCGGCTAGTATCCTGCCATGAATTTCGATTTCGACCTGTTCGTCATCGGCGCGGGTTCGGGCGGCGTGCGCGCCGCGCGCATCGCCTCGCTGGCCGGCGCGAAAGTGGCCGTCGCGGAGGAGTATCGCATCGGCGGCACCTGCGTGATCCGCGGCTGCGTGCCGAAGAAGTTCCTGGTGTACGGCGCGGAATTCTCGCAGACGCTGGCCGACGCACCGGGTTATGGCTGGACGATCGACGGCGCGCGTTTCGACTGGCGAACGCTGCGCGACAACGTGCAGAAGGAAGTCGCGCGGCTGTCCGGCATCTACACCAGCAACCTCGCGAAGGCCGGCGTCACCGCGTTCCAGGAACGCGCCGAGCTCGCCGACGCGCACACCGTGAAGCTGGTGCAGTCCGGCGCCGAATACACGGCCGAGCGCATCCTGGTCGCCACCGGCGGCCGGCCCTATCTACCAGAAGGCCTGCCCGGCCTCGAGCTCGGCATCACCTCGAACGAGGCCTTCCTGCTCGACGCGCTGCCGCGGCGCGTGCTCGTCGTGGGCGGCGGCTACGTGGCGCTGGAATTCGCCAACATCTTCCACGGGCTGCAGTCCGAGGTGCGCCTGGTGCACCGCGGTGACAAGCTGCTGCGCGGGTTCGACGACGACCTGCGCGCGCACATGCACATCGAGGCGGAGCGCCTCGGCGTGCGGCTCACCATGAAGGTCACGCTCACCAAGATCGAGAAGGCCGGCGGCGCGCTGCGCGCGACGCTGTCCACCGGCGAGCACGTCGACACGGACGCGGTGCTGTACGCGATCGGCCGGCATCCGAACACGCAGGGCCTCGGGCTCGACCGCGCCGGCGTGAAGCTCGATCCCGCCGGCGCCGTCATCGTCGACGAGTACTCGCAGAGCTGCGTGCCGTCCGTCTACGCCATCGGCGACGTCACCAACCGCATGAACCTCACGCCGGTCGCCATCCGCGACGGGCACGCGTTCGCCGACACCATCTACAACGGCCGCAAGACGCCGGTGGACCACAGCACCGTGCCGAGCGCCGTGTTCGGCCGCCCGCCCATCGGCACGGTGGGCCTCAGCGAAGGTGACGCGCGCCGCAGCCACGGCGCCGTCGACGTCTACCGCACGAATTTCCGGCCGATGCGCAACATGCTGTCGGGCAACCAGGAGCGCACGCTCATGAAGCTCGTCGTGGATGCCGGCGACGGGAAGCTGCTCGGCGTGCACATCGCGGGCGAGGATGCGCCGGAGATGATCCAGCTCGCGGCCGTGGCCGTGAAGGCGGGGCTCACCAAGCAGCAATGGGACAGCACCGTCGCGCTGCATCCCACCGCGGCGGAGGAGCTGGTGCTGATGCGCGAGAAGGTGGCGGCACCGGGCAGTGCTAGTTAGAGCACGTGCGCCGTACGGCGCTACTTGAGCGTGCGCGCCATGCGGCGCGAGGAGTCGCCGCTGGCCTGGCAGGCCCAGACCGCGCCGTGCCGGCACGGACGGCGCTTGCTGTCCTTGTTCTCCGACGCGCTGCGCTCGTGCGCGATGCCGCGCGCCGTACCGCACAGCGACTGGACGCGCGCCCGGGTCGGCCGCACGCTCACAGGGTCTTTCCCAGGAAGCGCGCCACGCAGGCATCACAGCCGCGCAGCGAGATGACCACGCCCAGCAGCGCGAGTCCCATGAGGATGCACGACACGACCGCGAAGAACGTGGCGTCGGCGCGCTCCCAGGCGAAGCGCAGGCCGAGCACCGTGCAGACGGTCAGCGCGACGCCGGCAAACAGCAGCAGCGGCCGCTTCCAGCCCTTGACGGGCGGCGGGTCGCCGAGGCTGACGTACTGCACGACGCTGCAGTAGAGGCAGGATTTGCACCGGGAATGCATGGGCCGGGAATGTGCCAAACCCGCCCGCCGGACCACCGGAACCCGCGCACAGTTTTATGTAGGAAAGCCAACTCCGCGTGCCCGGCGGGCCGCAGGTGACGAATAGCGGCAGTTTGCGACCGTGGCGGGCTAGTGCTTTGCCGGCAGTCTTTCGAGCGCCAGCCAGAAGCGATCCATCAGATCGCGCGCGCGGCGCGTGGCTTCAACCGCGGCTTCATCGGGCTCATTTCTCATGATCACCGCGAATTCCACCAGGCGGTCGTCGATGACCACGAACCGGCTGATTCCGGTGGTATGTACCTTCGAGTCCTCGGGCAGCCGCTGAAACTCCGAGGTCGGGAAGCAATCGGTGCCGCCGCGGTCCGGAACGATCATCTCGAGCGCGTCTCCATGGGGGCCGGACACCGGGGTGAGCTCCGGCTCGAATCCAGCCGCGCGCGCCAGCTGCGATTGCAGGATGCGTACCGCCTCGAATGCCTTGTGATCGCGGATCACCTCTTCGGGTAGTTCGGTCACGACGATCGCGGCCAGCGGCGGCGCCAGATCTTCTTCCGCCAGCAGGAAGTAGTGATCGACGACGCGACGCGAACGGTCGTTCAGGTGCAGCTTCACGACGGTGCCCTGTTTGTCGAAGACCTGTGGCACCTGGAAAGCGAAGCCGATCTCGGGCAGCTCGACGCGGCCCGATTTCCGGATGGCTTTCTCGTTCGGCGATCGCGTGTATGCGTTGGCCAGGCCGCCGTTGCAGGGCTGCGAGCCGAGGTCCCACACGCTGCGAATCACTTCCGCCGTCGGCAGCCGTTCCGCGGCGCGCGTACCCGGCGCGGCGAGCACCAGCGCGCCCACGAGGCTGGCGAGACGACTCACGACCGGCGGTTTGCGCATTTGGAGCACCTCAATCGATGAATATGGTCGCCGGTTGCTCGAGCAGATCCTTGAGGGCCTGGATCATCGAGGCCGCGTCGTATCCGTCGACGAAGCGGTGATCGAACGACGAGGACAGGTTCATCATGAGCCGCACGGCGATCTGGCCGTCGACGACCACCGCGCGCTCGATGGCCTTGTTGATGCCGATGATGGACACCTCGGGCATGTTGATCATCGGCGTCGAGGCGATGCCGCCCAACTTCCCGAGGCTGGTCACGGTGATCGTGGAACCCGTGAGCTCCTCGCGCGGCGACTTGTTGGTGCGCGCCGCCTCGGACACGCGGCGGATCTCCGCCGCCAGGTCGTGCAGCGCGCGCGATTCGGCGTTGCGCACCACGGGCACCTTCAGGCCCTGCGGCGTCTGCGTCGCGATGCCCACGTGCACCGCCTTGTGCTTCACCAGCACTCCGCGCGTGGTGTCGTACAGCGCGTTGCATTGCGGGAATTTCTCGAGCACGCGCGCGAGCCCGGCCACGATGAACGGCAGGAACGTGAGCGGCGGCGCACCCGGCGGGCGGCGGTCGTTGAGGTGCTTGCGCAGCGCCTCGAGGCGCGTGATGTCGCACTCCTCGACGTACGAGTACTGCGGGATCGACCGCGCGGACTCGGTGAGCCGCTCCGCGATGACGCGGCGCAGGCCGATGATCTTCACCTCTTCCGTGCCATTGCGCGCCGCGCGCGTCGCGTTGGCGCGCGCGTTCATCGACGGCGCCGCGCCGCGCGCCGCGCCGGACGCCAGCGCGGAATCGATGTCGCCCGGCTCGATGCGGCCGGCGGGGCCCGTGCCGGCGACGGTAGCGAGGTCAAGACCGGCCTCGGCCGCGCGCCGGCGGCTGGCCGGCGAGGCCATGATGCGCGCGGCCTTGTGCTCGCCCGTGCCGTTGCCGTTGGCATGCGCGGCGGCGGCCACCTGCTGCCTTTCGGCCTGCGACGATGCGGACTCGGGGTCGGGCTTGCGGTCCGTCGCGCGGCGCTGCGGCGTCAGCTGCTCGGCCGGCGGAGACGGCGTCTTGGCGGCAGGCGCGGCGCCGGCGGCGGCGGAGGTGGCATCGGTCTCGAACACCACCAGGTCCGAGCCCACGGCGACCATGTCGCCGGGCTCGCCGCTGATGGAGATGATGCGGCCGGTGACGGGCGCGGGCATCTCGACCGCGGCCTTCTCCGTCATGACCTCGCACATCACCTGGTCTTCCTGCACGAGGTCCCCGGGCTTGACGTGCCAGGCGACCACTTCCGCGGAAACCGTGCCTTCACCGAGGTCCGGCATCTTGAATACGTAGCGGCTCATGTTCCCCTCCTACGACTCGCCGAGCGCTGCGCGCAACGCCAGCGCCACCCGTGACTGGCCGGGAAAGTACTCCCATTCGAAGGCGTGCGGATACGGAGTGTCCCAGCCGGCGACGCGCTGGATGGGCGACTCGAGGTACCAGAAGCACTCTTCCTGGATGCTGGCCGTGAGCTCGGCGCCGAAGCCGCAGAAACGCGTGGCCTCGTGGGCGACCACGCAACGGCCGGTCTTCTTCACCGACGAGCAGATCGGGTCGATGTCGAGCGGCGACATGGTGCGTACGTCGATGATCTCCGCGTCGATGTCGAGCTTCTTCGCCGCGGCCTCGCAGACGTAGACCATGGTGCCGTAGGTCACGATCGTCACCTGCTCGCCGGGGCGGACGATCTGCGACTTGCCGATGGGCACGGTGTAGTGCCCTTCGGGCACCTCGCCCTTGGCGTGCGTGGTCCACGGCACGGCCGGCTTGTTAGGGTCGCCGTCGAACGGGCCGTTGTAGATGCGCTTGGGCTCGAAGAAGATGATGGGGTCGTCGTCCTCGATGGCGGCGATGAGCAGGCCCTTCGCGTCGTAGGGATTGCTGGGCATCACCACCTTCACGCCGCAGATGTGGGTGAAGATCGCCTCGGGCGATTGCGAGTGCGTCTGCCCGCCGCGGATGCCGCCGCCGCAAGGCGCGCGGATGACTACCGGAGAAGAGAAGTCGCCGGCGCTGCGGTAACGGATACGCGCGAGCTCGCTCGCGATCTGGTCGACCGCCGGGTAGATGTAGTCGGCGAACTGGATCTCCGCCACCGGCCTGATGCCGTTCACCGCCATGCCGATGGCCGTGGCGACGATGCCGCCCTCGGAGATCGGCGAATCGAGCACGCGGTGCTCGCCGTATTTTCTCTGCAAGCCGTCCGTGACGCGGAACACGCCGCCGAAATAGCCGACGTCCTCGCCCATGACGACCACCGACGCGTCGCGCGCCATCATGACGTCCATGGCCGAGTTCAGGGCCTGAATCATGTTCATCTGTGCCATGCGTGGGCTCCGCTCACTACTCTGGTTTCGCGGCGAGCCCGAGCTCGGCGTTCAGCTTGATCTCCTCGGCGAGCTGCTCGCTCTGCCGGCGGAGATTTTCCGGGAACTCCTTGTATACGTCCTCGAACATGAGGTGGCGGTTGAGCCGCGGGCCCTCGTTGAGCGCGCCGAACGATACGGCCTCCTTCCACGAGCTCTGCACCTGCGCGTCGAGCTCGGCGTACAGGTCCTTGTGCCGCTTCTCGCTCCATTCGCCGCGCGCGATGAGATGGTTCTTGAGCCGCTCGACCGGGTCGCCGAGCGGCCAGTGCGCGTAGTCGTCCTTGGGGCGGTAGCGGGTCGGGTCGTCGCTGGTCGAGTGCGCCGCGGCGCGGTACGTCACGAGCTCGATCAACGTCGGCCCGCCGCCGGTGCGCGCGCGCTGCGCGGCCCACTGGGTGACTGCGTGCACCGCGAGGAAGTCGTTGCCGTCGACGCGGATGCCCGCGACGCCATAGCCGGGGCCACGCGCCGCGAACGAGCGCAGCTCGCCGCCCGCCGTGCCCTGGAAGGTCGAGATGGCCCACTGGTTGTTCACGATGTTCATGATGACCGGCACGCGATACACCGAGGCGAACAGCAGCCCGTGGTGGAAGTCCGCCTCGGCGCTCGAGCCTTCGCCGATCCAGGTGCAGGCGATGTGATCCTCGTTGCGGATCGCCGCCGCCATGGCCCAGCCCACGGCCTGCGGGAACTGGGTAGTTAGATTGCCGGAGATCGAGAAGATCCGGCCCTGGTTCCAGTGGTACATCACCGGCAGCTGGCGCCCCTTGCACATGTCGCGCGTGTTGGACAGCAGCTGGCACATGAGATCGACCAGCGGCTTGCCGCGCACCATGTAGATGCCCTGCTGGCGGTACGACGGAAACAGCATGTCGCCGGGCTGCAGCGCCATCGCGGAGGCCACCGCGACCGCCTCCTCGCCGTAGGAGCGCATGTAGAAAGAGATTTTTCCCTGGCGCTGCGTGCGCTGCATGCGGTCGTCGAAGATGCGCGTCAACAGCATGTGCCGCAGGCCGACCTGCAGGTCTTCGACCTCGAGGCTCGGGTTCCAGGCGCCGACGGCCTCGTGCTTGTCGTCGAGCACCCGTACCAGCCCCACGGCCAGCTCTTCCATGTCACGCGCGTGCGCGGTGACGTCCGGTTTGGGCAGCGCGCCGGCGGGCGAGAGATCCACATAGCTGAAATCCGGCTTGTCGCCAGGCCTGGTGGGCGGCAGCGGGACGTGAAGTCTTGGCATGGGAGGGATGATAGGAGATCGGGCATGCGGGGCATAGATTGCGTCCGCCGCGCGGAGGACACGCGGCACCCATGCCGTGTCCTCCCTTCAGTCGCCGATGATGTTTGTAAGATTCGACCCGCCGCGCGCAGAGCGACATTCGGCAATGGATCGTTAGGGCGAATCTGGTCGGTGAGAGGCAACGCGGCGCGGCTCCGTGCCTTGCGCTCAGTGGACCGGTGGCACGCCATCACGGCGAGGTCGGAGCCCGGCATGGTGCCACGTATCCTCCGCGCGCCGGCACCATCGTGTGCCCCGCGTACGCGCACTCCCGGCACCGCGACCCATGCGCAAGAGCCCACGGTCGCCAAGAGCGGTCTTCTCCCTTGTCACAGCCAGCTCGGCCGCCCGGGTTGTCATGGCGAGGACGGCGGTTCGAAGTGCGGCGCGCGGCGCGCGCACGCCGCTCGGGAGTGTGCACATCGCATATCGGGCTCCGCCCTGGCCGCCAGACGGTGGCACCGGTCCGATGAGCGCGAGGCAGTGAGCCGCCCCGAGTTGCCTTTCCATCGACCAGATTCTGCTCTAACTATCTGCTGCCCGGGCGTCGCTCTGCGGGCGGCGTGCTTTGATGTCCAAACAACATCCGCGAGTGAAAGGGCGGAACCGATATGCGATGGGCGCGATCCCGAGCGGCGTGCGCGCGCCGCGCGCGACCCGTCACACCGGCTTCATCACCATCAAGAACACCGCACCCACCGGCGCGGCCGTCGCGATCGTTCCCCATATGGTCCAGGAGCGCGACATGCGCCGGTAGTGCGCCTGGTCCCAGTTGCCGGCCATTCCCGCGCGCACGTTGGCGAGCAGTTTTTTCTGCAGGGGCGCCACGAACGCGCCGAATGCGACGCCGGAGAGGCCGAACAGCGCGAGCGACCAGACGATCCAGAAAGTGCGCAGCAGTGGATAGCCCATGAGCGACGCCAGTGCCACGCCGCTGGCGATGATCAGCAGCACGCCGGGCACGGTGAACCAGCGGTCGCTCTTGATGATGCCGTCGAGCGCCTGCGCGCGGGCGCGCAGATCGCCGGCGAGGTCCGCGTGTACCTTCCAGAAGACACCGGTGATGATGTTGCCGAGGAACAGCACGACGCTGAGGATATGCAGCGCCTTGAGCGCGAGGGGGATCACGTGCGCGCCTCGCGCTCGAGCCACGCGGCGAGGCCGGCGGCGTTGAGGTCGAAGTCCTTGCCGAGGATCGCATCGATGGCGGCGTCGCTCAGCGTGCAGCCGTGCTCGTGCAACGACTCGTGCGCGAGCCGGCGCAGCTCGAAACGCATGCGCCCGATGTCGGGGCCGAAGGCGCGCGCGATGCGCGTGTATTCGTCGATGCCGTCGACCATGTCGGCCGCGAGCCGCGCGCAGCCGCCCACCTGGCTGTAGTGCGTGAGGTAGAAGTGGCGCGGCTTGAATTGCATCAGCCGGATGATCGACGCCTTGAGCTGGCCGGGGTCGAACTGGGTCGGGGTCGTGGTCGGCATGACCCACGGGCCGCGCGCAGTGTCGAATTCGCGGTACGAAATGCCGCAGGTGTCGCCCGTGAAGATGCCGTTCGAGCCGTGGTCGATGATGGCCATGTGATGCAGGGCGTGTCCCGGCGTGTGCACGCACTCGAAGACGCGCCCGGCCATCTCGAAGCACGCGTCGTCGGGGACGGCGCTCAGGCGGTCCGCCGCGACCGGCAGGATCTCGCCATACAGCGCCGCGTAGCGCTCCGCGCCGTACACGGCGCGCGTGCCTTCGATGAGCTTCGACGGATCGATGAGGTGCGGCGCGCCGCGCGGGTGCACGAGGCAACGCGCGCGCGGCAGAGCGCGCATCAGCGCGCCGGCGCCGCCCGCATGATCGAGGTGCACGTGCGTGAGGAACAGGTAGTCGACGGAGTCGGGCCCGAGGCCCAGGCTCTCGAGCGCCGCGAGGATCAGCGGCACCGCGGTATTCGGCCCGGTGTCGACGATGGCGGCGCGCGTGCCCGCGACGATGACGTGCGACGCGTCCATTTGCGGGCGCACGTACTCGGTGTCGACGGCGGTGATGCCATCGGCGAATGACGTCAGGCGTGGCACACTGGCGTTCATGATACGACGCCACATTAGCAGCATGAAACGCGGATGGCTCATCTACGTCATGAGCGTGTCATTGCCATTCGCGTATGGCGCGGTGGAAGAGCGCGGCAATCTCGTGCTCGACAACGTGCCGTCGGCCGAGACCCCCCTCACAACCCGGCTGGAGGACTACCTCCACTCGCGCGGCGCGACCTTCGTCGACTGGATGTCGGATGGCGCCCTCATCATCGCCACGCGCTTCGGCGATGCGGAGCAGCTCCACCGCGTGAGCACGCCGCTCGGCGCGCGCGAGCAGCTCACGTTCTTCCGCGAGCCGGTGACCGTGGCGCGCAGCCCACAGGGCGCGGTGACTCCCGGCTTCACCTTCCTCAAGGACTCCGGTGGTGACGAGGCCGCGCAGATCTACTGGTACGACGCCAACACGCGCGCCTCCACCATGATCACCACCGGCAAGGGCGTCCACGGTGGCCTGGTCTGGAGCCACGACGGGCGGCGCGTCGCGTTCCATGGCACCGGCCGCGACGGCGTGAGCTACGACCTGTACGTCGCGGAGCCCGCGGCCAGGGTCGCGCCGCGGCTGGTCTACAACGGCTTCCAGAAGAACTGGCAGGTGCTCGACTGGTCGCCCGACGACACCAAACTACTGGTCCGCAACTTCGTGTCGGCGAACGAGGCGCACCTGTTCGTAATGGACCTCGGTACCGCGGCGCTGACGCCGGTGGCCGAGGGCGAGGAGCCGGCGAGCGTCGGCGACGCCGCGTTCACGGCCGACGGGCGTGGCATCTACGTGCTGACGAACCGCGGCGGCGAGTTCGACCAGCTCGTGCGCATCGATCTGGCCGGCGCCGCGGTCGAGGTGCTCACGGGCCACATTCCCTGGGACATCGAGGCCTTCGACCGCAGCGCGGATGGCCGCTTTCTCGCCTGGGTGGCCAATGTCGACGGCACGAGCCGCCTGACGCTGATCAACCTCGCCACGCACGCGGAGAGCCTGCCGCCGCTGCCCGATGGCCGCATCGGGCGCATCGCATTCGACCGCGAGGGCAAGCGCCTCGCGCTGTCGCTCGAGAGCCCGCAATCGCCGCGCGACGTGTTCGTCGTCGAGATGGCGCGCAGCGCGGTCGTGCGCTACACGCAGAGCGAGGCGGGGCCGGTGAATCCGCTGGAATTCGCGCCCGCCGAGCTGGTGCGCTACCCCACGTTCGATCGCGACCACGGCAAGTACCGGCAGGTCCCGGCGTTCGTCTACCGGCCGAGAAGCGGTGCCGCGGCGGCGACCGGCCCGCGCCCCGTGCTCATCGACATCCACGGCGGGCCCGAGGGCCAGTCGGTGCCGGCCTGGAACCCGTTCACGCAGTTCCTGGTGCGCGAGATGGGCTTCGTGGTGATCCAGCCGAACGTGCGCGGCTCCTCGGGCTACGGCAAGGCATTCCTGAATCTCGACAACGGCGAGGACCGCGAAGACTCGGTGAAGGACATCGGCGCGCTGCTGGTGTGGATCGGAGCGCAGAACGATCTCGACGCGAAGTCGGTGTTCGTCATGGGCGGCTCGTACGGCGGCTACATGGCACTCGCGTCGCTGGTGCACTTCAGCGACCGGCTGCGCGGTGGCATCGACGTGGTTGGCATCTCGAGCTTCGTCACGTTCCTCGAGAGCACTTCGGCCTATCGACGCGACCTGCGGCGGCCCGAGTACGGCGACGAGCGGCTGCCGAAGATGCGCGCCTATCTACAGCGCATCTCGCCGCTGACGAACGCCGCGCGCATCGCCAAGCCGCTGCTCGTGGTCCAGGGCCTCAACGACCCGCGCGTGCCGGCGACCGAGTCGCAACAGATGGTGGCGCGCGTGCGCGCGCGCGGCGGCGAGGTGTGGTACCTGGCGGCGAAAGACGAGGGGCACGGCTTCCGCAAGAAGCCGAATCGCGACTTCTACCTCAAGACCGTGGCGGCCTTCCTGCAGAAACAGATGGCGGCGAAGTAGGCGCCGTCAGTTGGCGGCGAAGTTGTGCTTCTGCACGGTCTCGAGCGCGGGCTCCTGCCTGGAGAAATACTCCGCGAGCTCCTCGATGTCCGCGGGCGTCAGCGACGTGACCTGCAGCGACATGATGGGGTTCTTGCGGCCGCCCTTCTGGTAGTCGCGCAGGGCCCGCGCCAGGTAGTCGTGATGCTGGCCCGCGAGCGTGGGGAAGTCCGCCGTGATGCCCACGCCGTTCAAGCCGTGGCAGGCGCGGCAGGTCTCGGCGGCCTTGGGCGGCTGCATGCCGGCCGCGGCCTCGTTGACCGACTTGGTCAACACCGCGGGGCCGGCGAGGTAGGTGGCTATGTCGGCCATGTCCTGCTCGCTCATGGACGAGGCCTGCGAATGCATGGTGCCGTGCGAGCGCTCGCCGCTCTTGTAGGCCTTGAGCGCCGACAGGAGGTATTCCGGCCGCTGGCCGCGCAGCTTGGGCACGGAGTAGGTCGGGTAGACGTTCTTGTAGTTAGGAATCGAGTGGCAGCCGTTGCAGGTGTAGGCCAGGGTCTGCCCGCGCTTGGCATCGCCCAGGTCCGAGCCCTGGTCCGCCGCCGGCGCCGCATCCTGGGCCGCGAGCGGCCGGCTGGCCGTGGCAGCCACGATGACGGCAAGGAGGGCGAGCGAGACGGTGCGAGTGCGCAATGCCATGATGTGAAAAGCCTTCGAGCTCCCAAAAACAGGCCGCGATATTAAGGACTTGGGCGCGCAAATGCCACCGTGCACAATCCGGCTCCGACTATTAGGTGGGAGGATTTCCAACTGATTGCGCTCATCCAGAGGGTTAGCCGCGCCTCGGTGGCCGTGGACGGGCGCATCGTCGGCGAAATCGGCCGCGGCATCCTCGCGCTCATCGGCATCGAGCGCGGCGACGATGCGCAGGGCGCGGAGCGCCTGCTCGAGCGCGTGCTCACCTACCGGATCTTCGAGGACGGCGCCGGACGCATGAATCTGTCGCTGGTCGACGTCGCCGGCGGCCTGCTGCTGGTGCCGCAGTTCACGCTCGCGGCGGACACCCACAAGGGCACGCGGCCCGGCTTCAGCGGCGCGGAGGTGCCCGACCTGGCGAAAGCGCGCTTCGACGCGCTGGTGGTCCGGGCGCGGCAGCGGCACGCACAGGTCGCAACCGGCGAATTCGGCGCGCACATGCACGTATCGCTGGTGAACGACGGGCCGGTCACTTTCTGGTTGCGGACACCGCCGCCTGAAACACTGGGTTTCCAGGAATGACAACGACTTAACAGAGCCGCGTTGGGCGTGATGGGCGTCTCGCCCCCACCGAACTTTCTTAGGTCCGGGGCATCTGTTGACTTATCATTGCGGCAGTTTGTTCTGCCAGTTTTCGGGGCGCCTCGAGCCCCACAGGAGCGGGTCCATGGGTATCGGTTTTCGAGAGTTGATCATCATCCTGGTGATCGTGCTTCTGGTGTTCGGAGCGAAGAAGCTCAAGACGATCGGCTCCGATCTCGGTTCGGCGGTCCGCGGTTTCAAGAAGTCGATGAGCGATGGCGATGCCGAGGAGTCGGTCAAGCAGCTCAAGGCGGATGCCGAATTTCCCGACGCCGCGAAATCCCCGAACGCGGAGAAGAGCGAGCACAAGGCGTGACTCGCGGCGCGCCGCGCCGTCTGAACAGGAAAGCTTCGCGCCGCACCGGGCGGTGAATTCCCCATGTTCGAGGTTGGTTTCACTGAACTGCTGTTGATCTTCGCGCTCGCGCTCGTCGTGCTCGGCCCGGAGAAGCTGCCGAAGCTCGCGCAGCAGGTGGGGCGCTGGGTGGGTCGCGCGCGCGCCATGGCCCGCCAGTTCCGCGAGCAGCTCGAAGAAGAGGCGACCAATCTCGAGCGCAAATTCGACGTCGATCCGGGCATCGACACTTCGCTCGATCCGAAGCCGGCGTCCGCGCCGGGCCCGGCCGGGGCCGCCACGCCGCCGACGCCCGAGCCGGGCGCACCGGCTGCGCCGGAGCCGGAGGAGGAGTTCTATCCACCGGACCACCACATGCATCCGTCGAACCGCGCGCATCAGGCGCCATCCGACGCCGCCCCGACACCCGCCGTTGCGCCTGATTCCGCGCCGCCCGACCCCGCGGCCGGCGGCGCGCAGACGGAGCTCGACCTAACTACACCGCGCGACGACGGCGCGCGCCCGGCGCCGTGAGCGAGGACAAGAAAAGCGAGCAGCTGGCCGAAGGCACGCTGATGTCGCACCTGCTCGAGCTGCGCAACCGGCTCATGAAGGCGATGCTGGCCGTGCTGGTGCTGTTCATTCCGTGCATGGCGTTCGCGAACGAGCTGTTCACCATCGTGGCGCAGCCGCTCATCCAGAAGCTGCCCGCGGGCACGTCGATCATCTCGACCAGCGTCATCGGGCCGTTCATGACGCCATTCAAGCTGGCGTTCTACGTCGCGCTGTTCGGCGCGATGCCGGTGATCATCTAC
>JBIOZI010000352.1:0-6237 GCA_044871085.1 Steroidobacteraceae bacterium | reverse complement strand
CCGCCGGCTCCGCCCGCACCGGCGCCGGCGCCGCGGCCGCGCGCACCAGAACGCAGCGTCGCACCCGAGGCGCCCACCCCGCCGCCGCAGCCACCTCGCCAGCCGGCCCCGCCAGCGAATGCGCTGGCCGCCACGCTGCCGCCGGTTCCGCGACCTGCTCCGGCCAGCGCGCCGCAGATGCGTGCCGCGGCGCCGGGCGTCATGGACGAGCGGTTCGTGGCCTTGTTCAACGGGCTCGGCGTCGATCCGGACCGCGTGAGCCCGGAGACCTTCGCCGAGCTCGGGGAAATCATCCGCATCGTGGTGCAGGGACTGATCGACGTGCTGCAATCGCGCACCGAAGTGAAGAACAACTTCCGCGTGCCCATGACGACGATGCGGCCCGTGGAGAACAATCCACTGAAGTTCTCACTGAACGTCGATGACGCGATTCACAATCTGTTCGTGAAGCGGAATCCAGGCTACCTGCAGCCGGTGGACGCCTTCCGCGAAGGATTCCGCGATGTGGCGTATCACCAGGTGGCCATGCTGGCCGGGATTCGCACGGCGTTCAATTCGCTGTATGCGCGCTTCGAGCCCGCCAGCCTGGAAGAAACCTACGAGCGCAAGCTCAAGCGCACACTGCTGCTCGGGGTGGCGAACAAGCTCCGGTACTGGGATTTGTATCGTGAGCAGTTCGAAGACTACGAAAAGGACGCGGAGGCCACTTTCCAGAATCTATTTGGCGAAGATTTCGCCAAGGCCTATTTCGAGCAGCTGCAGAAGCTCGCCACCACCGCGCGGGCGCGCAAGCGTTAGCGACCGACTACGCGCGCACTGGCTCGCGTAGGGAGGCGCGATTATGATCGACACGCAACGGGCGACGAGAACAAATAACGCCGTGGTCATGACATCCGTACCCAAGGAATTACGCGCACCGTTCACATGGCGCTCGGCTGCGATGACGTCGCAGGGAAACGTTCGCGATCACAATGAAGACGCGATCCTCGACTATCCCGACGTCGGGCTGTGGTGCGTCGCCGACGGCATGGGCGGCCATCGCGGCGGCGACGTCGCGAGCAGCATGATCGTCGAGTCGCTGCAACAGACGTCCCGGGCGCACAGTTTCAGCGCCTTCGTCGACGAAGTGGACGACCGCCTGCGCGCCGTCAACAGCGCGCTGTTCGCGCGCTCCAACAGCGCCGATTCGCACGGCGTCAGTGGCAGCACCGTGGCGGTGCTGCTCACCTGGGGCCGCTACTGCATCACCGCCTGGGCCGGTGACAGCCGCGTGTACCGCTACCGGGATGGCGCGATCAAGCAGATCTCGCGCGACCACAGCGAGGTCCAGGAGCTGCTGGACGACGGTACGCTCACCCCGGAGGCCAATGACGCCCGCCTGCAGTCGAACATCATCACGCGGGCCGTCGGCGGCCTCGAAGACCTGTCGCTCGATCTCGAATTGCGCGAGCTGCGCGACAAGGACCGGTTCTTGATCTGCAGCGACGGCCTGTACCGCGAAGTGAGCGATGCCGACATGGTGCGGCACATGGCCAGGCCCGAGCCGCGGCAGGCTTGCGAAGGTCTGCTGAACCAGGCGCTGTCTGGAACCTGTGCCGACAACGTGTCGGTGGTCGTGGTGCATTTCTTCGGATCGGCCGCGCGCGGTCCGGTGAAGGTCTGAGGCGGACGCGTGATAGATAGTCGCGCTCCCGGACCCGCATGAACGAATTCCGCGCCGCACTCGAGGCGTATCTCGGCGGACGCACGGACCTCGACTCGCTGGCCGGTACGCTGCGGGCGAGCCTGCAGAGCCAGCCGCACCTGGCCGCCGCGCACAGCGCCATCATCGAAGCGATGTTCCGTTCGCAGCGCCTGACGGCGCAGGCCCGCGACACGCTGCACAAGGTGGTGCAGAGCGTGGGGCAGGCCGCGCCGCCGGCGCCGGCTGCCGTGCCGCCGCCCTCCGTGGAGTCGGCCGACAAGACCCATTTCCGCGCTGCGCCGGCCGCGCCGCGAGCGCCGACACCGCCGACTCCCCCCGCGGCGGAATCCGCGGACAAGACTCAGTTCCGCGCGCCGCCCACGCCGCCGACGCCTGCCACACCGCCGGCGGAGTCCGCCGACAAGACCCAGTTCCGCATGCCCAAGCCCGGCCCGCCGCGGGCTGCGCCCCCAACGCCGCCAACGCCGCGGCCGCCCGCGCCGCCGCCGGCATCGCCGCCACCGCCGCCGAGCGCCGACAAGACACAGCTGCGCGCGACGCCCCTAACTACCGGACGCGCACCCGCGTCGCCGCCCGCGACGACCCCGCCGGTACGGCCTGCGGGCACGCCGCCGACGGGCCCCGGACCGTCCAAGCCGGCCGCATCCCAAGCCGCGCAGCAGAAGCGCCCGCCCGCGAAGCCGGGCTCGCTGTCTGATCTGCTCGGTACGCCCGACGCGGACGAATCAGCGGCGGATTCATCCGCGGGCGCGGCGCCTGTTCCGCCGCCGCCCGTGGCGCCGCCGGGGCGCGCCGAGACCGGCGCGGGAGCGAATACCGGCACGGGCTCGACGACCGGCAGCACCGGCACTGGCACCGGTACCGGCACTGGCCCGTGGGTTTCGGGCACCGGTCCGGCCACCGGCACGGGGCGCCGCACGGGCACCGGCACGTCCGCCGGCAGCGCCAGCTCGAGCTGGACCAATCTGGGCGGCGACGCGAACGCCGCGCCGCTCGCTCCGGGCGACACGATCAAGGATCGTTTCGTTCTCGAAGACGTGATTGGCAAGGGCGGAATGGGCATCGTGTTCCGCGCCCGCGACTTGCGCTGGGAGGAGGCGCAGGACCGCAATCCGTACGTCGCGGTCAAGGTCTTGAACGAGGACTTCAAGCGCCATCCCGAGTCGTTGAAGGCCCTGCAGCGCGAATCGCGCAAGGCGCAGAACCTCGCGCATCCGAACGTCGTCACCGTGTATCAGTTCGACCGCGACGGCGCGAATGTCTTCATGGTGATGGAGCTGCTCGAGGGCGAGCCGCTCGATCGCTTCATCAAGCGCAGCGACGCCACCGGCTATCCGCCCAAGGTCGCGCTCAAGTACACCTCGCACATGGCCCGCGCGCTGGCGTACGCGCACGAGCAGGGCATCGTGCACTCCGATTTCAAACCCGCCAACGCGTACATCACGCGCGACGGCATCGTGAAGGTGTTCGACTTCGGCATCTCGCGCGCCGCCAAGCGTTCGGACAAGGTCTCCGGCTCGATGACCTTGTTCGATCCGGGCACGCTCGGCGCGCTCACTCCGGCGTACGCGAGCTGCGAGATGATCGAGGGTCAGGAGCCGGACCCGCGCGACGACATCTATGCGCTGGCGTGCACGTTCTATGAGCTGCTGACCGGCAAGCATCCGTTCGGCAAGCAGTCGGCGGTGCAGGCCCGCGACGCGAAGATGACGCCGGCGCCCGTGCCGGGCCTGTCGCGCGCGCAGTGGCGCGGACTGCAGCGCGGGCTGTCCTTCAGCCGCGAGCAGCGCTCGCCGTCGGTGATGCAGTTCCTCAACGACGTCAGCCCGCGCCGCGCCACGCCGGGGCGCTGGATAGCCATCGCCGCCGCGGTGGTGGTGGTCGGCGTCGCGGTGGCGTTGTTCATGCCGGGCTACCTGGAAAAGCGCCGCATGCAGGGCATCGCCGAGGTGTTCCGCGGCGGCAACGACCAGGCGGTACCGGAGGCGCTCGAGCGCCTGGCCGCGCTGACGCCGGAGCAGCGCGGCACGCTGCTCACGGACCAGGCGGCCCGCGATGGCTTGCTGTCGTACTTCGAGCGCCAGATCGATGCCGCGACCGACGAGGCGAAGCAGAAATACGACTTCGTCCGGGCATTCGCGCTCATCGCGCAGGCGCAGACCATCTTCACCGACTCCTCGCGCGTCGAGGCCAAGAAGAAGGCGCTGGAGGACCGGCAGAACGACCTCATCAATCGTCTCAGCCGCCGCTTCGATGACGCGCTGGCCCAAGGCCGCCTGATCGACAAGCAGAATTCCGAAAATGCCTCGCGCGTGCTCGCGGTACTGGCGCAGGTGAAGCCCAACCACCCGCTGCTCACCGACAAGCGCCTGGTCATCGCCTATGTCGAGCAGGCCGGCGCGGCGCTCGAGCGGTCCAACGTCGGCCTCGCCAACGAGCTCATCGCGGGCGGCCTCAAGCTGGCGCCGCAGGATCCCAGCCTCAAGGATCTCAGCGACCGCGTGTCGAACGCGGCCGCGAGTCAGCAGGTCGCGCAACGCGTGCGCTCGCTGCGCGCGGACATCGACACCGCGCTCGGCACCTCGCCTTCTCTTGATTCCTTCGATCGCAAGCGCGCCGAGTTGATCGAGCTGCGCGGCGCGGCTCCGGACGATTCCGGGCTGGCACGCTGGCAAAACCTGCTGCAATCGCAGCTCGACCGGCGCCTCACCGAATTGACCAACAAGCGTTCGTTCACCGATGCGGAAACGCTGCTCGCGAAGTACGCCGAGCTCGCGAGCGCGGCCTACGTCGCCGATCGGCGCGACAACCTGACCGAGGCGCGCAAGGGTTTCACGGAGCGTCTCGCGCGGCTGTCGGACTCGTTGCAGGCGGCCATCATCGCCGGACGGCTCGCGCCGCCGGCCGCGGACAATGCCAAGAGCATTTACCTGACCCTCGAGCGCAGCGGTGCCGATGCGGACCAGCTCGCGGCGGCGCGCGACCAGATCGCGACGGCATTCGTGCGCCAGGCGCGCGAGCTGCGCAGCCGCGGCTCCTTCGACGAGGCACGCAAGCGCGTCGCGGCCGGCCTCGACGTGGGCCCGGGCGTGGCGGTGGCGGTGATCCTGCGCGACGAGAGCACGGAAATCGCCGACGCCGAGAAGCTGGCGCGCGCCACCGCGGACCAGAGAGTGCGGCAGCAGATGGCCGAGCAGCGCACCAAAGAGGACAACGCCTTCAAGGAGCAGCTCGCCACCGCGCTGCGCGGTCCAAAGCAGACGATCGAGTCCGCGCGCGCCGCGCTGCAGCTCGCGGAGAAACTGCAGAACCGCGGCGTCACCGATCCGGTGGTCGCAGGGGCGCGCCGCGAGATCCAGAACCAGATGCTGGCGGAGATTCGCGCCACCATCGAGAAGTCCGGGCCGGATTCCGCGATCCGGTACGCCGAGCAGGCGAGTGCGCTGCTGCCGGAATCCACCGCGTTGAGCACGGTGCTCGTCGATCTGCGCAAGGCGAGCACCGATCGCCAATTGCAGGCGCGCACCACCGCGATCTCCGGCATCAAGGCGGAGATCGACGCGCTGGTGAAGACTCCGAAGCTCGACGAGAAGTGGTGGCGCGACACCAATGCACAATTGCGCCGGCTGGCCGCGTACCTGCCGGACTCCGACCCGTACGTGGTGGGCGTGAAACGCACCATGGCCAATTCGTACATCGCCGCCGCGCGCAAGAGCCGCGATGCCAAGTCGCTGAGCGAGGCGGACCGCTTGATCGAGCGCGCCGCGCAGCTCACGCCCACACACCCGGACCTCGCCAGCGAGCGCAAGCTGGTGGCCGATGCGCGCGCGCAGCAGGACAAGGTGGCGCAGCAGACCAAGGCCACGGCGGACACCGAGGCGCTCAAGCAGCGTCTGCGCGATCAGACGAAGGCCGACGACATCGAGTTCCTCGGCACGCTGCGGATCCTCAAGCAGACGCTGCCGGAGAACGACACCTTCCTGCGGTACGACGCGCCGATGCTGATGGCGGAGTCGTACACGCGCATGGCGACCAAGGCGGCCCGCCGCGGCTCGTTCGAGGAAGCGGTGACGCTGCTCGATCGCGGCGTCGAGAACGCGTCGGGACTGCTGGCGCTGCGCAACATGCGCGACCGCTTCGCGCGCCTGGTGGCGCTCAACGAGCAGATCAACACGGGCGCGGAGATTTCGGTGCGTGATTTCCGCGCCGGTCTCGATGCGATCGCCAAGAACGACCCCACTATCTATCCCGACGTGCAAAAGCGCTTCAAGGCGGCGCTCGATGCGCGCGTGCGCGCGGAGAAGAGCCGCAACCCCGCGCTGGCCGCGAATCTCGAATCCGCCGGAGCGCAGCTGTTCGGCGGCACCGAGCAGCCGCGCACGGCCACGCGTCCCACGCCCAACGCCGGCCAGACCAACGCCACTCCCGCTGCGACCACTCCCACGCCGGGAGCGGCCACCGTGGTCGAGCCGCCGATTGGGGCGAACACCACACCCACCGTGGCGGCTGCCGCCGCCGCGCCCGCCAAGCCG
>JBIOZI010000351.1:0-8432 GCA_044871085.1 Steroidobacteraceae bacterium | reverse complement strand
GCGCCGTCCTCGTGGATCAGCGTGTCGATCTCGATGTCCTGGTCCTCGCAGAACTGGTACATGTCGTCGAACAGCGGGTCGAACTCGTTGACCGCCGCGATGCTGTAGCTCTGGCGGCCCGGCTCGGCGCGCCCGCTGCGGCCCACGGGCGGCTTCAGTGGATAGTCGGCGTCGATGTTGGGCTCGACCAGGTAGAACTCGAGCTCGGGCGCCACCACCGGCTCCCAGCCGCGGTTGGCGTACATCTCGAGGATGTGGCGCAGGACGCCGCGCGGCGCCATCCCGACGCGCCGGCCGTCGGCGTAATAGCAGTCGTGGATGACCTGCGCGGTGGGCTCGGCCGCCCAGGGCACGCGGCGCACCGTGCGCGGGTCCGCCTTGAGGATGATGTCGATCTCGGCCGGGCTCATCGCCTTGTCGGTGTCGGGCGGGTAATCGCCCGTGACCGTCTGCAGGAAGATGCTCTCGGGCAGGCGCATGCCCTCGTCCTCGGCGAATTTCTCGGAGGGCATGATCTTGCCGCGCGCGATGCCCGCCATGTCCGGGATGATCGCCTCGACCTCGGAGATGCCGTGGTCGCGCAGGAATTGGCGGATTTCGTTTGCCATGATGTATCCCGATGCTTCTTGGCCTAACTATTTTTCTTCCGCCGCGCCGCGCGGCCGAACTCGGCGAACAGCGCCTGCGAGAACGGATTCTTCATCACCTGCCACTCCGGGTGCCACTGCACCGCGAGCGCGAAGCTCGGGGCCGCGGGCACGCGGAAGGCCTCGACCAGTCCATCGGGCGCGCGCGCCTCCACGGCCAGGCCCGGGCCGAGGCGATCGACCCCCTGCCCGTGCAGCGAATTGACGCGAATGCGGTCGGCGCCGGCGATCTCGCGCAGCAGCGAGCCGGGCTCGAGCAGCACATCGTGCGCGGGCGCGTACTGCGCGTCGAGCGGCTCCGCCTTGTCCTCGCGATGGTCGTTGAAACCCGCGACTTCGTGCACGCGCTGGTGCAGCGTGCCCCCCAGCGCGACGTTCATCTCCTGGAAACCGCGGCACACACCGAACACGGGCACTCCGCTCGCCACCGCGCGCGGGATCAGCGACAGCGTGGTCGCGTCGCGATGCGGATCGTGCAGCGTGCCGGGCTCGCTCGCCGGTCCCGCGTAGCGCGCAGGCTCGACGTTCGACGGCGAGCCGGTGAAGAAGATGCCGTCGACGTGCCCGAGTATCTCCGTGACATCGAGCGGCGTTTCCAGCACGGGAATCAGCAGCGGCAGGCACTCGGCCGCCTGGACTACGGCGGTAATGTACTTCTCGCCGACCGCATGAAACGGATGCGGACCGATCATGCGTCGATCGGCGGGTATGCCAATGACAGGTCTTGTGTTCATAAACGACAGGCTTTCACGCCAAGCGGCCCCAAAGGGTCGGTACGGGCGCTGTCTATTATCTTTTACGGAGTGGGGCCAGTGATCGACCCGAAGGCGGCCATTAGACCACAGCTCACGGAGGTCCCGCTCGCGCCCGCGCCGGAGCTTCACCGGGCGCCAAAGGCCGCAATTCGGCTATTTGGGCCGTTTGCGGGCCCCTTGGCGGCCGGCATATGCTGCTGCGCCGGGCGCCGGATCAGCGTCGAAAATAATAGACAAGAGCACCCCATGCCCAGCGCGTTACAAGACGAGCTCGAGCGCTTTCTCGCCGCACATCCGGGAGTGCGGTTCTTCGATGCCTTCGTGAACGATCTGAATACCATCGAGCGCGGCAAGCGCATCGACCGCGCGAACATCGCAGGGGTTTTCACGCGCGGCATGCCGTTGCCGGGCTCGATGTACGCGCTCGACATCGAGGGCGGCACCGTCGAAGCCACCGGCCTCGGCTTCCAGGACGGCGACGCGGACCGCCCCTGCCTGCCCATCGCCGGCACGCTGGTGCCGGTGCCTTGGCAGAGCGACGTCGCGCAGGTGCAGCTGCGCATGTTCGAGCCCGACGGCACGCGTTTCTTCGGCGATCCGCGCCGTCTGCTCGAGGAGCGCATCGAGGCGTTTCGCGCGCTCGGCCTCACGCCCGTGGTCGCCATCGAGTACGAGTTCTATCTAGTCGACCTGGAGCGCGGGCCGGCCGGCCTGCCGCAGCCGCCGCGCGGCCCGCTCACCGGCCGGCGCGAATTCCGCACCCAGATCAACTCGATGACCGACCTCAACGAGTACTCGCCGCTGCTGGCCGAGATCGACAGCGTGTGCCGTGCGCAGGCCGTCCCGGCGACCTCCGCGCTGGCGGAGTACGGGCCCGGCCAGTACGAGGTGAACCTGGCGCACGCGCCCGACGCGCTGCGTGTCTGCGACGAAGCGCTGCGGTTCAAACGCATCGTGAAGAGCGTGGCGCGCTCGTTCGGCTGCGAGGCCACGTTCCTGCCCAAGCCGTACGCCGACATGGCGGGCAGCGGCCTGCACGTGCACGTCAGCCTGCTCGACGCCGCCGGGCGCAACATCTTCGCCGCGGCCACGCCGCACGACAGCGCGCCGCTGCGTCATGCGATCGGCGGCACGCTGGCCTCGCTCGCGGACGGAATGGCGATCTGCGCGCCGGGACCGAATTCCTACCGGCGGTTCCGCGCCGAGGCCTACGTGCCGCTGCATGCCACCTGGTCGATCAACAATCGCGGCTCCGCGGTGCGCGTGCCGGCATCGGACCCCGCGAACCTGCGCATCGAGCACCGCCTGGCCGGCGCCGACGCCAACCCCTACCTGGTAACCGCGTGGGTGCTGGCCGGAATGCACGACGGGCTGGCGCGCGCGCTCGAGCCGCCGCCGGTGACCACCGGCAACGCCTACGAAAACAAGTCCGCGTCGCTGCCGCTGCAATGGGGCACGGCCATCGAGCGCTTCGCCGCCAGCGAGTTCGCCGCGCGCTTCTTCGGCGAACGCTTCGTGCAGCTGTATTCCATCGTCAAGCGCGGCGAGATGGAGGGCTTCCAGTCGCAGGTCACGCCGCTCGAGATCGCGCGCTACCTGGGTCCGCTGTAGTGCAGGAGCGCGACTCGCACAACTACTACGTGGCGAGCGCGCCGCCCGCGCCGCCGTTCGCGCCGCTCGCGGGCACGGTGAGCGCCGATGTCTGCGTGGTGGGCGGTGGCATCTCCGGCCTGTCCACCGCGCTGCACCTCGCCGGACGCGGCTACCGGGTGGTGCTGCTGGAAGCCAAATACCTGGGCTTCGGCGGGTCGGGGCGCAGCGGCGGTCAATCCATCTTCGGCTACGCCTGCGAGCAGACGGCGCTGGAAAAAGTGGTGGGCGCGGCCGACGCGCGCCGCATGTGGGACATCTCCATCGAGGGCATGAACCTGCAGCGCGAGCTCATCACCCGGCACGGCATCGACTGCCACTACGTGCCCGGCCACATGATCGTGGGCATGAAGAAACGCCACGACGACGAGCTGCGTGCGGAAGTCGAGCATTTCGCGCGCGTGTACGACTACACCTCGCTGCGCCTCATCGGCCGCGACGAGCTGCGCACCATCGTCGACAGCGACCGGTACACCAGCGCCGTCCTCGACACCAACGGCGGGCACCTGAATCCGTACCGGTACACCCGCGGGCTCGGCACCGCCGCGGCGCAGGCGGGCGTGACCATTCACGAAAACTCGTGGGTGACGAAGCTCGAAGTGGCGCAGAACGCCACCGCCGACAACCTCGTACACACCACAGGCGGCACGGTGCGCGCGCGGCACCTGGCCATCGCGGGCGGCGCGCTGCTCGGCCGCCTCGTGCCGCAGCTCGCGCGCAAGCTCATTTCCATCGGCACGTATGTCGCGGCGACGCAGCCGCTGGGCGCGGCGCGGGCGCGCTCGCTGATCTCCAACAACGCCGCGGTCGCCGACATGAACTGGATCATCGACTATTTTCGCCGCTCGGCCGACGACCGCCTGCTGTTCGGCGGCCGCGTGAGCTACTCGGGCCTCGACCCCTTCGACTCCTCGCGCGTGCTGCGCCGGCGGATCGCGGCGGTGTTTCCGCAGCTCACGGAGGCGAAAATCGAATACGCCTGGGGCGGGTTCCTCGACATCACCACCAATCGCGCGCCGCACTTCGGCCGGCTCGGCCCCAACGCGTATTTCATCCAGGGGCTGTCGGGTCACGGCATGGTGATCTCCGGCATCGCGGGCAAGCTGTGCAGCGAAGCCATCGCGGGCAGCGCGGAACGCTTCGACCTGTTCACGCGCATCCGTCACGCGAATTTTCCCGGCGGGCCGCTGTTTCGCCGCCCGGCGCTGGTGCTGGCGATGCTGTACTACCGGCTGCGCGACCTGCTGTGAGTATCATGCGCCGATGCAATTCGTGACGGCGCCCTTCGACTTCCCACTGTTCCTCTCCGCGCTGCCCTGGCTGCTCGGCGCCGCCACCATCACCTGGCTGGTCTCGCTGCCGCTGCGCAACGTGTCCATCGTCGACGTGTTGTGGAGCCTGATGTTGTTCTGGGCCGGCGTCATCTACTGGCTCGGCAGCGATCCGCGCGGGCCGCGTCTCTCGTACGTCATCTGGCTGCTGCTGCTGTGGGCCGCGCGGCTGGCGCTGTACATCGCGGCGCGCAATCACGGCAAGGGCGAGGATCGCCGTTACCAGCAGATCCGCGCGCGCAACCAGCCCGGCTTCGCGTGGAAGAGCCTCTACCTGGTTTTCTGGCTGCAGGCGCTGCTCGCGTGGGTGGCGACGCTGCCGCTGCTCGGCGCCTTCGCCAGCCTCCGCCCCATCGGCTGGCTCGACTATGCCGGCGCCGCGCTGTGGACCGTGGGCTTCGTGTTCGAGGCGGGCGGCGACTGGCAGCTGGCGCGATTCAAGCGCGACCCGGCCAATGCCGGCAAGGTGATGAACCGCGGATTCTGGCGCTACACCCGCCACCCTAACTATTTCGGCGAGTTCTGCATCTGGTGGGGGTTCTATTGCATTGCGGTCGCGGCCGGCGCTTGGTGGGCCCTGCCCGGCCCGGTGCTCATCTCGCTGCTGCTGCTGCGGGTGTCCGGCGTCACGCTGCTCGAGAAGGACATCGGCAATCGGCGGCCGCAGTATGCCGACTACGTCTTGAAAACGAACGCTTTTTTCCCAGGGATGCCGCGTAAATGACCTAAAGGGTGCCCCATTCTGGGCCGATAAAGCCGGGAGACAACCGGAGTCGGTGCAGGATCAGACAGGGCATATCCGTGAGCGAGGTCGATTCAACGCAGCGCGAGGCACGTGCCCGTGAAGTGCGTCACGAAGTCGTGGCGCAGCTCACGGTGGGCGTGCATCGCACTTTCCGTCTGCTGTTCGCGGTCCAGTGGCTCGCGGCCGTGCTGCTCGCATGGAAGACCGCGCTGCCCGGCGATTCGCGCGTGTGGTTCACGCTCATCCTGGGCGGCATGTTGTGCGTGCCGCCCGCGCTGTTCGCGCGCGTGAAGCCGCAGGCATGGTGGTCGCGGCATTTCATCGCCATCTGCCAGGTGTCGTGGTCGACATTGTTCATGTGGCTGCTCGAGGGACAGAGCGGGGCGCAATTCCACCTGTTCGTGTCGCTGGCCTTCCTGGCTTTCTACCGCGACGGCTGGCTGCTCGCGACGGCGACGGTGGCGGCGGTCGCATATCCGGTGGTCCGCGTGCTGATGCTGCCCGATACGTACTCGATCGGCGCTTCCGCGTGGTGGCGCATCTTCGACCTCGCCATCTGGGCCGCCATGGAAGCGGCGATCCTGCTGCTCGCCGTGTGGCAGAGCCTCAAGACCGTCGCGCACTCCGCGCAGATCATCGCGGATCTCGAGATCCACAACCGGCACATCACGAACGACGTCATCGAGCGCAGCGCCGAGCTCGAGCGCAGCCGCGAGCAGTACCGGCTGATCGCCGAGACCACCCGTGCGATCCCCTTCGAGCTCGACCTCGCGCACGGCCGCTTCAAGTACATCGGGCCGCAGGCCCAGAGCATGCTCGGCATTCCCGAGGAGCGCTGGAAAGAGCCGGGCTTCCTCGACGTGCTCGTGCCGCGCGAGCGCGATCCCGACGTGCGCCGGCAGCTCGACGAGTGCGGACCCGGCGCGTTCGAAATACTGTGCTCGGCCGCCACGGGCGACAACCGCGTGGTCGAGCTGCGCTGGACCATGAGCTGCGAGATCATCGACGACATGCGCGTGCTGCGCGGCCTCATGATCGACGTCACCGAGGCCCGCCGCCTGGTGCGCGAAATGGCTCAGGGCCAGAAGCTCGAGTCGGTGGGCCGCATCGCCGCGGGCGTCGCCCACGAGATCAACACCTCGGTGCAGTTCATCTCCGACAGCGTGCGCTTCGTGCGCCACGCGCTGCGCGACGTGCCGTACGCGCTCGGCGACTACCGCGCGCTCGCGGCCGGGGTGCTGTCGGGCAAGGACGTCACCGCGGCCGCCAAGAAGGCGCACGACACGGACGAGGCCGCGGACGTCGACTACTTCCTCAAGAACGCGCCCGATGCGCTCGACCGCGCGCTCGAAGGCATCGACCGCGTGGGCTCGATCGTGCGCTCGATGACGGAATTCGCGCATCCGGATTCGCACACCAAGGCCGACGTCGACCTGAACCGCGCCATCAAGACCACCTTGAACATGGCGCGCAACGAGTACAAATCGGTGGCCGAGCTCGAGACGGATCTCGGCGACATCCCGCAGGTTCGCTGCCTCGCCGGCGACTTCAACCAGGTGGTGCTGAACCTGGTGCTGAACGCCGCCCACGCGATCAGCGACATCGTCGAGGGCACGCACGCCAAGGGCAAGATCACCGTGCGCACGCGCGCGATCTCCGATTACGTCGAAATCTCGATCCGCGACACCGGCCATGGCATTCCGGAGTCGGTGCGCGGCCGCATCTTCGAGCCGTTCGTCACGACCAAGGAAGTCGGACGCGGCACGGGCCAGGGGCTCGCGCTGTCGCGCGGCATCGTGGTCGAGAAACTCAAGGGTTCACTTCATTTCGAAACAGAGACTGGCAAGGGCACGACCTTTTACATCCGGCTTCCCATGACCGATGCGGTCGCGAGCCCAACTAACAAACAGGCTGCAGCATGACTTCGCTACACGTGTTATTTGTCGATGACGAACAGGCCATCCTCGACGGCCTGCGCAACTCGCTGCGCAAGGAACGCAAGCGCTGGGAGATGACCTTCGCGCTCGGCGGGGCCCAGGCGCTCGAGGCCATGAAGCAGACGCCGGCCGACGTCGTCATCACCGACATGCGCATGCCCGGCATGGACGGCGCGGAGCTGCTGCGCCACATCCAGCGCGACTTCCCCGCGGCGGCGCGCATCGTGCTGTCCGGCCAGGCCGAGCGCGAGTCGATCATGCGCGCGCTGCCCGTGACCCATCAGTTCCTGCACAAGCCCTGCGACGGCGAGACGCTGCGCGCGGTCATCGAGCAGACGCACGCGCTGCACAAGCTGATGCAGAACCCGGCGCTGACCGCGCTGGTCGGCAAGCTCGAGCGCCTGCCGGCGGTGCCGTCGACTTACACCGAGCTGTCGCGACTCGCGGCGGATCCCAAGGCGGACAGCGCCTCGTTCGCCAAGGTCATCGAGCTGGACGCCGCGGTGTGCGCCAAGGTGCTGCAGCTGGTGAACTCCGCGTACTTCGGCCTCGGGCAGAAGATCGTGAGCATCCGCGCGGCCGTCACGTATCTCGGCGTGGAGATCATCAAGTCGCTGGTGCTGGGCTCGAGCTCGTTCTCCGACAAGGCGATCAGCGAGGTCAAGGGGTTCTCGCCCGACCGCCTGCAGCATCACTCGATGCTCACGGCGCTGCTCGCGAAGAAGATCGTCGGGAATCCGGCGCTGGCCGACGCGGCGTTCACCGCCGGGCTGCTGCACGACATCGGCGCGCTGGTGCTGCTGCACGCCGCGCCGCCCGACTACGTGCGCTCGCTCCAGCGCAAGAAGGAGCTGAACGGCGACAGCGCGGCGGCGGAGCGCGAGATCTTCGGCGTCACGCACGCCGAGGTCGGAGCCTATCTACTTGGACTGTGGGGCATCCCGTTCCCGATAGTCGAGGCGGTGGCCTTCCATCACCGTCCGAACGAGGTGGCGCCGGAATCGCGGCCGCTCGTGGCGGCGATCCACATCGCCAGCGGCCTCGTCGAGGAGATGACCGAGGGCGATGTGCAAGCGCGCTCGGGCGGCAACATCGACAGCTCGGGGCGCATCGACGTTTCGTTCCTGCGCGAGGCCGGTCTCGAAGATGCGTTCAAGAAGAGCCGCATCGAGGCCGAGGCGCTGCTCGGAAACGTGGACAAGAAGACCGCCTGAAATTGAAAATGGGGACATTCCTCGATTGCTAGCAAACGGGGACAGAGCGCGTCCCCAGTCCCTCCATTCCTTTTCTGCCGCGCGCGAGAGAGCAGCCGCGGCGCCGTTTGAATCCGGAGCCGTGTCCAGGCCATTCGAGCCTGTCCCCGTTTG
>JBIOZI010000350.1:0-11003 GCA_044871085.1 Steroidobacteraceae bacterium | reverse complement strand
ATGTTGTCCACCTTCGCGATGAGATTCGACGGGCGGGCCACCATGCCGCCATGCGAGGCCTCGGGGATGCGCACCATCAGCGTGTCGATCTTGCGCAGCTTGAGCGCCTGGTAGTACTGCTCCGACTCCTCGATCGGCGTGCGGTAATCCGCTTCGCCGGTGATCAGCATGGTCGGGGTCTTCACGTTGCCCACCAGGGACAAGGGAGACCTGCGCCAGTATTCCTGCGGCTGCTCCCACGGCATCGCGCCGAACCAGTACTTGTAGAAGAAGTTGTTGGCATCGGCGGTCAGCACGAAGCTCGACCAGTTGATCACCGGCTTCGCCACCACGGCCGCGCGGAAGCGGTCGGTCTTGCCGACGATCCACGCCGTGAGCACGCCGCCGCCCGAGCCGCCGGTGACGAACAGGTTCCTGGTGTCGACATTGCCCTGCGAGATGACGGTGTCGACGCCCGACATGAGATCGTCGTAGTCGTCCCCCGGATACGCGTGGTGGATCAGGTTGCCGAACTCCTCGCCGTAACTCGTGCTGCCGCGCGGATTCGCGTACAGCACGATGTACCCGGCGGCGGCGAACAGCTGCATCTCCGTGGTGTAGTTAGGGCCATAGGCGGCGAACGGGCCGCCGTGGATCTCGAGGATCAGCGGATATTTCCTGGCGGCGTCGAAATCCGGCGGCGTGATGACCCAGCCCTGGATCTCGCGCTGGTCCTTCGAGCTCTTCCAGGTGAGCGCACGCACCGCGCCGAGCTTCTTGACGCCCAGCAAGTCCTCGTTGAGCGCGGTGAGCACCCGCGCGCCGCCGGTGTTCGTGGCGGTCGCCACGTCCGCGGGCCGCATCGGGCTCGTCACCGTGAAGGCGGCGCGGCCGGTGCGCGACACACTGAAACCGCCGCTGGTGTACGGACGCCCGAGGTCCGTGCCGCCGAGGCCGGTGGCCACGGTGCGCAACTTGCCGTCCAGCGTGACGTAGCCGAGCTTGCGTTCGCCGCGCTCGTCGAACGAGAAGTACACCCCGCGCCCGTCGGCCGACCATTTCGGGTCGGCCACGTCGCGGTCGAAATCGGCGGTGATGACGCGGCCCGCGCCCGCCACCGGCGCGGCAGCCGCATCCGGCCCGCGTTCCAGGTCGAGCACATATAGATGTGTGACCTGATAACCCTGCAGCTTGTCGTCGAAGCCGAGGTACGCCACCTTCCGGCCGTCCGGCGACAGCACGGGCGAATTGTCGGGGCCGTCGCGCTGCGTGAGCTGCGTGAGCTGCTGCGTGGCGACGTCGACCACGAACACCTCGCTCTCCTGCGGGTCGCGCTCCCAATCGGCACCGCGGTTCGCGGAGAACACGATGGACTTGCCGTCCGGCGAGAACGACAGCGGGCCGTCGTCGTTGAAATCGCCGTCGGTGAGCTGGCGCGGCGTGCCGCCCTCGGCCGAAACGATGAAGACGTGCTCGAAGCCGGGCTCGAGATAACCCGCGCCGTCGGCGCGGTAGACCACCGAATCTATGACCTTCACCGGCGGCGCCCACACCGCGCCTTCGGGCTTGGGCGGCGCAGTCGCGAGCGGCTTCTTCTCGGCCTTCACGAGCTGGGTGAACGCGATGAACTTGCCGTCCGGCGACCACGTGATGGCGCCCGGCGATTCGACCAGGTTGGTGAGCAGTGCCGTCTGCCCCGAATCCAGCCAGCGCACGTACAGCTGCGGCGACCCTTCGGCGGCGGACACGTACGCGAGCCGCGTGCCGTCGGGTGACCAGCGCGGCGAGCTGAAGCTGCGGGGCTCGGAGCGCAGCGGCCGGTTGTTAGAGCCGTCGGCGTCGATGAGCCACAGGTTGCGCCGCGGCCGGTCGGTCATGATGTCGTGGCTGACGCGCACGTACGCGATGCGCCTGCCGTCGGGCGAGATCTGCGCGTCGTCGGCGTATTCGAGCTGGAAGACGTCGATGGAGTGCAGCCGCTGCGCCTCCGGCAGGGCCGCCGAAGCCTGCGACGAAACGAACACCGCTGCCGCGCCGAACGCGGCGACTAATGAGGATTTCATGGAAAGTCCCGGATCGAGAATTGCGCTTACTGTAACCGAGCCGGGACTTTCTTGGCGCTACCGCGTGGCCGGCCGCCAGCGGGAGCGGCTGGCCGGTTGTTGAAAAAGTCCATCCTGGACTTTTTCAACGTCGCTTGCGAAAGGCGTGACTTTCGCTGCGCTCCCGAAATCAAACAGATAGGAATCTGCTCGATTTCGCCGGGCTATCCGTGGCCCGGACGCAGGCTCTGTTTTTCAACAGCCTGCTAGCCGGCCAGCTTGGCCGCCAGCGAGATCTTGGCGTTCAACACCTTCGACACCGGGCAGCCGGACTTGGTCTGCTCGGCGATCTGCTGGAACGTCTTGTCGTCGATGTTCGGCACCTTGGCGACGCATACCAGGTCGCTGTGCGTGATGGCGAACCCGTCGCCCACCTTCTCGAGCCGTACCGCCGCTTCGGTCTGGATGGAATCCGCCGTGAAACCGGCCTTGCCGAGCCCCAGCGACAGCGCCATCGAGAAGCAGGCGGCATGCGCGGCGCCGATGAGCTCCTCGGGATTCGTGCCCGGGCCGTCCTCGAAGCGCGCCTTGAAACCATAGGGCGCGTTCCTGAGCACGCCGGTTTCGGTGGAGATCGTGCCCCCGCCTTCTTTCAAACTACCGTGCCACTGCGCCGAACCCTTCTTGATCATGTTGCCTGCTCCAGTTCGTAACACTGATGGATGCGCGGATTGCGCAGGAAGTCCTGCGGCAGCGTCGCGCGCGAGATGTCGGTCACCTTGTACCGCTCGCCGATCGCGGCGTCCATCTTGAACTTCTGCGCATTGTTCGAGAACACCAGCTTTCCACCGGGCGCGAGCAAAGCCATGCAGCGGTGAATGAGGTCGGCGTGATCGCGTTGCACATCGAGTACGTCCTCCATGCGCTTGCTGTTCGAGAACGTGGGCGGATCGAGGAAAACCAGGTCGTACGCGCGCCGCTCCGCCACCGCCGTCTTGAGCCAGGAGATGCAGTCCTCCTGCAGGAACTGGTGGTTGGTACCGGAGAATCCGTTCACTGCCAGATTGCGCCGGGCCCAATCGAGGTAGGTGGCCGACATGTCCACGGTCGTCGTTTCGCGCGCGCGTCCGGACGCGGCGTACACCGTCGCGCTGCCCGTGTAGGCGAACAGGTTGAGGAAGCGCGCCCGCTCTGCCTGCGCGCGCAGGCGCTGCCGCGTGATGCGGTGGTCGAGGAACAGCCCGGTGTCCAGGTAGTCGGAGAAATTGACCCAGAATTTCAGGCCCGACTCGCCGACCAGGCGGAACTCGCCGCCCTCGCCTAACTTCTCGTACTGCTCGCCACGCGCGGTGCGGCGGCGCTGGCGCAGGTGGATGCATTCGACCGGCACGCCCGTGGCGGCCGGCAGCGCGGCCAGCGCCTCGGCGCGGCGCCGCTGCACGGCTTCCGGCTCGATGGTCTTGGGCGCCGCGTACTCCTGCACGTACAGCCAGACCCGCGCGCCGTCCGCCTCGGCATACCGGTCGATGGCGAACGAGTACTCCGGCATGTCGGCATCGTAGAGGCGATAGCAGCTCACGCCCTCGCGCGCGGCCCATTTCGCGAGCTGCTTGATGTTCTTCGCGATGCGGTTGCCGAACATCTTCGCGCCCGGCGTGTCCGCCAACGACACGTCGATGCGTGCGCTGTGGCCGGTGTGTATCAACGTCCGGGCGGATTCCGCGGACACGGAAAGCCGCAGCAGCCGGCACTCGAGCGCACCGTTCCACACCGTGTGCACGCGCTCGGCCCGGATCCCGAGCTCGAGACCGGCGTCGGGGGAGCCGGCGAGCACCGCCGCATCCCAGCCGCCGAAGTGCGCGCGCAGCGTTTCGCCGAGCAGCTTCATGGTGGCGCGCGCGCGGTCGCGGTCGTCGAGGCGCACGCCGTAGGGTGGGTTGGTGGCGAGGAAGCCGGCGCCGCGCGCTGTCGGCGCGGCATGAACGACGACGGCTGCCGGCCGCGCATCCCCCAGCACGCCGGCGCCGAAGCTCACGCAGCGCGCGAGCCCGGCACGCGCGGCGTTCTCGCGCGCGGCGGCCAGCACGCCGGCATCCGCGTCGAGGCCGCGCAGCACGAATGCCGGCTCGTGCTCGCGCGCCAGCGCCGCCTGCTTGACCGCCTCCCAGGCCTGGCGGTCGTGGCCTAACCACCCGAAGAAGCCGAAATAGTGCCGGCGCGCGTTCGGGGCCATGTCGGCCGCGATCATCGCCGCTTCGATGACCAGCGTGCCCGAGCCACACATCGGATCGAGGAAGTCGGTGGCCGTGCGCGCCTTCTCGGGCCAGCCCGCGCGCAGCAGGATGCCGGCCGCGAGGTTCTCGCGCAGCGGCGCCTCGCCGGCCTGCGTGCGATAACCGCGACGATGCAGTCCCTCGCCCGCGAGGTCGATCGACACCGTCACCTTCGGCCCGTTGGCATGCGCGTGCACGCGCACGCCGGGCCGCTCGGGCGAGATGTCGGGGCGACGGCCGGTGGCGTCGCGGAGCTGGTCGCAGATGCCGTCCTTGAGCCGCAGGGTGCCGAACCGCGTGTGCGTGAGCTCGGGGTGTTTGCCGGTGAAGTCGCAGGCCAGCGTGCGCGCAGGATCGATGTGCGCGCGCCAGTCGACGGCGCGGATGCCTTCGTAGAAGGCCGCGTCGGTGGGTGCGTCGAGATCCGCGACGATCAGGAATACGCGCGACGCCACCCGCGACTCGAGGCAGGCGCGATACGCCACCGCGAGCGGCGCGGTGAATTCCACGCCCAGCGCGCGCTCGCGCACGTCCGCCGCGCCGAATTCGCGCAGCTCGCGCGCCAGCAGGTCGCCGAAGCCGCGTGGACTCGAGGCCACGAAGCGATGCGTGGCCGGCGTCAGCTCCATGCCGTTTCGTCTTCGCGCCCGCGCGGCAGCGGCGACAGCCGCCGGTCGCGCAGGTGACGGGTCAGGATGCGATAAGAATCCATGTCGAAGCGGGCCGCGCGCCGGATGGTGCGCGCCAGCTCGCCGAGCCCCGCGGGTGCGGCGGCCGAGTCGAACGTACCCAGGTGCTGCCAGGCGTCGATGACGTGGTACTGCGCGCGCTCGCCGAATCCCTCGCGCAGCACCATCGGACCCGCGTGCGGCCACGGCGCCAGCCGCAGCGGCATGAGGCCGAGCTTCACGCGCGTCAGGTGCACGGCGGCGGATTCACGCGGCGTGCCCTTCGGGAGCGACTCGCCCTCCTGCCGCGCCGGGGCCGCCACACAGGCGCCGCGACAGCGGCCCACCTGGAATCCGAAGCACGAGCCGGGCCCCTGCTCGAGGCCTAACAACTTGAGACACCACTGGTGCTCGCGCGCGAGTGATTCCAGGGCCTTGCGCGCGGCGCGCTCGCAGCGGTAGGTGCCGAAGGCATCGCCGGTGCCGAGCACCTGCGCATCCAGCGGCACGAGGCGCGGCGCCGCGCCGTTCTCGAACAGCCACGTCCAGCGTTCGTCGCCGCCGCGCAGCGGGCGGTTGTACGCCGGATGCGCCTCGCGGATCTCGCGCGCCTCGAGCAGCAGCGCACCGAGCTCGCCCGCGGTTTCGGTCCATTCGACGCGCCGCACCTGCGCGGCGATGCGCAGGGTCTTCGCGTCGCGCGCACCGGCGCGGAAATGCCCCAGCACCCGCTCGCGCAGGTTGCTCGCCCTGCCGACGTACAGCAGCGTGGCCGCCCCGTCGTCGCCGACGCCGAAGAAGCGATACACGCCGGGCGTCTCGGGCAGCTCGTCGGGCAGATCCGGCGGCAACGCCGCGGGTAGTTGGAGGCGCGGCGCGGCCGCCTCGAACGCGCGCTGCAGAGTGTCGGCCGGCCAGTCGGCGCGCAGTTTCTGCCACAGCCGCCACAGCACCTGCGCGTCGGGCATGGCGCGATGGCGGTTCTCGATGACGATGCCATGACGCTCCATGACGGCGTCGAGGTTGTGGCGCGGCATGTCCGGGTACAGGGCGCGCGACAGCCGCACCGTGCACAGGGACGGGCTGCGCCACTCGCCGTCGGCCAGTGCCAGCTCACGCCGCACGAAGCCGTAGTCGAAGCGCGCGTTGTGGGCGACGAACACGCGGCCGGCGAGCCGCGCGCGCAGCTCCTTCGCGATGCGCTCGAACGGCGGCGCACCCTCGAGCATGGAGTCGTCGATGCCGGTGAGCGCGGTGATGCCCGCCGGCACGTGCACGCCGGGGTTCACCAGCGTCTGCCATTCGAAGTCGAGCCGCCCACCCGTGGCGCCGATGACGGCGATGTCGATGATGCGGTGGAGCCCCGGATAGCCGCCCGTGGTCTCGACATCGACGAATGCGACGGGCGAATCGGGCGAGACGGTTAGCTCAGGTCGATCCACGTCGTCTTGAGCTCGGTGTACTTGTCGAGCGCGTGCAGCGACTTGTCGCGGCCGATGCCCGACTGCTTGAAACCGCCGAACGGCACGGTGATGTCGTCGGCGTCGTAACAGTTCACGTACACCGTGCCGGCGCGCAGCGCGCGCGCCGTGCGATGGGCGACCGTGATGTCGCGGGTCCAGATGGCGGCCGCCAGGCCGTACTCCACGTCGTTGGCGATCTGGATGGCCTCCTCCACGTTCTTGAAGGTGAGCGTCGCGAGCACGGGGCCGAAGATCTCCTCGCGCGCGATGCGCATCGTGGGCGTGACGCCGTCGAACACGGTGGGCTGCACGTAGAAGCCGCCGGTATCCTGGCGCGTGCGCGAGCCGCCGAGCGCGACGCGCGCGCCGTCGCTCTTGCCGGCGTCGATGTACGACAGCACGCGTTTCATTTGAATCTCGTCGACTATGGCGCCGAGCTTGGTGACCGGGTCGAGCGGGTCGCCGGGCTGCATCGCGCGGCCCACGGCGGCGATCTTCTCGAGCATCGCGTCCTTGATCGAATCCTGCACCAGCAGGCGCGAGCCGGCCGAGCACATCTCGCCCTGGTTGAAGAAGATGGCGAACGCGGCCGCGGTGGCGGCCTTGTCGAGGTTCGGGCAATCGGCCAGCACGATGTTGGGCGACTTGCCGCCGCACTCGAGCGACACCTTCTTGAGGTTGCTCTGCGCGGCGAATTGCATCACGAGCTTGCCCGTCGCCGTCGAGCCCGTGAAGGTGATGCAGTCGACGTCCATCGACGATGCCAGCGCCTTGCCGGCGGTGGCGCCGAAGCCCGGCACCACGTTGAACACGCCCGGCGGAATGCCGGCCTCCACCGCGAGCTCCGCCACGCGCAACGCCGTCAGCGGAGATTTCTCCGAAGGCTTCAGCACCAGCGAATTGCCCGTGGCGAGCACCGGGCCGATCTTCCACGCGGCCATCAGCAGCGGAAAATTCCACGGCACGATGGCGCCGACGACGCCCATGGGCTCGTGCGTGATGGTCGCGAGCGCGCCGGGCCCCGTGGGCGCGACCTCGTCGTACACCTTGTCGACGGCTTCGGCGTACCAGCGGATGCAGTTGGCGGCGGATGGAATGTCCACTCTCAGGCTGTCCCCGATGGGTTTGCCCGTATCGAGCGTCTCGAGCAGCGCGAGCTCCTCGTTGTTGGCCAGCAGCAGGTCGGCGAACGCCAGCAGCTTGCGCTTGCGCACGCGCGGCGCCTCGTTGGCCCACCTGCCGCGCTTGAAGGCGGCGCGCGCGCTGGCAACCGCGCGATCGATGTCGGCCTGCTCGCCCGCGGCGACCGCGCCCAGGGACTTGCCCGTGGCCGGGTTGAGGTTGTCGAAGGTGGCGCCGCTCGCCGCCGGCGAGAACTGGCCGTCGATGAACACTCCGGCGCGCGGCTTGATGGCGGCGGCGCGCTCGCGCCATTGGTCGGCGGAAACGATGGCGGGCTTTGCGGACATGGCGGTGAATCCTGGTGGGTCGCGCCTAGAACGTGGGCGGAGTCGAGGCGGAAATGATCTCACAAACCTCGTGGCCGACATTGCGGAAACGGTGAGGCGTGGCGCTCGCGAAATAGTAGGCGTCGCCGGCCTCGAGCACGCGCGTCTGCCCGCCCACCGTCAGCTCCACCTGGCCGCGCACCACCACCCCGCCTTCTTCTCCGCGGTGCGAAAGCATTTCTTCGCCCGTGGCCGCTCCGGGCTCGTAACGCTCGTGCAGCACCGTGAGCTGCCGGTTCGGGCGCTGCGCCGCCACCAGGCGCAGCGAAGTACCCTCGTTGCCGATCTCCACCAGCTGTTCCGCGGTGTAGAACACCTGCGGCGCGAGGCTGACGTCCAGGGTGAAGAACTCCACCATCGACATCGGAACGCCGTCGAGCACTTTCTTCAGCGAGCCCACCGACGGACTCACGCGATTCTGCTCGATGAGGGAGATGAGGCCGTTCGTCACCCCGGCGCGGCGCGCCAGCTCGCGCTGCGACAGGCCATGCAGCCCGCGCACGTGCTTCAGTCTTGCGCCGACGTCGATGCTCATAGGAGGCCTGGATTATGATGCCGGACAAGTCACGGAGTCGAACATGAACGCACCCACACCTCCCGCACTCGACGCCTACTGGATGCCGTTCACGGCGAACCGCCAGTTCAAGAGCAAGCCGCGCATGCTGGCGCGCGCGTCGGGCATGTACTACGAGACGCCGGACGGGCGGCGGATTCTCGACGGCGTGGCGGGGCTGTGGTGCGTGAACGCCGGCCACGGCCGCAAGGAGATCACCGCCGCGGTCGCGCGCCAGCTCGAGGTCATGGACTACGCGCCGGCGTTTCAAATCGGGCACCCCGACGCCTTCGAGCTCGCCAGTCGGCTGGTCCGCATCGCGCCCGCCGGGCTGGACCACGTGTTCTTCACCAACTCGGGCTCCGAATCCGTCGATACCGCGCTCAAGATCGCCCTCGCCTGGCACCGCGCGCAGGGCGACGCCGCGCGCGTCCGGTTGTTAGGCCGCGAGCGCGGCTATCACGGCGTGGGCTTCGGCGGCATCAGCGTGGGCGGCATGACGGCCAATCGCAAGGCCTGGCCCGCGGCCATGATCCCCGGAGTGGATCACCTCGTGCACACGCACGATCCGAAACGCAACGCGTTCTCGCGCGGCCTGCCGGCCCATGGCGTGGAGCTCGCGGAGGATCTCGAGCGTCTCGTGGCACTGCACGACGCCTCGACCATTGCCGCGGTCATCGTCGAGCCCATCGCCGGTTCCACCGGCGTGGTGCTGCCGCCGCAGGGATATCTCAAGCGCCTGCGCGAGATCTGCGACAAGCACGGCATCCTGCTCATCTTCGACGAAGTCATCACCGGCTTCGGGCGCACCGGAGCGCCGTTCGCGTCGCAGGAATTCGGCGTGACGCCGGACATCATGACCTGCGCGAAGGGCCTCACGAACGGCGCCATCCCGATGGGCGCCGTGCTCGTGTCGAAGAAGATCTACGACACCTTCATGAGCGGGCCGGCCGGCATCGAGCTGTTCCACGGCTACACTTATTCGGCGCATCCGACGGCCTGCGCCGCGGCCCTGGCGACGCTCGGCATCTACGAAGCCGAGAAGCTGCTGACGCGCGCGAAGCTGATGTCCCCGAACTTCGAAAAGGATCTGCACGCGCTGCGTGGATTGCCGGCCGTCATCGACATCCGCAATTACGGCCTCGTGGCCGGCATCGAGCTCGATCCCATTGCCGGCGCGCCCGGCAAGCGCGCCTTCGACGTGTACCTGAAATGCTTCGAGCGTGGGTTGCTGATCCGCACCACCGGCGACACCATCGCGCTGTCGCCGTCGTTGATCGTCGAGCAGAAACATTTCGACGAGTTGTTCGGGCTGCTGTCGCAGACGCTGAAGGAATGAGCGGCCCGCGACCACGCGCAACTCACACACCCGAGACTGACACGCTCCCCCTGCTCGCCCGCCACCTCGGGCACGAGCTCCCTCAGGTGGCAGGGGCAGAGGTCTTCGAAACTGGCCTGCGCGTGCGGCCCTACGCCGCCGCCACCGCGCCCACCGGCCCCAGCTTTTTCGCGAACTCCCACCTCAGCAGTAGATAGCTCAGCACCGCCTGCAGGAACATGCTGCACACCGACAGGTACCACACCTGCACCAGCTCGAAGCGCGGCTGGCGCGACAGCCAGATCAACGGCAGGATGAACACGAACAGCCGGATCACGCTCGAGCCGATGGTCGGCCAGGTGTTGCCCAGCCCCTGGAACATCGACGAGCAGCTGAAGATGATGCCGTTCGCGGCGAAGTTCCACGACGAGATCATGAGCATGGTGGCGCCGATGGCGACCACGGCCTCCTCGTGCGTGAAGATGTGCATGAGCAGGTGCGAGCCGAACTGGCAGAACACCGTGAGCGTCAGCATGATCGCGATGCTCATGCCGACGGTCCAGTTGAAGGTCTCACGCACCCGCGCCGGCTTGCGCGCGCCGAAGTTCTGGCCGGCGATCGGCGCGGCGGCGAACGCCACCGCCATCGCCGGCAGCATGATGAGGCGCAGCGCGCCCTGCCCTTCGGCGAGGCCCGCCTGCGCGTCCGCGCCGAATCTGCGGATCGCCCAGTACATGACGATCATGACCAGCGACATGAACATGAACTCGAGGCCGATGGGCAGGCCGATGAACACCAGGCGCTTCCACACCTCCGCGTTCGGCTTGACCTGCTCCTTGTGGAAAGACACGTATTTCTCGTGCCGGTGGAAATAGTAGGCACTGATGATCGTGCCCATGACCGTCGCGAGCGTGGTCGCGAGCCCCGCGCCGAACGCGCCGTACGGCTTGCCGGTGAGCCAGCCGACGGTGAGCACGGCCGCGAACAGGATGTTCAACCCGACGGTGATGAACTGGATGATCATCGTCGGCTTCACGATGCCGGTGCCGCGCAAGGTCGCGAACATGGCGATCATGAGGAACTGGATGCCGAGGCCGGGCGTCACGCCCAGCAGATAGTCGATGCCGGCCTGCGCGACGACCGCATCGGCCGCTTCCATGTGCATGTACGGATGAGCCACCGCGTACAGCAGCACCAGC
>JBIOZI010000349.1:0-12840 GCA_044871085.1 Steroidobacteraceae bacterium | reverse complement strand
TCGGTGTTCCCGAACTCACGGATCACCGCCATCGCGCACTACACCGAGGCGGGTCCGGGTGAACCCGGCACGGTGATGACCGTCGATTTCGAACTCGATGGTCAGCCGTACACGGGCATCAACGGCGGTCCGCAGTTCACCTTCGACGAGGCGATCTCGCTGCTGATCAACTGCCAGGACCAGGCCGAGGTCGACTACTACTGGGACGCGCTCACTGCGGACGGCGGCGAGGAGAGCCAGTGTGGTTGGCTCAAGGACCGGTACGGCCTGTCGTGGCAGGTGGTGCCGAGGAAGATGGAAGACTGGTTCGCCGAGAGCAACGAGAAATCCGAGCGCCTCATGACCGAGCTCATGAAGATGGGCAAGCTCGACATCGCCGCGCTCGAAAAGGCCTATCGTGGCTGACGCGCCGGGCCGCACGTGAGCGAGGCGCTGCTCGACGCATTGCAGTGGCCGGCCATGGCGGTGACGCTGATCGCCGCCTGGCTGGTCGCATCGCAGAGAAAACGCCGCCGCGAGATCGGCTTCTGGGTCTTTCTCGTGAGCAACGTCATGTGGATCGTCTGGGCCTGGCACGCGCGCGCCTGGGCGCTGATCGCCCTGCAGGTGGGCCTGTTCGTGATGAACGTGCGCGGAGCCCTGAAGAACGACTAACATTCCGCGTCAGAGGGGGAGCTCATGACCGACCGTCGTACCTTCCTGCGTGGCGCATCCGTTCTGCTGGGGCATGCGGCTCTCGGCGCAGTTCGCAGCGCATTCGCGGCCGGCCCGCGCCGCGCCGCGTTTTTCTCGGAACCGGAGCTGGCCACGCTGCGCGCGCTGGTCGACACCATCCTGCCGGCCACGGATTCCCCGGCCGCATCGGCGGCCGATACTCACTATTTCATCGATCTCGCCATTCCCACCTGCGCGGGCGCCGCGTCGCAGACCCTGTTCCGCGCCGCGCTGCGCGAGCTCGCGGCATCCGGCTTCGCGGCCAGGAGCGCGGACGAACAGGCGCAGTTGCTGGCCGCGCGCGCCGCGCAGGACATGCGGCTCGAGTACGAGCAGTCGTTCTTCAAGATGCTCAAGGACTACACGCTCACCGGCTACTTCCTCTCCGAGGTCGGCGCGACGCAGGCACTGGCGTACGAGGCGGTGCCCGGTGGGTACTGGGGCGACGTGCCGCTGGCCCCCAACCAGAAAGCCTGGGCGCTGTGATGGACACCGGCGCGCCCAACCAGTTCGACGCTATCGTCGTCGGCTCCGGGATGTCGGGCGGCTGGGCCGCCAAGGAGCTCACCGAGAAGGGCCTGAAGACGCTGGTGCTCGAGCGCGGACGCGACGTGCGCCACGTGGTCGACTACACCACCGCGCTCAAGAATCCCTGGGAGCTGCCGCACAACAACCGCGCCACGAACGCCGATCGCGCCGGCCAGCCCATCCAGTCGACGCTCTATCTATACGACCAGTCGACCAAGCAGTTCTTCGTCAACGACAACATCCACTCCTACGAGCAGGCGCAGCCGTTCAACTGGTACCGCGGCTACCAGGTGGGCGGCCGCTCGCTCATGTGGGCGCGCCACGTGTTCCGCTACAGCGACCTCGACTTCGAGGCGAATGCGCGCGAGGGCGTGGGCGTCGACTGGCCGATCCGCTACGCCGACATCGCGCCCTGGTACGAGCGCGTCGAGCGCTTCATCGGCGCGAGCGGCGAGAATTCGAACCTGCCCCAACTACCCAACCAGGTGCTCCAGCCGCCCTTCGAGATGAACGCGCTCGAGAAGCACGTCAGGGGCTCGTTCGAGAAGGCATTCGCGGACCGGCGCCTCATCTGCAGCGCGACCGCCGTGCTCTCGCGCGAGCACAACGGGCGCGGCCCGTGCCGCGGGCGCAATCAATGCGCGCGCGGCTGCCCGTACAGCGCGTATTTCTCCTCGAATGGAGTGACGCTGCCCGCGGCCGCCGCCACGGGCAATCTCACGCTGCAGCCTGACGCGGTGGTGCACTCGTTGATCCATGACGAGGCGAGGAATCGCGTCACGGGCGTGCGGGCCGTCGACTACCGCACGCGCAAGACCACGGAATATTTCGCGCGCGTGGTGTTCCTGTGTGCGTCGACGCTGAACACCACCGCCATCCTGCTGAACTCACGCTCCGCCCGTTTCCCGGACGGCCTCGGCAACGACTCCGGCGAGCTCGGCCGCAATCTCATGGACCACCACAACGGCGGCGGCGCGACGGCCAGCTATTCGAAGTTGCTGGACCGCTACTACCGCGGGCGCCGCTCCACAAGCATGTACATCCCGCGCTTTCGCAACGTCACGAAGCCCGAGAGCGCGTTTCGCCGCGGCTACGGCTACGAGGTGTACACCAGCCGCGGCAACTGGACGCGCGGCATCGACGGCGCGGAGTTCGGCGCCGCGTTCAAGAACGAGATCACGCGGCCGGGTGAATGGAACCTCTACATGGAAGGCTACGGCGAGACGCTGCCGAACCGCGAGAACCGCATCTGGCTCGCGCACGACGAACTCGACGAGTGGGGCATTCCGCGCCTGAACATTTCCATGAAATACGGCGCCAACGAAACCGCGATGGCGAGGCAGATGATGGACGATGCCGTGGAGATGCTGGGCGCGGCGGGGCTCGAGAACGTGCAGGGCTTCAACCGGCCGGTGGTGCCGGGCAGCGTCATCCACGAGATGGGCACGGCACGCATGGGCCGCGATCCGAAGACCTCCGTGCTCAACGCGCACAACCAGGTGCACGCGGTGCCGAACGTATTCGTCACCGATGGCAGCTGCATGGTGTCGTCGCCGACACAGAACCCGTCGCTGACGTACATGGCATTGACCGCGAGGGCTGCGGCCTATGCCGTGGAAAAGCTCGGGCGCAAGGAGATCTGATGGCCGGAACGGCCGAGATGCGCGTGCCGGTTACCGCGGTGGGGCTGTCGAAGCGCGGTGCGATCTAGTCGGTCGAGAGCCTGGCCTTCGCCTCGGCGATGAATTCTTCGATGATGTCGAGCGGAATCTCACCGGCGAAGTTGTTCAGCGAGCATTGCCCCATGGCGTCCCAGTACGTGATCGAAGCGGCGTGGATGCGCGCCTTGCCGGTGGTCCGAAACAGCTTCACCGCCACCCAGCCCTCGGTGCTGTTCTCCTCGACCTCGGTGTCGAAAAAGTAGTGGCTGTATTCCCTCTTCATGGCGCTTCACCGCTCGGTGGCCAGCTCCGCCACCGCGCTCGCCGCCAACAGGAACGCCCCCACACCGTAGAACTGCGTGTCCTCCTCGGACACCTTGTCGGGCCGGTCGCTCACCTGCTGCACCCAGCCGAGCCTGCCGTCCTTCGCCACTGCGCGCGTCAGCGCGGCCCAGCCATTGCGGATCGCCGGGCCGTATTGATCCGCATCGAGTAGTTTGTGCTTCACACCCCAGGCGAGGCCATACACGTTGAAGCCGGTGCCGCTGGTCTCGGGCGGCGCGCCTTCCGGCGCCAGCAATGACGGCGCCCAGTAACCGTCCGGCTTCTGGATGGCCTCGAGCTTCACCGCCATGTCGCGGAAGACCTTCTCTAGCCCCAGGCGCGCGGGATGATCCGCCGGCAGCGCGTCGAGCATGTTCGCGAGGCCCGCGAACACCCAGCCGTTGCCGCGGCTCCAGAACAGCTTGCGTCCCTGGTCGTCGCGCCGCTCGAAGAAGCGGCTGTCGCGGAAGTACAGGTTCTCCGCCGGGTCGAACAGGAATGCCGTGGTCGACCAGAATTCCGCGATCGCGAAGTCCGTGTAGCGGCGGTCGCCGGTTTGCCTGGTGAGCTCTATCCACGCGGGCGGCGACATGAACAGCGCGTCGCACCAGCACCAGCGTTGCAGGCACTCCGTGCCGCCGTAGCCCTCCTTGGGGATCACGAAGCTCAGGTGGACGATGGCCGGCTTTTCGAGGATGGCGTCGAAGGTCTTCTGCAGCGGCGCGATGGCCTCGGGGCCTGCGCCATGGCGCGCGGCCCACAGGTAGCTCTGCCCGATGACGTGATCGTCGGCGTGATACGTGCGCGGCCCGAGCTGCCAGCGGTTGGCGCGGCCCTGCTCGAGCAGGGCGTCGCGAAAGCGCTTCTCGCCGGACACGTCCGCGAACCGCGTCATGCCCACCCAGAACGCGCCTTTCTGCCAGGCCAGCGGGCTCAGCGTTTCCTCGATGTGGGTGGAGATGCCCTGCGCGGCGCCCATGCGCTTCAATTGCCAGTCGGCGACGCGCGCGGCGATCTTCAGCACGTCCTTGCGCGACGGGTCCTTGGAAGTCGCATCCGCGGCCCAGGCCATCGATGCGCACAGCGTGAGCGCGCCCACGGCGGCGCGCTGCCAGAGAGTTTTCATCGGTCGATGATAAGGGAAGCGTCAGAAGTCGGCGCGCAAGCTCAGCTGGAACGTGCGCCCGTCGAAATCCGCGCGGCGCGGGATGATCTCCACCGTCTGGTATTCGATGCGCTCTTCTTCCGTGAGATTGAACGCGTCCAGCGCCACGGCGAAGTGCGGCGTCACGTTGAACGACGCGGAGGCGTCGATCTGGCCGCGCGCCTTCACCGAGCGCGCCGCGCCCGAGAACGTGCCGCCCGCCGCGAGGTCGTACTTGTCGCGGTAGTTATAGACCAGCCGCACGCCGAAGCGGTCGGTCTCGTAGTACGAGATGAAATTGCCGGCGCGCTTGGAAACGCCCGGCAGCGTGGCCGGAGTGCCCGCCACCGTGGTGCCGTCGATGTCGGCCAGCGAGAAGTTGATGGCGCCGCCGAAGCCGTTCCATGGCGCGGGCAGGAAATCGAGATTCTGCTGCACCGAGAACTCGAGTCCCTGCACCTCGATGGGTCGCTCCTGGTTCACGTTGCCGCTGGCGGTGATCACCGCCGGATTGCCGTTCACGAGGATGTCCGACAAACAACTCGTGCCGTTCACCGTGAGGTGCCCGAGGCCGAGCGCGGTGGCATCGGCGGGGCAGAGCACGTTGATGTCGGTCTGCGGGCCGATGAGGCCGGTGATGGTCTTGCGATAGACCGCGAGCGCGATCAGCGAATCCGCCCGGTTGTACCACTCGAGCGACAAATCCAGCGAGTCGGCCTCGTATGGATGCAGGCCGAGATTGCCGAACGTCACGTTGAAGCCGCTCGCCGTGGGTGCGACCAGCGTGATCGGCGAAACCTGGCGCGGCTGGGGCCGCACGAAGGTCTGGTACGCGGCGCCGCGTATCACGAACTTGTCCGACAGGTCGAACGCGATGATCGCCGACGGCAGCACGTTGTCGTAATCGTTGCGATACGTGTTGACGATGAACTGCTGCGCCGCGTTGCGGTCCTGCGAGCGGATCGTGTTGCCCGTGTCCTCGTAGCGCACGCCGAGGTTGGCACGCAGGCCGTGATTGCCGAATTCCTTCTCGAGCTTGGCCATGGCGTATACCGAGCCGATCTCGTTCTCGTTCGAGAAGTTGAAGGCGAGAAAGCTGCCGTTGGTGTTGTCGTTGACCCAGCCGTTGGCGGTGGTTATCTGGCCCGCCTGCAGCGTCACGGGCTGGAGCCGCGACACGGCGTAGTCGTAGTTCACGGTCTGCCAGTTCGAAAGATAGTCGCCGGCGTTGCCGCCGAAGAAATCCCCGGCGAACGAGCTCTCGACGAGGAATTGCGCGTCGATGTTGCCGGACTGCACGCCCGCGGCGCTGGCGCGGCGGCCGCGCGAGGTGAACTTGGTGTTCTCCGCGCGCGCGCCGAACTGCACGCCCGCGAGCCAGCCGAGGTCGAGGGTTCGTTCCACGTCCATCTGCAGGCCGTCGAGCTCGTTGCGCGCGCGGCCCTCGCTGCCGGCGATGATGAACACGTTGCCGGCCGGGTTGGTGAGCGACGGGCCGGCGCCGGGAAAGGTCCATGGGCCGGAAGTGTCGACCACCGCCGGATCGGGCAGCAGCGTGAATAGATAGTCGCCGATGTCGCCACCGCCGGAGAAGAACGCGCCCGAAGTGCCGTTGCCGGCCGCCTGGGCCTGGCGGCGGATGTCGAGCTGCGACTGGTCGAGGTGGTTGGTCGCCGTGGATTTGGTGACGACGCCCGAGATCTTCCAGGCCTCCGTCTGCCAGGTGCCGCGCAGGTTCGTGCCCCAGGTCTGCTGCTCGAACGGCTCGGAGCGGAACGAGGAGAACACCTGGGTGTTCGAGTAGTCGTATGCGTTCACGTAGTTGGCGCCGGCCGCCTGGAACACGGCGCCGGTCGGGTCGACGATGGTGGCGCCGTTGCGCAGGTCGATGTCGAGGATGTCGGTGGCGGCATCCTTCATCTTCCGGCGCGTGACGAAGGTGTCGAGGCCGATGGTGAATTGCTCCGAGGGCGCGAATTCCGCGCCCGCGGCCGCGGTCAACAGGTTGCCCTTGTTGTACTTCACCGCTTGGCGGATGTCGGAGGGGAACAGCACGCCGCCGGGAATCGCGCCGAACCGCGCCGCGTAGTTGGGCGTGGTCATGGGGTTCAGCAGCGTGTACTGGTTGAAGAAGATCGAGTCGCGGCGGAATTCCTCTTCCTTGTAGGCCACGGTGGCGAACGCCGCGAGCTCGTCGTCCATGAAGTGATGCGCAGCGCCGAACGTGAGCGAGGGCGTGGTGTAGTCGCCCAGGTCGTCGTATTCCGCGGCCAGCTTCGCGGTGAAGCCGTCGCTGCGTGACAGGGCCGGCTGGATGCGCAGGTCGATGTTGCCGCTGATGCCGCCCGGTTGATCCGCCGCCGACGGCGACTTCACGATGGAGATGCCGGTGAAGATGTCGGAATTGAACGCGCCGAGCGGCGTCGAGTCGTCGAGGATGGGGTCGGCGAAGTTGACGCCGTTCATCGTCACGCGCGCGTAGGTGCCCGGCAGGCCGCGCAGGTTGACCGTGGCGTTGCGCGATTCCGCCTCGCGATTGATCTGGATACCGGGTATGCGCTGCAGCGCCTCGCCGACATTGAGATCGGGAAACCTGCCGAGGCCTTCCGATGAGATGCTGTCGGTGACGCCGACCGCTTCGCGCTTGGCCTTCACGGCGTTCGCGTAGCTCTGGCGGAATCCGGTGACTACGACCTCGTCGACCGGGTCGCTGGCGGGCGGTGTTTGGGCTTGGGCGATGCCGGCGACGCCCAGTGATGCCAAGACGACGATGCAGAAAGACGCGGAACGCGTATTCATGTGGGGACCCCTCTCCGTTGTGCGCGCGTTATTAGTCGCGGTCGAGTGCCGTCCGCGCGGCGACCCTTGAGCGCTTGATAGCACAACCCGGCACGGGACGTGATCTGGGAATCACGCGCAGCGATTCCAATTGCGTGAGCCGGGAAGGGCCCGGCGGGCCGGCGCCCGCCGGGACGAGGTCAGTCGGTGGGCGTCCCCGGCTCGCCGTAGACGATACCGCGCCCGTTCGTGCTCACGTAGACACGGCCGTATACGCGGGGATCGCCGGTAATGGCGGCGCCCGTATAGGCGTACTGGTGGCGGTCGTCGTTGATGCGCGTCCAGGACAGGCCGGCATCGTCGGAGCGGAAAATCCCGCGCGTGCCGCCGATCTTCGCGCTGGAATACAGCGCCGGATAGCCGCGATCGCGCGCCGGACGGCCGAAGCCGATGTTGTCGGCTTCCTGCACGCTCGACACCTTCGTGAAGCTCGCGCCGCCATTGGTGGAGCGCCACAGGCCCTGCCATCCGGCCGTGAGCCAGATGTCCCCGCTGCGGAAGGTGCTGGCCTTGAAACGCACGCCGTCGGCCGGCAAGCCGCTGGCCGCGGTGCGCGTGAACGTCGCGCCGTGATCGACGCTCACGTAGAACGCGCCGCCCGCCGCGGCGTAGTACTTGCCGGCCGCGAAGCGGTCCGAGCCCACACGCGCGCCCTGCGGCAGTCCGGCCGAGCTCGTCCACGACGCGCCGTTGTTGAGCGAGTAGCGCACCGGCCGGTTGCCCGGGCTCCACAGCAGGCTCTTGCCGTCGGACGACACACCGATGTGCCCGCCGCTGGCGCCCGCCGCGTTGCCCGGCGACCACGTGCTGCCGCCATCCGACGAGAAGCCGAAGCTGCCGCCGCCGTTGCCGACGCGCGCGATGATGTTGGGCGCGGCTTGCGCGAAGTCGAGGCTGGTGCCGGTGGTGGTGGTGGGGTTGTCGAATAGTTTGGCGGGCGCCACGCCGAGGTTGTCGTGCCTGAGCCCGCCGAGATCGCCGAGCGCCGACAGCAGCGGCGCGCCCGCGGGCGGGCTGATGAGGTCCTGCACCGAGGTCTCCTCGAGGCCCTGCGCCTTCACCGACAGCGTGAACGTGCCGCCGCGATCCCAGCTCGTGAGGTCGTCGGTGCCGTAGATGGTGGCGCCCGTGCCGTACATCATGCGGTTGGAGTCGAAGGGGTCGATCTCGATGTCGCCGATCATCCAGCCGAGGCGCGGCGTGCGCTCGGGCAGCGCCAGCACCTGGTTGAAGGTCAGCCACGGAGCGCCGCTGATGTCGTGCGTGTAGCGGAAGGTGCGTACGGGATACGCGCCCCAGTTCCACATCGACGTCCAGGTGGCGCCGCCGTTGGTGCTGCGCCAGATGTTGGCCTCCGGCCACCAGCGGTTGAGCTCCGACACCATCAACGTGTCCGGGTGCTGCGCGTCGACGGTGATGCCGCCGTAGCCGAACCAGTTGTTGGTGGCGCTCGATGGATCCGGCGTGATCTTGGTCCACACCGAGGCGCGCGTATCGAATTTCCACACGTCGCCGAAGGCGCCGTCGTACGGCCCGCCGTTGTTGTTGTACGTGATGTACAGCATGCCGGTGGAGGCGAGCACCGCGTGATGCGGCATGAACGCGGGCGAGGTCGGCTGGCCCGCGAGCGCCGCCCAGGTGGCGCCGCCGTCGGTGCTGCGATACACGCTCTGGCCGAGATCCGCGACGCCTGCGTAGATGGACTGCGTCGCCGAGCCCGGCGTGCCGCTGCTCTTGTCGAACACCACCCAAACCACTCCGAGCGGGTCGCTGTCGATGCCGTTGCCGTCGTTGGGGTTGGCGCGGTACGTGCCGGTCGCCGGAAAGCTCGCGACGCGCGCCCACGTGGCGCCGTAGTCCTCGCTGCGCCACAGGCCGTTGCCGCTGCGCGCGCCGAGATAGAGGATGCGGTTCGCGTTGGGATCGATGGCGAGCCGCTCGCCCATGTTGCGGCCCGGCATGTTGCCGCCGGACTTGAACGGCAGCTCCACCTTGTCGAAGGTGCGGCCGCGGTCCGTGGAGCGCAGGATGGCGCCGTTCTTCGGGTCCCAGGAGTTGGTGTACGTGCCGCCGAGCACGTAGAGCCGGTCGGGCTCGACCGGGTCGGTGGCCAGGCTATCTACTCCCGTGAGTCCCCAGTCGTCCCAGTGCACCCAGTCGAGCAGCGGCACCCAGCGAGCGGTGGCCGGATTCCAGCGGTATGCGCCGCCGATGTCGGTACGCGCATAGGCGAGGCCGGGCTCGCTCTGGTTGAAGACGATGCCGGGCACGAAGCCGCCGCCGACGATCTCGACGTTGCGCCAGCGGTAGGCGGCCTGGGCGGAGGCGGTGGTGGCGGCGGATCCCAGCAGGACGGACAAAACGAAGGCGAGTGCCGTCCGGTAAACAACTTCCTTGGCGTTCACGGTGGTTTCCTGGTGGATTGGGAGAGGTGGGGCCGCGCGACGCTAATACACGAACTGCGGCTTTGCAATCCGCCGCCGCCTCTAACTAGCAAGGCCGGCGCGGCGCGCGCCCCGCCGCGCGGGAACATGCGAACGCATTCAAGCCCCTAGCGTTGCGGCTTCGGCACCAGCAGCTCGAGCAGCGTGGGCGCGGGGATGTCCGCGGTCGGCAGGTCGCGATTCGGCGGCCGCGTGGGCCAGGCGATGGCGATGCCGCTGCGTTCGTCTTCGGCCGTGTTGAGCTGCATGCCGGCCGGCACTTCGGTGGTGGCGCGCAGCCGCTCGGCGAGCGTCGTGCCGGGCCGCTCTTCGAGACGCCGCAGCGTGCGCGCGTCGAGCAGGAAATCGATGGGCTTGCCGTCGCGCACCACGGAGACGCGCACGTGCTCGGCGCCCTGCGGCACGGCCCCGCTCACGAACAGGCGGCTGTCCAGCGAGCCGCGCCCGCGGAAATCCCAGCGGAAGTCGCGCCAGTCGCTGACCATTGCGACGGTCCACTTCTGCGCATCGCGGCGCGCCACGAAGATCTGCGTGTTGCCGCGCGCATCGAACTTGTGGAAGGTGATCATCGGACGGCCGGCGCCGTCGAACCCGACCACGGTGTTGTTGTTGATCATGCCGGCCTCGACCGGCACGGGGTCGACGACCTCGGCCCCGGCCAGCGTGATGGGTAGTTTGAGCGCCGTGCCGTCGGATTTTTCCCAGTGCACCAGGTCGCGGCTGCGCGCGTACGACAGGTCGTGATTGGTCTCGGCATCGGGGGTCTCGCGCCACACCCAGGCGAGGTGGAAGAGGCCGTCGGGCCCGAGCGTGGGTCCGACGAAGTACGCATTGCGCTTGCCCTCGCCGTCCACGAGCGGTGTGGTCAGCAGCGGCGCCCAGCGCGCGGCCGCCTCGTCGTACACGTCGTAGATCTCGTTGCCATTGCCGCTGCCGCCGTCGCGGTACTTGAGGATCAGCCGGCCCGCGGCGTCGCGCAGGAACACCGGGTACGTCATGCGCCGCTCGCGCGCCGGGTCCACCAGCACCGCGACCCGCGCGAGCGTGCGGATGTCGCCCGCGGACGTGGTGCGGAAGTACAGCAGCGGATCGTTGTGCAGGTTGCCCACCACGTGCACCTGTCCCGCGCGGTCCACGGCCATGGCGAGGTAATTGTGGCTGTCCCACCCGGTCCACGAGTCGAGCCGCCGATAGGTCCAGTTGGGCGTGCCGCGCGCGCGCGCGGCGACGCTGAGCTGCCGGTTGGCGTCGTAGTAGGCGGCGAACAGGGCTCCGTCCGTCACCGCGAGCGCGAAGCGCACGCTGTGGCCGCTCCACACGCGGTCGATGGCGCTGCGCTCGTAGTCCGAAGGTTCGGCGCACGCCGGGACGGCGAGGGCCAGGAACAACACTGCGGTCAAACTTCTCATGCCGGCTCCGGGTGGTGAGGAGGCGAGTGTGCGACAGCCGCGCACATCGGGCCACCGCCACGGTTAAGATCGCCGTCCACGGGAGGGGAGATGGACGTCCGACACGCAAGGCTCATGGTTTCACTGCTGGTGCTGGCGGCGCTCGCCGGCATCGCCGCGGCGGCGCCCGGCTCCGAACCGCCCATCCCGGAAGTGGTGACGCGCGACGGCCGGCACGCGCTCATCGTCGACGGCGCGCCGTTCCTGCTGCTCGGCGCGCAGGCCAACAACTCCAGCAACTGGCCGGACGCGCTGCCCAAGGTGTGGCCCGCGGTGGCGAAGCTGCAAGCCAACACGCTCGCCATGCCCGTCGCGTGGGAGCAGGTGGAGCCGGTCGAGGGCCGGTTCGATTTTTCGTTCGTGGACACCTTGCTCGCCCAGGCGCGCGAACATCGCGTGCGGCTCGTGCTGCTGTGGTTCGCCACCTGGAAGAACAACGGGCCTAACTACACGCCGGAGTGGGTGAAGCTCGACAATGCGCGCTTCCCGCGGCTCATCGACGCCAAGGGCAAGGTGCTGAACTCCATGTCGCCGCACTCCGCCGCGACGCTGGCGGCCGACCGGCGTGCTTTCGCGGCGCTGCTGCGTCACCTGAAGTCGGCCGACGCGCAGCGCACCGTGATCATGATGCAGGTGCAGAACGAGCCCGGCACCTACGGCAGCGCGCGGGACTTCGGCCCCGCTGCGCAGAAGGCGTTCGGCTCGGCGGTGCCGCCGGCGCTCACGAAAGCGCTGCGCGCCCAGGCCGGCACCTGGAGCCAGGCGTTCGGCAAGGACGCCGACGAATTCTTCCACGCCTGGCACGTCGCGAAATACATCGGCGAGGTAGCCGCCGCCGGGAAGACGGAATACGCGCTGCCGATGTACGTCAACTGCTCGCTGCGCGACCCGTTCAACCCGGGGCCGCCCGGTGCCTATGCCAGCGGCGGGCCGACCGACAATGTGATCTCCATCTACCGTGCGGCGGCGCCCGCCATCGACATCGTGGCGCCGGACATCTACATCAAGGAATCGCCGAAGGTCATGCGCGTGATCGAGCTGTACCGCGCCGGCGGCCCGCTGCTCGTGCCCGAGATCGGCAACGACCCGGTGTTCGCGCGCTATTTCTACGACCTGCTCGGCGCCGGCGCGCTCGGCATCGTGCCCTTCGGCATGGACCACACCGGCTATTCGAATTTTCCGCTCGGCGCGAAAGACGTCGACGCCGCCATCGAAGCATTCGGGCGGCCGTTCCGGCTGCTGGCGCCGGTGGCGCGCGAGTGGGCCGGGCTCGCAGCGACCAAGCGGGTCTGGGGCGCATCGGAGCCCGATGACCGCGCCAGCCGCAAGCTCGACCTCGGGCGCTGGACGGCGACGCTGAGCTTCAACGAGTGGCAGTTCGGAATGAAGGAATGGTTTCCGAACGTGAAAGAGACGCCGGACTGGAGATCCGGCGCCGCGAAGGATGGTCCCTCGGGCGGCGCGCTGCTGGTCGAGCTGGGCCCCGACGAGTTCCTGCTCACGGGCCAGCGCGTGCGCGTGAGCTTCGACGTCGCCGCCGGCCGCAAGGTGAACGGATTCATCTTCGCGTCGGTGGAAGAGGGCTCGTACGCCGGCGGCAAGTGGACGCGCTCGCGCATCTGGAACGGCGATCAGACCGACTACGGCCTGAACCTCACCGATGAGCCACGCTGGCTGCGAGTACGCCTCGCGACCTATTAAAGGGGACAGATCTATTTTCCGGAAATAAAGGGGACAGA
>JBIOZI010000348.1:0-5196 GCA_044871085.1 Steroidobacteraceae bacterium | reverse complement strand
GCTGGCCGGCGCTGTGGCCCTGGTCGGCGCTCGCCGGCCACGGAAAAACGGCCAGGACGGCCGCCGCGACCATGGAGAGTGAAAGGGAGACCACTAATCCTGTGCTTTTCATGACCGAAACCCTCTTGTAGTTGGAGTACGAGTGCCGACTACAGCCGCGGGGCGCCTCCGGAGTCATCACGAAGGGCTACGGATTCGCTACGGGTTTGCAAAGCAAGAGGCCAGGGATCAGATCTCGGGCAATTGACGGGTGATGTGCATCGCGGCAACGCCCACAATGGTGTCCACAACAAGAAGGAGCTACTCCCATGCCTGGCGTATTCCGGCTGCTCGAGCGTGTTGCGGCAGATGACGATGCGTCGGCACCCACCATTGAGCTTGCCGGCGCCCGATGGTCGATGCGCGAATACGCGAACGTCCCGGCCGTCGAGGCAGCGCCACCGTATTCGTGCATCTCGTACGCCTGGGGCATTGGCAGGATGGCCAGCCCCTTCGACCGCGCGCACCAGGTCTCCGATCGGGCCATTGCCGTAGCCGATGCAACGATCAGGGCGCTGCAACCGCCGGCGATCTGGCTGGATGCGTTCTGCGTTCCGGTGGACGAACCTGCGCGCGGGGAGTGCCTGCAGAACATGGGTGCCATCTACGCCGCCGCGACGCAGGTGGTCGTGGTCTTGTCGAAGTCGTGTTGTGCCAGTCTGGAGCAGATCAAGGCCGGCGCGCGCTTGGATCCGAAGGGCCTGCTCGCATTCGAGAACGACAGCTGGGTGACTCGCGCCTGGAACTACCAGGAGATAGCCAACAGCAGGTCCACGCAGTTCATTTGCGAAGGTGGCCGCGACGCCGTCGACGGTGAGCAATTCCTCAACTCGCTCGGGCACGCCATGTCGGACTTCCGCAAGTCGGAGGCGATCCACGTCAGCGAATTCGCGCAGCGGTACCCGAGCATCAATGACCTCGAGGACACGCTCGCGGATTACATGGTCTCGAACTACCTGCAGCGCTTCGCCTTTCAAGTGATGACCGCGATGGACCGGCGTCGCTCCGAACGTCCGGAGGATCATTTCAACGCGATGATCGGCGCGCTGCCCGAGATGCTGGCACGGTACGCGGTCGAACCCGGGCTGCCGCCGGCCGAGCGGTTCATGCGGGCATGCGAAGCGCGCGGCGACTATTCGTTCATCTACTGCGTGGCTGCGCGCAGCCCGCTCTCCGGCAGGACGTGGCGTCCTGCGGCGGAGGAAATACCGGCGGTGCTGTGCTGGCACACCTTCGGCGACGGGCAGCCCGGAGTTTCGTTTCCCACGCACCTCGAGCTCGGCAACATGTGCCGCATGAAGGCGGGCGCTCCCGATGCGGACGCGGCCAAACTAGTAAAGGAGTGGATCGAGGCGGGAGGAGCGCGCGGGCCGTCCGGATCCCTGGCGGCCGCCGCTCTCGACCGTTTGCGGCGAGTCGGGTTTTCCGGATGTGGCGAGCATCTCGAATTCGAGAGTGGATACTTCTTTCCGCAGACTTCACCCGCGAAGGCGCGCGATTCGCTCGTCGTGGTACCCGCGGGAATACGTTGGGCCCATGGTGGTCCCGGTTTGCTGCTCGCTCCGGGTGATGGCGGCGTGAGCCGGTTTCGTGATGTGGGGGTATTCGTGGGGCGGGTGCCGCAATCCGGTGAGGCGATTCACGTTGCATAGCGAAGTACAATCGCGCCGTGCCTGCCGTCGATCGACCGTAACCGCCCCTTGAAACCGCTGCTTCAGCTCACCTCCGCCGAGGCGCGCAGACTCTGGCTGCATGCGCAACGCCTCGACACGGCCGAGCCGTTCGGCGCAGGCCCGCGCGCGACGCCGGCGGCCGTGGCGCACCTGGGCTATCTGCAGATCGACACCATCTACGTCATCGAGCGCAGCCATCACCACATCCTGCACACGCGCATTCCGTCGTACCGGCGCGAGCACCTGCACCAGGCGCAGAGCGTCGACAAGACGGTGTTCGAGTACTGGACGCATGCGCTGTCGTACCTGCCGACGGAGAGCTTGAAGTTCTACGTGCGCCACATGCGGCGCAACTGGCACCGGCACGTGGTCTCGTCCGGCAAGGTGTCCGAAAGCGACCTGCGCCGGGTGGTGGCGCGCATCCGCCGCGACGGCGCGGTGAGCATCCGCGACATCGACACCGACGTGCGCGTCGACAAGGATTACGCCTGGGGCAGCCGCAAGCCGTCGAAGCGCGCGCTCGAGGCGGCGTTCTACAAGGGGCTGGTGACCATCAGCCGGCGGGCGGGAATGCTCAAGTCCTACGAGCTGCTCACCCGCCACTTCGGCTGGGAGCGCCTGCCGCGCATCGCGGGCGAGCGCGAGACGCTGGACTATCTATTGGATCGCGCGCTGCGCTCGCAGGGCGTAGTGAGCGTGGACTCGATCTGCTACCTGGACGCGCCGCGCAAGCCGGCGATGCGCCGGCTGCTCGAAGCGCGGGCGCGGCGAAGCGAGCTGCTGCCGGTGCAGGTGCCGGGCGCCGGCGACCTGCCGCACTGGATGCTGCCCGATGCCCTCGACGCGCTGCCGGGCCCGGCGCGCGAGCAGGTCCACATCCTCTCGCCGTTCGACCCGCTGATCATCCAGCGCAAGCGGCTGCGGATGTTCTTCGACTACGAATATCGCTTCGAGGCTTATGTGCCCAGGGACCAGCGAGTCTTCGGCTATTTCGTGTGCCCGGTGCTGGTCGGGGACCGGATCGTGGCCGCGCTCGACCTCAAGACCGACCGGCAGCGGCGGCGGCTCCTGGTGCAGCGCTGGCACTGGGTCGGGCGGGGCGCGCGCGCCCGGAAACAGCGGGTGGAAGCCGCCTTGCACGAGTTCGAGAAGTTCCAGCTCCACCAGGCGGCGGATTGAAGTTTTTTCACGACCTGTGTAGCTAGTCATCCCCCCGCCATGGCTGCGGGTTCTGACAGCCGCCGGCCTGCCGATCATCTACAACCGGACGATGGCCTCCCTCTGCACCAGCTGCGTCAAAGAACAGTCGCTCAAGAACGCCATCGTTTCCCTGGGCGGAGTGCCCGGGGACTGCGCCGTGTGCGGAAAACGGGGCGCCGCGAAGCTGAGCTGCTCTCACCCGGTGTTCCGGGCGAAATTCCGCGCGCTGGTCCGGTTCCATTATTCCGAGGCGGAATACAGCCCGCACCTCGGCGGGGATCCCCTCGAGACCCTGCTGATGCGTGAAAACCCCATCACGGACTTCCACGATGGCTGGAACCTGCAGGCCGCCGAAGCGGCCCTGTCCGAAATCGTCATGGAGCGCTACGAGGACGGCCCGTCCGGCGTGACCCTGCTCGGCGGGCACGACGCGGACGGCCAGGACCGCCAGCTCATCGCGCTCGAGCGCAACGAGGACGACCGGCTGCGCGAGCTGCGGCACGCCTCGTTCACGCGCAATCACTATCTACTGCACGACGAGGCGCGCGCGCTGCTCGAGCCGCTGGCCGCGCGCGTCGAGCGCACCGTGGCGCGCGGCTCGGTTTTCTACCGTGCGCGGATCGGGTACGTGAAGAGCGGGTTCTCGCGCGCGGGCGCATTCGAAGGCCGTCACTACACGCCGTTCGAGGGAGCGGCACTCGGCGCGCCGCCGCCGCCGTTCGCCGCGCCGGGCCGCATGAACCGCGGTGGCGTCTCCTTTTTATATGTAGCCACCTCGCCGGAAGCCGCCATCGCGGAGATCCGCCCGCATCCCGGGCACTACTGCAGCGTCGGAGCGTTCGCCGCCCAAGCGCCGCTGCGGGTGTGCGACCTGAGCCTGCTCGACGTAACCGAGTTCGCGTCGGACGAGGCGCTGCGGGATTTCCTGCTGCTGCGGTCGATCGACACCGCGTTTTCCATTCCCGTCATTCCCGAGAATCGGGCCGAATACCACTTCCCCCAGCTGCTCGCGGATGTGTTCCGCCACCTGCGGTACGACGGCGTCGGCTATCGCAGCGCAGTCGGACCCGGGATGAACTTCGTGTTCTTCGATCCGACGGTGTTTGCCTATGTGCCGCGCTCGGCGAGCGTGGCGAAGGTCGATTGGCTGAGCTACGCGACGCGGGATCTGCCGCTCATGAGCGGGAACGATGGGGACTATTGGACCCGGCCCGACGGCCACTTGCTCTGAGCGCGAAAAGCCCGCTAGATGGCAGCCATGAACACATTCTTCGACATCCCGGTCCGCACGCTCGCCGGAACGCCGGATCTGCTGGGCCCGCTACGCGGCAAGGTGGTACTCGCGGTGAACGTGGCCAGCCGCTGCGGCCTCACTCCTCAATACAGCGCGCTCGAGGAGCTGCATCGTGAGCTGGCCGCGGAGAACTTCGCCGTCGTCGGCTTCCCGTGCAACCAGTTCGGCGCGCAGGAGCCCGGCACCGAGCAGCAGATCGCGCAGTTCTGCAGCACGACGTATGGAGTCACGTTTCCGATGAGCGCCAAGCTGGACGTGAACGGTACGGGGCGCCATGCGCTGTATCGCTACCTGACGTCGCCCGGGACGGGAGTTGCCGGCGACATCGAATGGAACTTCGAGAAGTTCCTGATCGGCCGCGACGGCACGGTGCGCAAGCGCTACGCGCCCGCGACACCGCCGCGCGATGCGGGGCTCATGCAGGATATCTCGGAGGCGCTCGAAGAGAAGTGATCGCCGCGCGAAGTGCTACGACGCGCAGTGGTACGCGTACTCGATCCCGAGCTCCTTCGGCAGCGCCACGTGCGAGTCGATCATGCAGTCCGTGCGGCCGCGCGCCGCGAGGATCTGCAACGCGGCGTCGCGATACACCGGCTCGATGGCCGTGAACATCGCCGACCACTGCGTCTCGCGTCCGCTGAGCGCGATCCCCAGCCTCTTGGGTGCGGGCGGCGAGACGTAGAGCTTGCCGGGGCGCTGCGCATCCTCGAAGCCGTTGAGCTCAGTGATGTCCAGCTGGGGAACGGCGGCCGGCACGGCGGTCGGCTTGTTCACCACGTATCTCGCCGCGGCATAGTTCTGCGCGCAACCGGAAACGGCTGCAACGGCGATCAGCAACAGGAGTGGGCGCGACATGAGCGGAGTCTATGCACGTTCGTCACCGCCCGGCACCTGCGAATTCTTGCAGGGATAAATGGGGACATTCCTCGTTTCCTGGCAAACGGGGACAGACCTCGTCAGGGAGGGCTGGCTATCCGCGGCGATGGGAGG
>JBIOZI010000347.1:0-6161 GCA_044871085.1 Steroidobacteraceae bacterium | reverse complement strand
CTCCTGGCGACATCCGCCACAGGCCTTTAACTCAATGCGCGTCGCCATCATCGGCTCAGGAATCTCGGGAATGGTCGTCGCCGCACGCCTGCACCGCGACCACGACATCACCGTCTTCGAGGCCGGCTCCCACGTCGGAGGCCACACGAACACCATCGACGTCCCCTGGGAAGGCCGCAACTACGCGGTCGACACCGGTTTCATCGTCTTCAACGACTGGACCTACCCGCGCTTCATCTCGCTGCTCGAGGAGCTCGGCGTCGAATACCAGAGCTCGAACATGAGCTTCAGCCTGCGCTGCGAGCGCACCGGCCTCGAATACAACGGCACCTCGGTGAACTCGCTGTTCGCGCAGCGGCGCAACGCGCTGCGTCCGTCGTTCCTCGGAATGATCCGCGACATCCTGCGCTTCAACCGCGAAGCGCGCGCGCTGCTCCGCGGTACGGACGACACGCTCACGCTGGGCGAATACCTGGAGCGCAACCGCTACTCGCGCGCCTTCCGCGAGCGCTACATCGTGCCCATGGGCATGGCCATCTGGTCGGCCACCGGCCGCGCCATGCTGTCCTTCCCCGCGCGATTCTTCGTCGAGTTCTTCGACAAGCACGGCTTCCTGAACGTAGACGAGCGTCCGGTGTGGCAGGCGGTGAAGGGCGGCTCGCGCGAGTACGCGCGCAAGCTCACCGCGCCATTCATTGGACGCATCCGGCTCGACACTCCGGTGACCAGCGTGCGCCGCGACCGCGGCGGCGTCACGGTGCGCAGCGCGCACGGCAGCGTGGAGCGCTTCGACTACGTGTTCTTCGCCTGCCACAGCGACCAGGCGCTGCGGCTCCTCGACGGCGCGAGCGAGGCGGAGCGCGCGATCCTAGGTGCGTTTCCGTACCAGGAGAACGAGGCCATCCTGCACACCGATGAATCGCTGCTGCCGCGCACGAAGCTGGCACGCGCCGCGTGGAACTATCATTTGATGGATTCCGGTTTGATGGATTCCGGTTTGATGGATTCCGGCTCGCTCGAGGGCGCCGAACGCGACCGCGTGGCCCTCACCTACGACATGAACGTGCTGCAGTCGCTCGACGCGCCGGTGAAGTTCCTCGTCACGCTCAATCGCGGCGCCGACATCGACCCGGCCAAGATCATCCGCTCGATCACCTACCATCATCCGGTCTATCTACCGGCCGGCGTGGCGGCGCAGAAGCGGCGCGCGGAGATCAGCGGCCGGTCGCGCACCTTCTATTGCGGCGCCTACTGGCGCTACGGCTTCCACGAGGACGGCGTGGTGAGCGCGGAGTGGGCGCTCGAGGAGTTCGAGCGCGCGCTGCGCGTCGACGCGGCTGCATCCGCGCTGCTGGCGGCCGCCGTATAACCCGCCATGAACAGCGCGTTGTACACGGGATGGATTCGGCACCGGCGCTTCGGCCCGGCGAAGAATGGGTTTCGCTACCGCATCTTCATGAGCTTCATCGACCTGGCCGAGCTGCCGACGCTGTTCGCGGGCCGCTGGCTGTGGTCGGCGCGCCGGCCGGCGCCGGCGCGCTTCAGGCGCGAGGACTTCCTCGGGCCCACGGACATCCCGCTCGACACGGCGGTGCGCAACCTGGTCCACCAGCGCACGGGTTGCCGGCCGCGCGGCCCCATCCGCCTGCTGACGCACCTGCGCTTCTTCGGTTACAGCTTCAACCCGGTGAGCTTCTACTACGTGTACGACGAGCACGACACGCGCGTCGAGACCATCGTCGCGGAGATCACCAACACACCGTGGAAAGAACGGCATGCGTACGTGCTGCCGGTGACCGCCGCGAAACCCGGCGAGCGGGGCAGGCGCGCCTGGCGCTTCCGCTTCGCGAAGGAATTCCATGTGTCGCCGTTCATGCCCATGGAGCTGCGTTACGAGTGGTGTTTCGGCGCGCCCGCCGCGGGTCTGCACGTGCACATGGAGAACTGGTCGAGCGCGGCCGATGGGAGCGGCGCGCCGATCTTCGACGCGACACTGAACCTGAAGCGTCAGCCCATGACGGCCGGCTCGATGGCGCGCGCGCTGATCTCCTTCCCCTTCGTGACGCTCAAGGTCACCACGCTCATCCACTGGCAGGCGCTCAAGCTGTTGCTGAAGCGCGTGCCGTTCCACGTCCATCCAGCCAAACGCGCCGCACCGGCGCAATCTCAAACATGAACACAGAATCCCCGCTCCTGGCCGGCTTCGAACTACCCCTCGCGCAGCGTCCCTCGCTGCTCGCGCGCCTGGGACGCAAGCTGTTGCTCGCGCAGCTCGCGAATTTTCGCCACGGGGAGCTGCGGATCGTGGAGCCGGACGGGACGGAGCATCGCTTCGGCGCGCGCGACGCGCGCTGCGAGCTGGCCGTCACCCTGCGCGTGAACCACTGGCAGATGTTCGCCGACGCGGCGTTCGGCGGCACGGTGGGCGCGGGCGAGGCCTACATTCGCGGGCTGTGGCGCTGCGATGACCTGACCGCCCTGGTGCGCATCTTCGTCGCGAACCGCGAACAGATGAACGTCATCGACGGGCGCTGGGCCTTCGTGAGCCGGCCGCTGCTCAAGCTGTTCCACTGGGCCAACCGCAACAGCAAGAGCGGCAGTGCGCGCAACATCGCCGCGCACTACGACCTCGGCAATGCGCTGTACGAGATCATGCTCGACGCGACGATGGCCTACTCGTGCGCCATCTTTCCGCGCGCGGACGCCACGCTCGAAGTGGCGTCGACGGCCAAGTTCGAGGCCGTGTGCCGCAAGCTCGATCTGAAGCCCACCGACCACGTGCTCGAGATCGGCACCGGCTGGGGCGGATTCGCCATCCACGCGGTGGAGCGCTACGGCTGCCGCGTCACCACGACGACGATCTCGGCGGCGCAGCGCGACTACGCGGTTCGGAAAATCGCCGAGCGCGGCCTGTCGGACCGCGTCACGGTGCTGCTGAAGGATTATCGTGATTTGTCGGGTGATCTGTCGGGTGATCAGTCGGGTGATCTGTCCGGCGATCACGCCGGCCCGTACGACAAACTGGTTTCGATCGAGATGGTCGAAGCCGTCGGCGCGCAATTCCTCGACGGCTACTTCCGCCACTGCGCGCGACTGCTCAAGCCCGAAGGCGCGATGCTGCTGCAGGCGATCACGATCCAGGACCAGTACTACGAGCGCGCGCTCGAGTCGGTGGACTACATCCAGCGCTACGTGTTTCCGGGCAGCTTCATCCCGTCCGTCACCGCGCTCCTCGCATCGGTGTCGCGCTCGACCGATATGAAGGTCTTCGACCTCGAGGACATCGGCCCGCACTACGCGCGCACGCTGCGCGCCTGGCGCGAACGCTTCTTCGCGAACCTCGGCAAGGTGCGCGAGCTCGGCTACTCCGAGAGCTTCATCCGGCTGTGGGAGTACTACCTGTGCTACTGCGAGGGCGGCTTTCTCGAGCGCCAGCTCGGCACGGTGCAGATGCTGCTGACCAAGCCCGGCTGCCGCCGCGCACCGCTGGCGTGAGATAAAGGGGACAGATCTATTTTCGCGAAAATAGATCTGTCCCCTTTATTCCGGGGGTCATGCCGGGCGTTTCGCCGCATACCAGCGGTTCGCAAGGGGCGTAAATAGCACGAGTACAGCGACGACCGGCAGCAAGGACGGCAGCGAATAACCGATCGAGGCGGCGGTCGAATCGAGGAGCACGCGATCGCGCATCGAATACATCAGCAACGTTTCGAGCACCGTGAACACCGCGAGCGCGACGCGTCCCCAATTCCAGCCGCGGCCGGCGGCCCAAAGAAACACGAGTGCAATCGCGCCATACAGCAGGATGACTACTTGCGCCACGATCAAGAGGGTCCGCAGCCTATCGTCGTGCAGACCAATGGTCACGCTGGAGATGGCATACAGCACCCCCGCGACCTTCATCAGCACCAGCACCCCGAGTAGCACGATGCCCACGGTCACCGCTGCGGGACGCTTCAGGTGCACCTCGGCGCGGTCTGCGACCGCGGCAGCGGGCGGTGAATACGGATTCTGGCTCATGGCTTGCCCGGCATGCTAGCGCGCTATCATCGGCAGGTGCTCGACTCCGTCTCCGTCATTCACCGCCTGCGCGTGCTGCTCGATGACCAGGGCATCATCGACGATCCGGCACGCACGGCGCCCATGCTCCGCGACCACCGCGCGCAGTATCGCGGGCACGCGCTCGCGGTCGTCGCGCCCGCGGACACCGCCGCGGTGGCGCGCGTGCTGGCGTTCTGCAACGAGCAGCGCATCGGCGTCGTGCCCCAGGGCGGCAACACCGGCTACTGCGGCGGCGCCACTCCCGACGCCTCGAGCAGCCAGCTGCTGCTGTCCCTGGCGCGGCTCGACCGCGTCCGGGCGATCGACCTGGCTAACTACACGCTGACGGCCGAGGCGGGGTGCGTGCTGGCGCGCCTGCAGGCCGCGGCCGCGCAGGCCGACCGCTACCTGCCGCTGTCCCTGGGCAGCGAGGGCAGCTGCATGCTCGGCGGCAATCTGTCCACCAATGCCGGCGGTCTCAACGTCATCCGCTACGGCATGGCGCGCGACCTGGTGCTCGGGCTCGAGGTGGTGCTGCCCGACGGCCGCGTGCTCGAGACGCTCACCGGGCTGCGCAAGGACAACACCGGCTACGACATCAAGTCGCTGTTCCTCGGCGCCGAGGGCACGCTCGGGGTGATCACGGCCGCGTGCCTGAAGCTCTCTCCGGCGCCGAGAACGCACGCCACCGCGTTCGCGGCGGTGCGCGATCCGCAGGCGGCGGTCGAACTGCTGGCGCGCCTGCGCGCCGAGAGCGGCGACAGCGTCAGTTCCTTCGAGCTCGTCCCGCGCATCGGCATCGACCTCACGACGCGGCACATTCCGGGCGTGGTCGATCCGCTCACCTCGCCGGCCGGGTGGTACGTGCTGTGCGAGCTGTCGTCCTCGCGCGCCGACGAGCCACTGCAGGCGCTGCTCGAGCACACGCTCGCCGACGCGCACGAGGCCGGGCTGGTCGCCGACGCCGCGGTGGCCACCAGCGGGCGCGAGCGCGAGGCGTTCTGGCGGCTGCGCGAATCGATCCCCGAGGCACAGCGCAAGGACGGCGCCAGCCTCAAGCACGACATCTCGGTGCCCGTGTCGCAGGTGCCGGCGTTCATCGAGCGCGCCGGCGGCTGGGTTGCCAGCCACGTGCCGCAGGGCGTGCTCGTGGCGTACGGGCACCTCGGCGACGGCAACCTGCACTTCAACATCAACCAGCGCCCGGGCTTCCAGGTGGCCCAGTTGCAGGCGGTGGAGCATAAGGTGCGCCGCGCGGTCCACGATTTCGTGCGCGAGCTCGGCGGCAGCTTTTCGGCCGAGCACGGCATCGGACAGCTCAAGGTGTTCGAGCTCGAGCGCTATGCGAGCCCGCTCGAGCTCGAGCTCATGCGCCGCGTGAAGCAGGCTTTCGATCCGAACGGCATCATGAACCCGGGCAAGGTGCTGGCCGCGAACCCGCGCAAATGAGAGGGCTCGGCGCTACCGCGCCGCGTTCTCCACCAGCTCGACGACGGTGCCGTCGGGCGCGCGGATGCCCATGGTGATGTGGTCGCCGAGATAGGCCGTGGTGATCTTCACCGGCACGAAATCGACCGGGATCCCGTTCTCGCGCAGCCTGCGGCTGGCCTCGACCACGCTCGGCACGAAATATGTCCATGCCTGCACGCGCGCGTTGTCCGGGCGCGGCACGTTGGCCGGCCAGTGCGGCGCGTCGACGCCGAGCACGTTGCGGTAGAAGTCGCGCGTCACCGCCGCGTCGACCGCCGGCGCATCCGGCGGCAGCAGCCCGACCAGCAGGCGGATGGACGTGCCCGCCGAGGCGACGAAGTATTGGGCCTGCGCGACCACCTCCTCGGGCACCTGCCACAGCGCGGCTTCCACCCGTACCGAGCCAGGATAGTTAGACGCGAACTTCGTCGCCGAATAGCCGCGCGTCGCGAGCTGCCCGGCGAGGTTGTCGGCCGTCGCCAGCACCGTCATGGTGTGCAGCCGGGCCTGCACCAGCGGCGGGTTCCGGATCTTCGAGTAGGGGCTGTCGGCCTGCGTGCAGGCCGCTAACAATGCCAGGGCCAGTGACGCGGTGGCGAGGGCCGCGCAGGCGCGGCGGAAATACCGGGTTTGCATGGTAGATTGAGTAT
>JBIOZI010000346.1:0-13452 GCA_044871085.1 Steroidobacteraceae bacterium | reverse complement strand
GACGGCTCCCACGCCACTGTGCGGCTCGGCAACTGGCTGCTGTCCGCCAACACGCTCGACCGCTGGTGGGGCCCGGCGCACGAGGGTAGTTTGATCCTCTCGAGCAATGCCCGGCCGATGCCGACGCTGATGGCGGAGCGCGCCGAAGCGCGGCCGTTCGAGTCGCGCTGGCTCAGCTGGCTCGGTCCCTGGCGCTTCAGTTTCGGCGTCGGGATGATGGAGAGCGAGCGCGCGGACATCGACCGCCCCTTGTTCATGGCCTGGCGCGTGGCCGTGATGCCGTTCAGGAAGATAGAGCTCGGCTTCTCGCGCACGGCGCAGTTCTGCGGCGAACAGCTCGAATGCAACCTCGAGGTCTTCGGCAACCTGCTGGCCGGCAACGACAACGTCGGCATCGACGCCACCGCGGCGAACGAGCCCGGCAACCAGATGGCGGGCTTCGACATCCGCTGGAGCTCGCCGCTCGGCGAGCTGCCCTACGCGGTCTACGGCCAGTACATCGGCGAAGACGAGTCGTCCTATCTACCTGCGAAATACCTGGCGCAGCTCGGCATCGAGGCGTGGAAGCCGTTCGCGGACGGCGCGATGCTGCGCACCCATTTCGAATACGCGTCCACCACCTGCTCGGCGAGCACCAGCCGCGGCCCTTACTACAACTGCGCGTACAACCAGGGCCGCTTCGACGTGGAGGGCTACCGCTATCACGGCCGCTCGCTCGGCTACACGGCGGACCGCGACGCGGAGAACTGGGCGCTGGGCGCCACGTACTCGACCGCGGGTGGCGAGCTGTGGACCGCCACGCTGCGCCGCTCGCGCCTGAACCGCGACGACTTCGGCGACGTGCTCAATACCGTGGCGTCCGTGCCCACCAGCTACGGCGCGCTCGAGCTGGGCTGGAAGGGGCGCCTGTTCGGTGAGCACGTCGCGGTCGATCTCGGCCTCGAGGCGCTCGAGCCGCAGAACGCCCGCCGGAAGATCGACCCGTTCGGCTTCGTCGGCTGGCGGCGCGAATTCCAGCCGTGAGCGCACGACTGCGGCGCGCGGCGCTCGCCTGCCTGCTAGCGGCGCTCGCCGCCGCCACGCGCGCCGACCCCTGGCTGGCGCCGGGCGACGCCAGTGTGCGTGCCGACATCCTGCTGCTGGCCGATGCCGGCATCCTGCGCGGGCCGGTGACCACCTGGCCCATCTCCTGGCCCGACGTCGCGCGCGACGCGCAGGCGGCGGAGGAGCGCGGGCTCGATGCGGCGACCGTCGATGCGTTGCTGCGCATCCGGCGCCTCGCGCGTCAGGCCTCCACCATGGGTTTTGGCGGCACCGGCGTCCGCGCGAGCGTGGCGACCGCGCCCGGCGCGCTGCGCGCATTCGCGGATTCGCCGCGCGGTGAAACGGAGGTGGCGCTGCGCACCGGCTGGCTTTCCGATCATCTCTCCCTGACGCTGCAGGGCTCCTACGTGGCCAATGCCGAGGACGGCAAGAACTGGCGTCCCGACGGCTCCTACCTCGGCGTCAACTTCGGCAACTTCATGCTCTCGGCCGGATACATGGAGCGCTGGTGGGGACCGGGCTGGGATGGCAGCCTGATCCTCTCGACGAACGCGCGGCCGATTCCGAGCGTCACGCTCGAGCGCAATTACACCGATCCTTTCAAGTCGAAGCTGCTGTCGTGGATCGGCCCGTGGCGCGCCAGCATCGCCATGGGCAAGGCCGAATCGAACGGCGTCGCCGTGCCCGGCGTGCGCTTCTTCGCCGCGCGCGTGAACTTCAAGCCGCGTCCGTGGCTCGAGGTCGGCCTCACGCGCACCGCGCAATGGTGCGGTGGCGACCGTCCCTGCGACTGGGGCACGTTCGTCGACATGTTCCTCGGCAACGACAACCAGGTCGCGGGCGAGGTGGTCTCGGCCGAGCAGCCCGGCAACCAGATGGCCGGCTACGACCTGCGCCTGCGTTCGCCGTGGCGCGCTTTGCCCATCGCCTTCTACACGCAGTGGATCGGCGAAGACGAGGCGGGCGGTCTGCCCTCGAAATTCATCGGGCAATTCGGCCTCGAGACCTGGGGTTCGGCGGGTTTCGGCGCCTGGCGGCTGCGCGCGGAATACAACGACACCGCCTGCAACTTCACGCGCCAGCAGCCCGAGCTCAACTGCGCCTATCGAAATTCGATCTACCCGCAGGGATATGCATACCGCGGCCGCGTGATCGGTCATTCCCTGGACAACGACGGCCGCATGTACGCGCTCGGCGCCATGGTGACCCGCACGAGCGGCGACGTGGTGAGTCTCACGCTGCGCAAGGCGGAGATAAATCGCGGCGGGGGCAGCCACACCATCAGCGACGTGCCCTTCGATCTCGACAATGTAGAATTGCGCTACTCGCGGGGATTGGGCGCCGGCCGGATCAATGTCGGAATCGAATACGAAGACCCGACCACCCGCGCGGATACGTCGTCCCCCGTTCACGGTTTTCTGACTTGGCAGCAAGGATTCTGATGTTCAGAGGTTTGTCCGTTCTGGCCGCGCTCCTGGTGCTGGCCACGTCGATCCCGGTTGCCGCGCAGATTCCGACCGCGGATCAGCTCGAGCTCCTCCGCAGCATGAGTCCCGAAGACCGCGAGGCGCTCATGGAGCAGCTGGGTCTCGGCGGCACCACGCTCGGCACCGGCGGCAACACGAGCGGCGACACCGCGGCGCGGCGGCGCCGTTCCGGCGATGAGCAGGCCAACCGGGGCGATCTGTCCGGGCTGTCCGATCTGCGGATGGCGGAGAAGTCCCTCAAGCCCGAAGACTCGCTGCTCATCGACATCGACTTCAAGAAAGACAAGCCGCCGCGCATCGAAACTCCCGTGCCCGGCCAGGCGCCGGTCACCATCCCGGGAGAGGCCGCACCGGTGCTGGAGCCGGAAGAGCGCGAGGAGCTCGAGCCGCTCATCGCCCTGGTCCGTTCGCGCAACCCGTACCAGTTGGACAGCTCCGGAGCGCTGCACCTTCCCGGCTTCGCGCCCATCATGCTGGCCGGCCTCAACGAGGAGCAGGCCACTCACCGGCTGTCGAGCGTGATGTCGCTCAACAAGCTCGATCTCAAGGTCACGCGCCTGCCGGTGCGCAAGGAGGGCGTCAGCGGGCTGAAGCCGTTCGGTTACGACCTCTTCAAGGATTCCACCTCCACGTTCGCGCCCATCAACGACGTTCCAGTGCCGGCCGACTACGTGGTCGGGCCGGGTGACCAGCTGCTGGTGCAGCTGTTCGGCAGTCAGAACCGCTCGCTTCGTCTCGTCGTCGGCCGCGACGGCCGCATCAACCTTCCGGAGCTCGGGCCGGTGAACGTGGGCGGACGCAGCTATGCGGGCATGGCCGCCGAGCTCGAGCAGCGCATCGCGCGCGAGATGATCGGCGTGCGCGCCAGCGTCAGCATGGGTGACACACGCTCGATCCGCGTATTCGTCGTCGGCGAGGCGAACCGCCCCGGCACTTACACCGTGAGCGGGCTGTCGACGATCACCTCGGCCCTGTATGCATCGGGCGGCGTCAAGCCGATCGGCTCCCTGCGCGACATCCAGCTCAAACGCCAGGGTGCGGTGGTGCGGCGGCTCGACCTCTATGACCTGCTGTTGCGCGGCGATACCAGCGACGACAGCAAGCTGCTGCCGGGCGACGTCATCTTCATCCCGCCCGTCTCGGGCACGGTGGCCATCGACGGCGAGGTGCAGCGTCCGGCGATCTACGAGATCAAGGGCAACACCAGCGTCACGGACCTGGTGCAGCTGGCCGGCGGCCTGACCACCGAGGCCGACACCAGCCGCGCCGCGCTGGTGCGGGTCAACGAGCGCCGCGAGCGTGTCGTCGTCGACGTGCCCTTCGATTCCGCCTCGGGCCGTGGCGAGCTGGTCCGCAACGGCGATTCGCTGCGCATCCTGCGCCTGCGCCCCACGCTCGACCTCGGCGTCACGGTCGATGGGCACGTGTTCAATCCCGCGCCCGTGGCATGGCGGCAGGGGCTGCGGCTGACCGACGTGATCCGCTCGGTCGACGAGCTCAGGCCCAACGCCGATCTCAACTACGTCCTGGTGCGGCGCGAGCTGCCGCCCGACCGGCGCGTCGTCGCATTGTCCGCGGACCTCGCGGCCGCGCTGCGCGACCCCGGCTCGCCGGAAAACATCGAGCTGCTGCCGCGCGACCGGCTCACCGTGTTCGATCTCGAATCGGGGCGGCGCCAGATGCTGGACCCGCTGCTCGAGGAGCTCAAACGCCAGGCGCGCATCGACGCGCCCAGTGAAATAGTGCGCATCGACGGCCGCGTGCGCGCGCGCGGTGACTATCCACTCGAGCCGCGCATGCGCGTCAGCGACCTGCTGCGGGCGGGCGGCGGGCTGCAGGACGCCGCGTTCGGCACCAAGGCCGAGCTCACCCGCTACCGCATCGGCGACGGCGCGCGGCAGACCCAGCTCGTGGAGATCGACCTCGACGCCATCCGGCGCGGTGACCAGAGCGCGGACTTGCTGCTGCAGCCCTTCGATTTCCTCAACGTGAAGGAAATGCCGGAGTGGAGCGGGCAGGAGCAGGTGATGCTCGAGGGCGAAGTGCGCTTCCCCGGCATCTATCCCATCCAGCGTGGTGAAACGCTGCGCTCGGTACTCGAGCGCGCCGGCGGTCTCACCGCGCTCGCATTCCCGAGCGGCTCGGTATTCACGCGCAAGGAATTGCGCGCGCGCGAGCAGGAGCAGATCGACCGGCTGGCCGAACGGCTGCAATCGGATCTCGCCTCCGCGGCGTTGCAGGCTGCCGCCGCGAATCAGGGCCAGGCCGGGCAGGCGCTGACCGTGGGCCAGTCGCTGCTCACGCAATTGAAAGCCTCCAAGGCGGTCGGCCGGCTGGTCATCGATCTCAACAGCGTACTGAACGCACCCGAAGGCTCGGTCAGCGACGTGGTGTTGCGAGAGGGCGATCAGCTCATCATTCCGAAGCAGAAGCAGGAAGTGACCGTCATCGGCGAAGTGCAGAACACCACGTCGCATTTCTACCGCGAGAAGCTCACGCGCGACGACTACATCGAATTGAGCGGTGGCTCGACCCGCAAGGCCGATCGCGGACGCATCTACGTCGTGCGCGCGGACGGCAGCGTGGTGTCGAGCGAGGGCAACGGCTGGTTCCGGCGCAGCGGCCAGGTGGCCATGCGGCCCGGCGATACCATCGTCGTGCCGCTCGACACCGAGCGCATGCCCGCGCTGCCGCTGTGGCAGGCGGTGACCGGGATCCTCTACAACCTCGCGGTGGCCGCGGCGGCGGTGGCGTCCTTCTGATCGGGAGTCAGCGCCAGGCAGACGCCGATCAGCACCCACAGGAAGTAGTGGCTCAGCAGGTGCAGCATGAAGTTGCCGCTGATGAGCACCAGCAGCAGCAGTGAGGCAACGAACACCAGCTTCGGCGCGCCGCGCAGGCCGAGCACGCGCGGCAGCAGCACCACCGGAAACATCGACAGCGTGAAGAACACGAGCAGCGCCGGGATCCCCATGCCGGACATGACGTACAGGTATCCGTTGTGCGGGTTGTCGTTGACGAGAAAGATGTCGTTGAGCCAGTAGCGGTTGGAGTTGTTCTCCTCTTCCCAGTTGGTCACGCCGACACCGAACACCGGGTTGCGGCTCACGATCTCGAAGCTCGAATAGACGTGTCCGAGCCGCAGCGCCACGGTGGATTGCGATTGCGTGACCTCGGATGCGAAGGATTGCCGGTACTTCAACTCGAACATCTTGATGATGATCTCGATGTTCAGGGCCGCCAGGACCAGCACCGCCGCGATCGACAGCTGCACCAGGATGCGCGTCGGCAGACGCAGCCGCCGGCCGCGCCGCGCCATGTAGTACGGCACCGAGAAGCAGCCGACACCTAACAACCCCATGGCCCAGGCGCCTTTCGAGAACGAGAAGGCGACGAGCGCCAGGGCGCACAGCAGCAGCACGGTGCTGCGGAACTGCATGCCGAGATGGAAGGCCACCGCGAGGAACACCATGGACACCGCGATCAGGTTGCCGACCACGTTGCGGTTGTAGAGCTGCATGATGCTCGTTTCCGAGATGGTGCCGAAGATCACGAGATAGGCGTTCTCGAGCCCGGCGGAGATCACGCCGAACGCGAAGCAGAACACGATCGTGCGGCCGAAACCCAGGCGCGTGAAGAAGCTCACGGTGAGCGCGACGAATAGATAGAAAAGCGGCCGGATGACCTCGATGATGTCGGGCAGCGTGACGGTGCGCGTGACGGAATTCGTGAACGCCGACAGCACCCCGAAGGTGGCCAGCAGGACCATGAGCACCGAGAACACGCGGCTGCGGTCGACGAATTCCGAGCAATAGGCCCGGAACGCTGGGCTGGTCGCGAACATCAGCAGCACCAGCAGGGCGAAGACCAGGTCGCCGACGCCGATCTTGCCGAGCGCCAGGTCGAACATCGCGCCGGGCGGGGCGATCTGCGACGTGCCCCAGATGAACGTGGTGATGGCGAGCAGCCAGCGGGCGATCTGGTTTCCGAGCGTCGCGGGTACGCTGTGTACCGCGCTAAGCGCGTGCATTCACGACCTGCGGCGCATGGCCGTCATACAGCCGGCCATAGGCGAGAGCGAGGCTTTCGAGATCCTCCTCGGTGAGGCTGCGGTGGAAGACGCCGCGGTTCGGCAGCCCCGGGAACGACCACGCGAACATGCGCGTCATGAACTCGACCACCGCGGCATCGTCGTTGGGCGAGGCCGGCCGCGCCAGCATTTCGTCGATGAGCGCCGGCAACCGCGGCGGCTGATCGCAGTAACGCACGGTGGGCAGCTCGTTGAAGTGAACGCGGCTGAAGGTGATCGCGGGCCGGCACAGCAGCCCGGCCTCGAACGCCATGGTGCCGGAATTCGTGATGGTGAGCGTGGCATCCATGAGCAGCCGGCGCGAATCGACGTTCGGGTGCACGAGCTTCACCGCCGGAATCGCCTCCAGCTCCCGGTAGAAGCCCAGCGGCCACCCGTCGGCGTCGCTGATGTGCAGCTTGACCAGCAAATCGTAGCCGGCCGGCATGGAGCGCGCGATGGTGCGGATGAGCTGCGGCTGATCCGAGAAATATGCGCCGAGCACGTCGACGCTCGACTCCGGCTGGCGATGCAGGCCGAAGTAGAAGTACGGTCGCTGGCCGGGCTGGCGCAGCGTGCGCAGGCGCAGATTCATCTGCAGCAGGTTGAGCTTCTTGCGCAGGTACATGCGGGCAATCGCGCTCAGCGGATAGCGCGCGAAGTCGTTGCCCGCGTCGTACCGCGTCTGCAGCAGCAGGTGCCAGCCGTCGATGAAATGCCGCGGCAGTCGCTGCAGCACGCCCAGCCAGGACGAGGAGCTCGAGCGCACGTAGGGGCGCAGCGCCTTGGTGCGGAAGGCTTCGACATACTCGCGTGCCGCCGATTCGTGCTCCGCGGTGACCGTGCCCAGCGGAAAAATGTCGTCGGTGTGATGCGTGCGCGTCAGCATGAAACGCTCGGCGGGCAGCCTCATGTAGGTGGAGCCCGCCCAGGGAATGCCGCGCTTGCGCGCCACCAGCAGGCTCAGCATCTGCAGGCTCGTGTCGCGGCCGCTCGTGAAGCAGCGGACGCCGTCCTCGTCGACGAGCGCCTGCAGCTCGCGTGCGCAGTGCGCGAGGTAGCCGAGCGCGAATTCGTATGACTTGGTGCGCAGGCGCCGGTCCATGAGGATCAGGTCGTTGATGCGCGGCAGGTCGGGGCATTCGAGGCCACGCAGCTCCGCCAGCGCGCGGTCGCGGTCGCGCTCGAAGCGGCGGGTGTCGCTGGTGTCGCGGATCTGCGCGGCCGGCACGCCGGCGCGAATCAGTCCCTCGGTCAACGAACGCAGGGAATGGATCCAGTACACGCGAAATCCGTCGCGCTCGAGCCGCCGCGCCCACGGCAGGAAATCGAGCGACAGGAAGCCGATCAATGCAATGGTGCGCGTGCCCGTCATGGCTACCCCATGATACCCAGCGCCGCGGGATCGCGGAAACGCCCGCGTGCCGCCAGCTCATCGTAGCTGCCGCGGTCCAGGATGCGGCCGCGCTCGAGCACGATGACCTGGTTCGCGTTGCGCAGGGTGTGGATGCGATGCGCGATGACGAGGATGGTCTTGCGTGCCGCGAGACGGTCGATGGCCAGCATCACCGCGCTCTCGGTCGACGAGTCGAGGGCGCTCGTGGCTTCGTCGAACACCAGTACGTCGGGGTCGCGATACAGCGCGCGCGCGATCGCCAGCCGCTGGCGCTGGCCGCCGGACAGGCGCGCGCCGCGCTCGCCCACCACGGTCCGGTAGCCGTCCGGCAGCTCGCGCTCGATGAATTCGGTGAGACTGGCGAGCTCGGCGACCGTTCGCAGCCGTTCGGCGTCGATGCGCTCGAGCGGCAGCCCGAGCGCGATGTTCTCCGCGATCGTCGCGTCGGATAGATAGATCTGCTGCGAGACGTAGCCGAGATTGGCCTGCCAGCGTGGCAGCAGCGTCGCATCGAGCGTCTGGCCGTCGATGCAGATCCGCCCGCTGCGCGCCGCGAGCAGCCCCATGAACAGGCTCGCAACGGTGGTTTTTCCGGAGCCGGTGGCGCCGGCGAGCCCGCACACCGACCCTGCGGGTATGGCGAACGACAGGTCGATGATCGCCGGATCGGAGCGCTCGCGAAACGTGAAACCGACGGCTTCGAAGCGGAGCTCCTGGCGAAGGGGCAGGCGCTGCGCCGGATCCACGGGTATCGGCAGCACGGGCGGAGCCGCGTCGGCGACGATTTCCGTACGCAGCATGTCGAGGCTCGACTCGGCGAACTTCGCCTTGGTGATTCCCGCGAACACCAGCTGCAGCGCGGGCGTCAGGCGGTAGCCGGCCACGACGTAGAGCATCACGAGCGGCAGGGCTTCGTCGAGCGAACGGCCCGCGATCAGCATGTAGAGCACGATGAGCAGCATGCCGCCGAAGGCGATGGCTTCGAGCGCGTAGCGTGGCGTCATGGCCAGCGTCATGCTGGCGGCCTGGGTGCCTGCGGAGTCGTGCGATGCCTGGTCGAAGAGCTGGTGGTAGTGGCGCTGCGCGGCGAACAGCTTGATGTCGACGGTGGCGTCGAGTGCCTCCTGCGCGACGCGGAAGCGCCGTTCGTTGGCGCGCAGGCGCTGCTCGCCGATGCGGAACAGCCACTTGCGGACCGCGCGATACACCAGGTAGTACAACCCGCCGAACACCACCGCGATGAGCGGTGCGAGCAGCGGGTCCGCGATGACCACGGCCAGCAGCACCAGCGCGATGCTGGGAATTCTCGCCGCCGCCTGCATGAACGGCACCGTGGCCGAGTTCACCGCCTGCACCACCTCGTCCAGCACGTTTTTCTTCGCGGTCGCCGTGTTGCCGGCGAGGAAATCCTCGTAGGGTCGTGCGAGATAGCGCGCGAGCAGACGCGAGGAGATGGAATGCCCGAGCCCGTAGGTGAACTGCATCAGCTTCCAGTTGACCAGCGCGAGCGCGAAGTTGCTGATGACCAGCAGCCCGAGCGCCATGAATCCGAGCGCGATCGTGATCTCACGCGGCGATTCGAGACCGACCAGCGCCATCGTGGAGCGCAACGCGGCACTGCGTTCGAGCAGCGAAGGTTCCGCGAGCACGGCGATGAACGGCATAATCGACGAAATTCCGATGACCTCCAGAATCGACGTGAACAGCACTAGTAAGAAGAGGCCGGTGAGGCGTTTGCGTTCGGGAGGGCTGAGGAGTGCGAGGATCTTGCGCGTGAGTTCGCCCATGAAGATGCATGTCGGAGCGGTGAAAAGCGACCGCGATTCTACTCATACGCGCCCGCAAATGGCATTCAATCTGCCGCCGCGCGCCGGTTGCGGGACGTGCGGATGAGCGGCCCGATCGATCCCAAGAACGGCCGCGTGCGCCTGCTGATCGTGCTGCGCTCGTTCAGTGCAGGTGGCGCCGAGCGCCAGATGATCGAACTGCTGCGCGCGATAGACCAGGCACGCTTCGAGGTGTGCGTGGCATGTTTCTATGACGGGCCGTGGCGCGGCCTGGCGGCGGCCATTCCGGGCATCGCGGTTCACGTGCTCGAGAAGCGCGGCCGCTACGACCTGCCCGGTTTCCTGCGTTCCATGCTGCGCACCGCGCGGGCGTTCAAGCCCGACCTCGTATACGGCTACATGTTCGCCGCGGACCTGGTCGCGCTGCTGGTCGGGCGCGTGTGCGGCGCGCGCGTCGTCTGGGGATTGCGTTCGTCGGCGCTCGATTTCAAGCACTACGATCGCTTCGCGCGCCTGATGCAATGGGCATCGCGCCGCAGCGCGCATCGCGTGGACCTGGTGATCTCCAACTCGGCCGCGGGGCTGCGCGACTATCGCGCGGGCAGGGCGCGTCCGCGCCACGCGGTCGTCATTCCGAACGGCATCGACTGCGAGCGCTTCCGGCCCGATCCGGCCGCGCGCGCCGCGTTGCGCGCGCAGTGGGGAGTGGCCCCGGGCGACATCGCGATCGGGCTGGTGGCGCGCATCGATCCGATGAAAGGGCAGGATTCGTTCGTGCGCGCCGCGCAAGAATTCCTGGCGCGCGAGCCGCGCGGGCTGTTCATCGTCGCGGGCGGGGCCACGCCGCAGAACGAGGCGTTCGCCGCCGGCGTGCGCAACCAGGCCGACGCGCTCGGAATCGCCGCGCGCCTGCGCTGGGTCGGCCAGTGCGACCGCCCCGAGCAGGTGTTCGCGGCACTCGACATCGTCACGTCCGCGTCGCGCTTCGGCGAGGGCTTCTCGAACTCGATCGGCGAAGCCATGGCCTGCGGAACGCCCTGCGTCGTGACACGCATCGGCGACAGCGCGGACATCGTCGGGGACCTCGGAGTGGTCGTACCGCCGGAGGATCCGGGCGCGCTGGTGGAAGGCTGGCGGCGGGTATGCGCGGAACCCGCGCGCTTCGCGGCCGCCGCGGTCCGCGCGCGCATCGTCACGGAGTTCTCGGTGCGGCGCTACGTGCAGGCCACCGAACAGGCGCTGCTCGGTACATTGGACGATCGCGCGGCGGACGGACGGCTATAATCGCGCCCCCGTGGCGCACCGACGCGCCGTTTCGATGCGATCGTTTTCATTCCACAGGTGAAGCCGTGAAACAATTCAGAATCGGCGACCGGCTGATCGGGCCGGAGCATGCCCCGTTCGTCATCGCTGAGGTCGGCATCAATCACGAAGGCAGCCTCGAGAAGGCGCTGCAGATGGTCGACGCGGCGGTGAGCTCGGGTGCCGAGGTGGTGAAGTTCCAGTGCCACATCACCGACAAGGAGATGGTGCCCACCGACATGACACCGGGCGAGATCTCGAAAGAGAAGCTCTGGGACATCATCAAGCGATGCGAGCTCAATGCGGACGAGGAGCGCGAAGTGCAGGCGTACTGCGCGTCCAAGGGCGTCGTCTACCTGTCCACTCCTTTCAGCCGCGAAGCCGCGGACCGTTTGAACGCGATGGGCGTGCCGGCGTTCAAGATCGGCTCCGGCGAGTGCAACAACTACCCGCTGCTCGAGCACGTCGCGCGCATGGGCAAGCCCATGATCGTGTCGACCGGCATGAACGACCTGCAATCCGTCGCGAAGACGGTCGCGACCATCACGCGTTTCGACGTGCCGCTGATTCTGCTCCATTGCACGAGCATGTATCCCACGCCGTACGAAAAAGTGCGCCTGGGTGGCATCGGCGATCTGCAGCGCGCCTTCCCGGGAATTCCCGTGGGGCTGTCGGACCACTCGCTCGGCATCTGGACCTGCCTCGGCGCGGTGGCGCTCGGTGCCTGTGTCCTCGAGAAGCATTTCACGGTGTCGCGTTCGTGGCCGGGGCCGGATGTGCCGATCTCCATCGAGCCCGCGGAGCTGCGCGACATGATCGTCGGCAGCAAGGCGATCTGGCAGGCGCGCGGCGGCGGCAAGACCATTCTCGCCGAGGAGCGGCCCGTCATCGATTTCGCGTACGCCACGGTCGTGACGATCCAGCCGGTGCGCAAGGGCCAGCAGTTCTCGCTCGAGAACGTGTGGGTCAAGCGCCCGGGCACGGGTCCCATCCTCGCGGATTCGCTCGACAAGGTGGTCGGCAAGCGCGCCGCCACCGACATTCCCGCCGACGTGCACGTAGCGCCCGAGCACATCGTCGGTTACTAGATTGAGAGTTGCGGTCACCGGGTCGTCCGGATTTCTCGGCCGCCGGATCGTCGCGCAACTGTGCGGCAGCGGAGCGGAAGTGCTCGCGGTGTCGCGCCGTCCGTGGGCCGCGCCGGCGGGCGCCGAGCAGCACATCGTGGGCGACTATCTCGAGACACCCGCCGCCGACGTGCTCGTGCACCTGGCCGAGGAGAACTCGCTGCAGGCCGCGCACCAGGCGGGCGAGGAGCATCTCGAGCGCAGCGCCGGCCGCCTGCGCGGCCTCGAGCGCAGCGGGCGCTTCGCGCGCATCGTGTACGCCTCGTCGGCGGCCGTCTACGGCGACGAATCGCCGCTGCCGCGCCGGCCGGACGAGCCGGTCGAGCCGCGGACTATCTACGCGCGCGCCAAACTTCTCTGCGAGCAGGTGGTGCTCGGTGCGCACGGCGTGGCGCTGCGCTTCGCGAACATCATCGGGCCGGGCATGAGCGCGAATTCGGTGCTCTCGCAGGTCCTCGCGCAGATTCCCGGCGGCGGCGATCTGCGCGTGCGCGACGATTCCGTGGTGCGCGATTTCCTCTGGTGCGGCGACATGGCCGCGTGCGTCGCGGCCGTGGCCCGCAGCCGGGTGAGCGGCGTGTTCAACGTGGGTTCGGGCCAGGGTTGCAGCGTGCGGGAGCTCGCGCGGCTGGCGCTGGCGGCCGCCGGCGAATCGCATCGCCGGGTGGTGAGCGAGCTGCAGCCGGCGCGCGTGTCGACTCTGGTGCTCGACATCGCCGCGACGCGCGCGGCATTCGGATGGAATCCGCAAGTTAGACTCGACGCGGCAGTGACAGAAATCCTAGAATCCGCGCGTGTCTAAGCGAATCGTTGCAGTTTTCACGGGCAACCGGGCCGAATACGGGTTGCAATTCCCCATCCTCAAGGCGATCGATGCGAATCCGGAGCTGGAATACCGGCTCATCGTCTCCGGCGCGCACCTTGACAAGCAGTTTGGCCGCACGGTCGCGGAGATCGAGGCTGACGGCTTCCGCATCCATGCGGAAGTCAAGATCGACCTGCAGTCCGACACGCTGTTCGCGACCGCGCAGGCGATCGGCAGCGGCGTGGTGTCCATGTCGCACGCGCTCGCGGAGCTGCGGCCCGACCTGCTGGTCGTGTACGCCGACCGCTTCGAAGGCTTCGCCGCGGTCATCGCCGGCACGCAGATGAACGTCCCGACGGCGCACGTCGAAGGTGGCGACCTCACCGAGGGCGGTGCGCTCGACGACTCGGTGCGCCACGCGATGACCAAGCTCGC
>JBIOZI010000345.1:0-19862 GCA_044871085.1 Steroidobacteraceae bacterium | reverse complement strand
AATTCATCCGCTGGAGCGACAGCCACTTCGAGATCAACAAGCAGACGCGGCCCTGGATACGGCGCGGCGGACGGCCGCTGGTCGGCGCCGTCAGTGCCTTCGGCCGCAGCGGCACCAACGCGCACGTGGTCGTCGAGGAGCATCGCGCGCCGGCCGCGGGTAGTTGGACGACTCCCGCGGTGCTCGTGGTGCTGTCGGCGCGCACGCCGGAGCAGCTCGGACAGCGGGCGCGCGACCTGCTGCCGCTGGCGGACGGATCGCTCGACCTGGCCGCCTTCGCGTACTCGCTGCAGGTGACGCGCGAGGCGCTCGGCGAGCGCGCCGCCTTCGTCGTGCGCTCGGCCGGCGAGCTGGCGCACAAGCTGAGCGCCCTGGCGGGCGGCGACACGCGCGACCTCGCGCGCGGCACCGTCGGCCCTGGCACCGGCGCGATTCAGGCGGACACCGCCGGCCGCACGCTCGAGGACCTCGCGCGGCTGTGGGTGACGGGCGCGGCCGTCGACTGGCCGAAGCTTCATGAACGCATCCCGGCGCGCATCGCGCTGCCCACCTATCCATTCGCGCGCGAGCGCTACTGGGTCACGGCACCGGTGCGCGAGCGCCGGCTGCGGCTGGTGTCCGGCGCCGCGGCGCGGCCGCCGCTCAACACCGCGGCCATCGAATCGATCATCGAACAGGTCGATGCCGGCGCCCTCGAGACGCGGCAGGCCGTCGCCTTCCTCAAAGACGTCGTTTGAGCGGCCACCGCTCCTGCGCACAGAGACAACATCATGATGGATTTCGTCGAGTACGTGGTTTCCGAATTGTCGGGAAAGAGGCTTTCGAAGCAGGACGCGCTGCACCTCCTCCAGCAGTTCCAGGCGGGAGCGCGGCCGCGCACCGGCCTCCATCCGCTGGTGGAGCGCAACACCTCGGACCTCGAACGGCAGAGCTACTCGACGCGGCTGACGGGAGAGGAATTCTTCCTGCGCGATCACGTGGTCGATGCGCGGCCGGTGCTGCCGGGCGTCGCGTACCTGGAGATGGCGCGCGCCGCGGTCGAGGCGGCCGTGCCCGGCGCGCCGGACGAGCGTGCGCTCGAATTGCGCAACGTGGTGTGGGCGCAGCCCATCGTCGTCAGCGCTCCGACGGACGTCAGCATCACACTCCACACCGACGCGGATGCGCCCGCCGGCCAGGTCGAATACGAGATCGCGACGGACGTCGTGCATTCGCGCGGCATCGTCGCGATCGTCCCGCCGGCCACGCCCGCGCGGCTCGATGTCGGACAGCTCGAGGCCCGGATGCGCCGCGGCCGCCTGACCGCGGACGACGTGTACGCGGCCTACGAGAAGATGGGCCTGCGCTACGGGCCCGCGCAGCGCGCGGTGACCGGCATCGAGCAGGGTGAGGGCGAGCTCTTCGCGCGCCTCGTGCTGCCCGAGGCTGCCGCCGCCGGCGCCGCTGACTATCTACTGCACCCGAGCATCATGGACGCGGCGCTGCAGTCGGCGGTTGGGCTCATCGATGACCTCGCGCACCTGCCGCGGCGGCCGGCGCTGCCGTTCGCGCTCGACGCGGTGAAGATCCTGCGCGGCGGCACGCACGACATGCGCGCCTGGGTGCGCTACGCCGCGGGCAGCGGCCCCGGCGAGCGCGTGACGCGCCTCGACATCGATGTGTGCGATGCCGCGGGGGAGGTCTGCGTGCAGCTGCGCGGCTTCACCTCGCGCGTGCTCGGCGCGGAGCCGGTCGAAACCACCGGTACGCTGTATGCCGCGCCGGTTTGGGAAGCCGCGCCCTGCGCGCCGCGGGCGGCGGACATTTCGCCGGACACGCAGCGCTACATCCTGTTGTGCGGATTTCCCGCCGCGGCGCGCGGCGACATCGAGACTTCGATCGCGAATTGCACCTGCCTGGCGCTGTGCGGCACGGAGCCGGAGAGCCTCGCGGCTCATTACACGGCGGCCGCGGTCACCGCGTTCGAGCTCATCCGCAAGATTCTCGAGGGCAGGCCGCGGCATCCGGTGCTCGTGCAGCTGGTCGCCAACGACGCCGAGGCTTCGTTCATCGCCGGGCTCACGGGTTTGCTCAAGACCGCGACGGTCGAGAATCCACTGCTCACCGGGCAGGTGCTGCTGATGGAGCCCGAAGTCGCCGTGTCGAAGGTGGTCGAGCGCCTGCAGGCGGACGCCGTCGATCGGCAGATATTGGTGCGCTACCGAGAAGGCGAGCGGCAGATCCAGACGTGGTCCGAGCTCACGCCCGGCGCCGCGCCGGCCGCGGTCTACAAGGAACGCGGCGTGTACCTGATCACGGGCGGGCTCGGTGGTCTGGGCCTTATCTACGCGCGGGACATCATCGACAACACCCGCGAGGCGACCATCGTGCTGACGGGGCGTGCGGCGCTGGCGCCGGCGCGCAAGGCGCTGCTCGAGTCGCTGGCATCGCCCGGACATCGGGTCGAGTACCGCCAGATGGACCTGGGCTCGGCCGACGACGTGCGTCGGGTCGTCGACGAGGTCGCTGCCGGACACCGGCAGCTCTCCGGCGTCATCCATGCCGCCGGAATGCTCGCCGACGCGTTCATCCTGAAGAAGACCTGCGCGCAGTTTCGCCAGGTGCTCGAGCCCAAAGTGGCGGGCACGCTGCATCTCGCCGCCGCCTGCGAGGCGCTGCCGCTCGACTTCTTCGCATTGTTCTCCGCGGGCGCTTCCGTCACCGGCAATGCCGGGCAGGCGGACTACGCGGCCGCGAATGGATTCATGGACTGGTTCGCGGCGCACCGCACCGCGCAGGTGCGCGCCGGGAAAGCCGGTGGCCGCACCGTGGCCGTCAACTGGCCGCTGTGGCAGGACGGCGGAATGCGCGTCGACGAGGCGACGCAGGAGCTGCTGCGCACCTCGGCCGGGCTGCACACCCTATCTACCGCCGACGGCCTCGCGGCGTTCCACCGCTGCCTGCACTGGCCGCAGGCGCAGATCCAGGTGGCGCACGGAGATCTCCCGCGGCTGCGCCGCGCCTTGTTCGCGGCGGCCGACGTTGCCGCAGGCGAAGCCGAAATAGAAATCGAAACCGGAACCGGAATCGAGGTTGCCGGGTTGCCGGCCGTTGCCAGTCCGGCGCAGCCCCTGGCTCTCGCGCCGCAGGACCTGCAGCCGAAGACTCTGGAGTTCCTGAAGCGCCAGCTCGCGCCGGTGCTCAAGCTGGCCGCGGGCAAGATCGACGCGGCCGCGCCGTTCGAGAAGTACGGCATCGACTCCATCATGACCATGAAGCTGGTCGCGGAGCTCGAGAAGACCTTCGGCTCGCTGCCGAAGACGCTGTTCTTCGAATACCAGACACTGGCGGAGCTCACGCGGTATTTCGTCGCCTCGCATGCCGCGGCGCTGACCAGGCTGTTCGCGCCCGCAGCGCCCTCCGCGCAGGCCAAGCCGGCGTTGCCGGTCGTTCGTCCGGCGGCATCCCAGCCCTCCCAGCGTCCGCAGCGTCCGCGTGTGCAACGCGGTGCGTCGATCCGCGCCGAGGAACGCGGCGCACACCGCGAGCCGGCCGCCACCGTCGAGCCCATCGCCATAGTGGGTTTGTCGGGAAGGTATCCCGAGAGCCCGGACATCGACACGTTCTGGCGCAACCTGCGCGACGGCAAGGACTGCATCACCGAAGTGCCGCCGTCGCGCTGGGACTGGCGCAAGCATTACAGCGAGGATCGCAGCCAGCCCGGCCGTCACTACAGCAAGTGGGGCGGCTTCATCGAGGGCGTGGACGAGTTCGATCCTCTGTTCTTCAACATCTCGCCGCGCGAGGCGCGCGTCATCGATCCGCAGGAGCGCCTGTTCCTGCAGCACGCGTGGATGGCGGTCGAGGACGCGGGCTACACGCGCGCGACGCTGCAGGTCCCTAACAAGACGGGGCTCGCCGGCCAGGTCGGCGTGTACGTCGGCGTGATGTACGGCGAGTACAACCTGTCCGGCAGCCTCGCGAGCATCGCGAACCGCGTGTCGTACGTGCTCAACCTGCACGGCCCGAGCCTCACTCTCGACACGATGTGCTCTTCGTCTCTGACCGCGATTCATCTCGCCTGCCAGGACCTGAAGCACGGACGCACGGACCTCGCGATCGCGGGCGGCGTCAACGTGAGCATCCATCCCAGCAAGTACCAGCTGCTCAGCGCCGGCCAGTTCATCTCGAGCGACGGGCATTGCCAGAGCTTCGGTGAGGGTGGCGACGGCTACATCCCGGGCGAGGGCGTCGGCGCGGTGGTGCTCAAGAGATTGTCGGATGCCATCGCGGCCGGCGATCAGATCTACGGCATCATCAAGGGCAGCGCGCTCAATCACGGCGGCAAGACCAACGGCTATACCGTGCCGAATCCGCAGGCGCAGGCGGCGGTGATCCTCCAGGCGCTCACCGAATCCAACACGAACCCGCGCCACGTTTCCTACCTGGAGGCGCATGGCACGGGCACGAAGCTCGGCGACCCCATCGAGATCGCCTCGCTCACCAAGGCGTTCGGCGCGCAGGGCACGGCTCTGCCGAACGGCTTCTGCGCCATCGGTTCCGCGAAGTCGAACATCGGACATTGCGAATCCGCGGCCGGCATCGCCGGCCTCACGAAGGTGCTGCTGCAGATGCGGCACCGCCAGATCGCGCCGTCGCTGCATTCGGCGCGGCTGAATCCCAACATCGACTTCGGCAACAGCCCCTTCGTGGTCAACCAGTCGCTGCGCGACTGGGCGCGGCCGGTGGTCGAGGGCCGCGAGCGCATGCGCATCGCGGGTATTTCCTCGTTCGGCGCCGGCGGCTCGAATGCGCACCTGATCGTGGAAGAGTTCGAACCGGCGCCGGTGCGCGCGGTCGATGCGCCGGTCATCGTGCCGCTGTCCGCGCGGACCGCCGAGCAATTACAGCGCCGCGCGCGCGACCTGCTCGGGTTCCTGCGCGCGAACGCGGGCGTCGACCTGCAGTCCGTCGCGTACACGCTGCAGGTGGGCCGCGAAGCGCTCGAGGAGCGCCTCGGCCTGGTGGTGGGTTCTGCGGAGGAGCTGGCCGACAAGCTGCGGCGGCATCTCGACGGCGAGCAGGACATCGACGGCGTGATCCAGGGTGCCGTCAAGGAACACCGCGACACGCTGTCGCTGTTCACCGCGGACCCGGACCTGCAGGAGACCATCGACAAGTGGATCGCCCGCCGCAACCACCCGCGGCTGCTCGAGCTGTGGGTGAAGGGCCTGCAGCCCGACTGGAATGCGCTGTACGACACGCGGCCGCGGCGCATCGGTCTGCCTGTCTACCCATTCGCGCGGGAGAAATACTGGATCGAGAATGTCGGGCAGATCGTCGCCGACGCGCCGGCCGACACGCCGGCAACGGCGAACGCCGCGCCCCTGCCGGCGCCGACGGCACCGCTGCCCGCGGCCGCGGCGAGCCCGGCGGTGCTCCATCCGCTGTTGCACACGAATACCTCCGACCTGCGCGAGCAGCGTTTCACATCGGTGCTGCGCGTGGATCTGCCGGCCATCGCGTACCTCGAGATGGCGCGCGCCGCCGTGGACCAGGCGGCGCCGAGCCGCTCGGAGTCGCGCATGCTGGAGTTGCGCAACGTCGCCTGGGGCCAGCCGCGGAGCGGCCATTCGGAGGCCGCCTCACCGGTGCGCATCGCGCTGTTCGAGCAGGCGGACGAGAAAATAGGCTTCGAAATCTACAGCCCCGGCGCCGGCCCCAGCGGCGGCGAGGATGCCGCCATCGTCCACTGTCAGGGCGACGCGCTGTATGACGATCGCCAGCCGGCCACCGCGCGGCTCGACGTCGCGCAGCTCGAAGCGCGCCTGCAGCCGGCGCAGATGCCGCCGCACGCCGCGATCCGCGCGCTGCGCCGCGGCCCCGACGAGCTGCTGGCGCGGCTGGTGCTGCCCGAGTCCGAGCGCGCCCAGTCCTATCTACTGAATCCGGTGATGCTCGCGGCCGCGGTGCAGGCCGCCGCCTCGCTGGGCGATGCCACGGCCATGCCGCTGGCGCTCGAGTCGCTGCGCATCGTATTCGCCTGCATGCCCGAGATGCTGGTCTGGGCGCGACGTGCGCAGGGCCGGCTCGACCTCGACCTGTGCGACGCGCAGGGCGCGGTCTGCGTGCAGCTGCGCGGACTGGCGCTGCACGAGGCGGCGCCGGCCACGGTTTCGGCCGCGCCGCTCGCGAAGCCACAGGCCATACAGCTTGCGGACCTGGCAGCCGAGCTGCCGGCCGCATCGGCCACCGGCAAGCCCGGCGTGCAACTGATGGGTCTCGACGACGTGACCACGCCGGCGGCCATCGCGGCGCCGGTGAGTCTCACGCTGGAGCTGCCCACCGACGAAGTGGATGAATCGGGCTACCCGCAGGAGTCCGAAGAAGTGCTGACCGGGAGCGACATCGCGAGCGTGCCGGTGCCTGTGCCGGCCGCGCCGGCCGGAGCCGCCGTTTCGGCGGCCGAGCTGCAACTGCAGCTGCGCACCAGTCTCGCGGAGGCTCTGTACATGGAGGCCGCGGACATCGACGTGGACAAGCCCTTCATGGAGCTCGGCCTCGACTCCATCGTCGGCGTCGAGTGGGTCAAGGTCATCAACAAGAAGTACGGGCTGTCGGTGCAGGCCACGCGCGTGTATGACTACCCCAACATTCGCGATCTCGCCGCTTTCTTGCAGGAGGAGATCGTCAAGGCCGGCAGCGCAGCGGCGCCGGCGACGATTCCGGCACCCGCGGCCGAGCGTGCCGTGTCCGCGCCCAAGACCTCGCAGCCGCTGGCGTTCACGAAGGACAAGGCCAGGAGCGCGGGCAAGGCGGTCGCGAAGCCGAAGCCGGCTACGACCGCGACCGCGGCCACGTCCTCTTCTTCGTCCTCGTCCATGTCCGGTCACCCGGCCGTCGCGGCGCCGCGCGCCCTGACTACCGGCGACTGGCCGGTGCTCGGCAGGAAGACGCGGGGCCGCGGCAGTGTGCCGGCCGCGTTGCCCGCACCGGTTCCGGCTCGAGTGCCGACTGCGCCCGCGCCCGCCATTGCGCGCGCGGAGCAGATCGCGATCGTCGGCATGTCGGGCAGGTACCCGCAGGCGCCGGACCTGGGGCAGTACTGGGAGAACCTCGCCGCCGGGCGCAACTCCGTGGTCGAGATTCCTCCCTCGCGCTGGGACGTCAACCAGTACTACGACCCGCAGCCCGGCAAGCCCGGCAAGGTGTACTGCAAGTGGCTCGGCATGCTGGACGACGTGGACTGCTTCGATCCGCTGTTCTTCCGGATCTCGCCCGCGGAGGCCGCCAACATGGATCCGCAGCACCGGCTGTTCATGCAGGAGTCGTACAAGGCCTTCGAAGACGCCGGCTATTCCAACAAGACGCTGAGCAGCGCGAAGTGCGGCGTCTACCTGGGCATCATGAGCAACGAGTATTCGTTGCTGCTGTCGCGCGGCGGCTCGGCCAGCGTCGACACCACGGGCAACAGCTTCGCCATCGGCGCGGCCCGCATGGCTTACTACCTCAATCTCAAGGGCCCGGCGATTCCGATCGACACGGCCTGCTCCTCGTCGCTGGTCGCCATTCATCTCGCCTGCCAGGCACTGCAGAACCGCGAGATCGACATGGCGCTGGCGGGCGGCGTCACGCTGTATCTCACGCCCGAGTCGTACGTGGGCATGTGCCAGGCCGGCATGCTGTCTCCCGACGGCCAGTGCAAGACCTTCGACAACGAGGCCAATGGCTTCGTGCCCGGTGAGGGCGTCGGCGCGGTGGTGCTCAAGCGCCTGGCGGACGCGGAGGCGGACGGTGACACCATCTACGGCGTCATCCTCGGCTCCGGCGTCAACCAGGACGGCAAGACCAACGGCATCACCGCCCCGAGCGTGAACAGCCAGATCGAGCTCGAGCGCACGCTGTACGCGCGGTACGGCATCGATCCGGAATCGATCGACTACATCGAGACGCACGGCACCGGCACCAAGCTCGGCGACCCCATCGAGCTCGAAGCGCTCGCGACGGTGTTCGGCGAGAAGACCGCGCGCAAGAACTATTGCGCGTTGGGCTCGGTGAAAACCAACATCGGGCACGTGTCCGGCGCCGCGGGCGTGGCCAGCGTGCAGAAGGTGCTGCTGTCGATGCGCCACCGGACGCTGGCGCCCACGCTCAACGTGCGCGAAGAGAACACGCTGTTCGATTTCAAGAATTCCCCGTTCTACATCTGCCGCGAGAAGCGCGCCTGGGACGCGCCCGCCGGCGTGCGGCGCCGCGCGGCCGTGAGCTCGTTCGGGTTCAGCGGCACGAATGCGCACCTGGTGCTGGAGGAGTACACGCCGGCCGAAAGGGTGCTGGCCGCCACAACGCCGCAGCAGGAGTACGCGGTGGTGCTGTCGGCGCGCGACGCGGCGCAGCTGCGGCAGAAGGCGCGCGACCTGCACGACTTCGTGCGGCGCGAGAATGCCTCCGGCGCGCTCGATCTCGCGGCGCTGGCGTACACGCTGCAAGTGGGCCGCGAGATGTTCAAAGAACGCCTCGGGCTCGCGGTGCGCACGCCGCAGGACCTCGTCGCGAAGCTCGACGCCTGGCTCGCCGGCACGCAGCGCATCGAGGGGGTCCATTGCGGACAGGTCGGGCGCGACGAAGCGCTCGGCATCTTCAACACCAATGCGGATCTGCGCGCGCTCGCGCAGCAGTGGCTGGTCGCGGGCAAGGCCGCGAGTTTCCTCGAGCTGTGGGTCAAGGGGCTCGACGCCGACTGGAGCAGCCTGTATCCCGCGGCCGGCCGGCCGCGGCGCATGAGCCTGCCCACCTATCCATTCGCACAAGAGCGATATTGGGTCGCTCCCGCCGCCGCGGCTGCGCCGGCTTCGCCCGCTCGGATCGAGGCCGAGCCGCGGCGGCGGCAAACCTTCGAGCCCCGCTGGCAGGCGCGCGCGCTCGAAATCCCGAATCCATCCGGCGCGCCGGGCGCGACGCTACTGCTCGACACGTCGGACGCGCTGTGCGCCGCGTTGATGCAGAAGCAGGCCGGCGATGCCGCCATGCCCGCGCCCGTGCTGGTGATGCCGGGCACGGCGTTCCGCGAAACCGCGCCCGACGTGTTCACCGTCGATCCGCGGAGCGAGGCGGATTTCCAGGAACTGGTCGCGTGCCTGAAACGACGCGGACGCCTGCCCACGCGCATCGTGCAGCACGGGGTGAGCGCGGAGTTCGGCATCCACCCGGCATTCAATTTGTGCAAGGCGCTGCTGGCGCACAAGCATCCCGGTGCGCGCGTCGTCGCGTGCTTCGGCGCGCAGCCCGAAGCGGCGCCGTACGCGGCCGCCCTCGCGGGCTTCTACCGCACACTGGCGCTCGAGAATCCCAACTACTGCGGCGTCGTCGTCGACCTCGGCGGCCAGCCGCGCTCACCGGCGGAAGTGGCCGGCATCGTGCTCGAGGAGCTGGCGGACGCCGGGCGCGCGGCGGAGGTCCGTCATGACTGCGGACGCAGCGTGCGCGAGCTCGTGCCCGCCACTTCCACGGCAACGCCTGCGGACCTGCCGTTGAAGCAGGGCGGCGTCTACCTGGTCACCGGCGGGCTCGGCGGCCTCGGTTCCATCTTCTGCGAATACCTGGTGCGCACCTTCGACGCGCGCCTCGTGCTGCTCGGACGCTCCGCGCTCAGCGCGGGCCAGCAGAAACGGCTGGTCGCGCTCGACCCGGAGCGCGCCCGCATCGCCTATCTACAAGCCGACGTCGCGAGCTACGAGGCAGTCGAGCGGGCGGTGGCGGAGGCCAGGGCGCGCTTCGGCGCGATCAACGGCGTCATCCATGCCGCCGGCGTCACGCGCGATGCATTCATCATCAAGAAGACGGCCGCGGAGCTCGACGCGGTGCTCGCGCCCAAGATCGCGGGTGCCGTGAACCTGGACCGCGCCACCCGCGACGAGAATCTCGACCTGTTCGTGATGTTCTCCTCGGTGGCGGGGGCGCTCGGAAATCCGGGCCAGTGCGACTACGCCTATGCGAATCGCTTCCTCGACGCGTTCGCCGAATCGCGCGAGCTGCTGCGCGGCCGGCAGCAGCGCACCGGACGCACGCTCGCCATCGACTGGCCGTTCTGGGCCGAGGGCGGGATGAAACTCGATGCCGGCGAGCTGGCGCGCACCGAGGCCGCCACCGGTCTCGCCGCGCTGCCGACGGCCGAAGGCATCGCATCCTGGGAGGAGGCGCTGCGCTCCGACCGCCCGCAGGCGCTGGTGCTGTATGGAAACGCCGCGAAGATCCAGGCGTACCTGCGCCGTGCGCCGGCGCCGGCCGCGACTGTCACGCCGGCCACGCTGCCGGCCCTGCCGCCGGCCACGGATGCCGCGGGCCTCGTCGCCGCGGCCGAGAGCTATCTCAAGCAGCTCATCGGCGAGGAGATCAAGCTCGCCGCCGGGCACATCGATGCACAGGAGCGCTTCGACGCGTTCGGCATCGATTCGATCGTCGTCGGCCGCCTGAATGCCAAACTAACCACCGACCTGGGCGAGCTGCCGAAGACCCTGTTCTACGAATACGGCTCCATCGACGAGCTCGCGCGCCACCTCGCGGCGACCGTGCCGCAGGCGCTGACGCGCAGGCTCGGCGAGCAGGCCCCGCAGCCCGTGCTCGCGGCTGCCAACGAGGCGACCATGGTGGACACCAGCGCGCCTCCCGCCAGTGCGCAAGAGCCCGCACGGAATTCGTCCACGCCGCCCGGCGCGGCCGGGCCCATCGCCGCCGAGCCCATCGCCATCGTCGGCGTGCACGGGCTCTACCCGCATTCGCGTGATCTCGAGGAGTACTGGGAGAACCTGCGCAGCGGCCGGGATCTGGTTGGCGAAGTGCCCGCGGGCCGCTGGGACGCGGAGGCGCTGTACCACGCCGATCCGGACAAGGCGCGCGACGGCAAGATCTACTGCAAGTGGGGCGCCTTCCTCGAGGACTTCGACAAGTTCGACGCGCCGTTCTTCAACATTCCCGCCGAGGAAGCGCGGCTCATCGACCCGCAGGAGCGGCTGTTCCTGAGCTCGGTCTGGTCGGCGTTGGAAGACGCGGGCTACACGCGCGAAGGGCTGCGGCGTGCATTTCCGAAGGGAAAGAGCGCGGCCGTGGGCGTGTACGTCGGCGTCACGACCAACTCCTACAACCTCGTGGCCGGCGAGCAGATGGGGGGCGCGGGCGCGGTCTCCGCGAGCGCGCTGCCCTGGTCGATCGCCAATCGCGTGTCCTATTTCTTCGACCTGCAGGGGCCCAGCATGCCGGTCGATACGGCCTGCTCGTCCTCGCTGGTCGCGCTGCATCTCGCCTGCGAGAGCTTGCGCAAGGGCGAATGCCAGGTCGCGATCGCCGGCGGCGTGAACCTCTATCTACCTCCGGCGAAGTACCTGTCGTTCTGCCAGCGGCGCATGCTCGCGACCTCGGGCAAGACCCGCAGCTTCGGCGCCGGCGACGAGGGCTTCGTGCCGGGCGAGGGCGTCGGCACGCTGATCCTCAAGCCGCTGGCCAAGGCGCTCGAGCACGGCGACCAAATCCACGCCGTCATCGCGGCCAGCGCCTTCGATCATGCCGGCCGCTCCAACAACTACTCCGCGCCGAACCCCGGCTCCCAGGCGAGCCTGATCTCGCGCGCGCTGCGCGGCGCCGGCATCCATCCGGAGTCCATCGGCTACGTCGAGGGACATGGCACGGGCACGCAGCTCGGTGACAGCCTCGAGGTGGTCGCGCTGACGCAGGCGTTCCGCGCCGACACCGCGCAACGGCAGTTCTGCGCGCTGGGCTCGGTGAAAGGCAACCTCGGGCATTCGGAATCGGCGGCAGGCATCGCGGCGTTGACGAAGGTCATCCTGCAGATGAAGCACAAACAACTGGTGCCCACCCTGAACTCGGACGAGGTGAACCCCAACATCGATTTCACCGGCTCACCCTTCCGCCTGCAGCACGCGCTGCTGCCATGGGAGGCGCCGGCATCGCATCCGCGCCGCGCGCTGGTCAATTCCTTCGGCGCCGGCGGCGTCAATGCCTGCGTGGTGCTGGAGGAATTCACGCCCGTCGCGGCGGCGCGCTCCGACACCCAAGGTCCGTTCCTCATCGCGATTTCGGCGAAGAACGAGGAGCGGCTGGCCGAGGCGGCCGAGCGGCTGCTCGCGCGCGTCGTCAAGGACACCGACGTCGACCTCGACGCGCTGTCGTACACGCTGCAGGTGGGACGCGAGGCGATGCCCGAGCGCCTGGCCTGCGTGGTCGACGACGTGCGCGCGCTGATCGAGCATCTCGACGAGTGGACTACGCAGAAGTCCTGCGCGGCAATCCTGCGCGGCAGTCTCGACCCGCGGCGCGGCGCGAAGCGCGCGTCGCCGCAGAGACAGGCCGAGCTCGCGGCGCTGTTCGCGGCGCGCAATCTCGGCGAGCTCGCGCGTGCCTGGATCGGCGGCGAGGAGCTCGACTGGGAGCGGCTGTGGTCGCGGCGCCGGCCGCGCCGCGTCTCGCTGCCCACCTATCCATTCGCACGCGAACGGCACTGGATAGGCGAATCGCGCGCCCGGCCGCGCGGCGGCGCGCCGCTGCACCCGCTGATCGCCTACAACTCCTCCACGCTGAACGAGGTGAGCTTCACCTCGGTGCTGTCGTCGGGCGAGTTCTATGCGCGCGATCACCAGGTGAACGGCCAGCGCATCTTCCCCGGCTCTGGATTCCTGGAAATGGCCTGTGTCGCCGCGAGCCTCGCGGGCGCGAAGAAGGTGTGCCGCGTGCAGGACGTGGTGTGGGTGCAGCCGCTGGTGCTGCGCGCCGACCGCCAGCTGGTGCAGACCTCGCTGCTGCCCGCCGAGAACGGCGCGGAGTACGTCATCACCTCGAGCGACGACGACTGCGAGCGCATCGTTCATTCCGAAGGCACCGTGCTGTTCGAAGATGCGCGCACACCGCACGGCGACGCCGCGCAGAGCCTGGACATCGAAGCCCTGAAGCAGACCTGCGCACGGCGGGTCGAGGGCGAGCATTTCTACCGGCTGTTCGCCCAGGTGGGCATCCAGTACGGGCCGGCGTTCCGCACGATGCAGGAGCTGCACATCGCCGATGACTTCGCGCTGTGCCGCCTCGCCATGAGCGACCGGCGCAAGCCCGGCACCCGCTCCGACGACTTCGACGAGTTCATCCTGCATCCCTGCATCGTCGATGGCGCGCTGCAGGCGGTGTCCGCGCTCATCGGCGGCGGGGATGCGCCGGTGCCGCACCTGCCGTTCGCGATCGACGAGATCGAGATCACCGGGCACACCGCCCGCAACTGCTACGTCCACGTCGCGCTGTCGGGCGAGCGGCCGATCAACGCGGAGGTGAAGAAGTTCGACATCCGCATCGCCAACGAGAAGGGTGTCGTCCTGGTCACCTTCCGCAACTTCTGCGTCCGTGCGCTGCGCGCGCCCACCGAAACGAAGCTGAGCTGAGCAAATGAAAACCCTATTGAGCTGGATCGCCACCTATCTCTCCAACGTGCCGGCGCAGGTCCGGAAGGTGAGATGGCTGGTGCTGCTGTTCTTCGCGGCCGGTACGGCGCTGTGCGTCTATGGCATCTCCCGGCTGCAGTTCGACTTCACCATCGAGCGCTGGCTCGAGCAGGACGATGCCGCGTACGTCGCGTACAACCAGTTCCACGACCAGTTCGGCAGCGACGACGGCGTCGTCATCGTCTACCAGCCGCGCGACGGGGACGTGTTCTCGGCGCAGTCGCTCGAGGCGGTGAAGGGAATCCGCGACGAGCTGGTCGATTACCACTCCTCGCTCAAGCCCGGCGAGACCTCCGCGCTCGATCACATCGTCGAGGTCAACAGCCTCATCAACGCGCCGGTGCTGTCGGTGGAGGACGACGTGCTGCGCTCGCGCTGGCTGGTGGGCGAAACCGTGCCCAGGGACGCGGAGGCGCTGCGCGAGATCCGCGCCACCGCCCACGTGGAGCGCGACATCCCGCTGACGTACTTCTCGAAGGACATGAAGTACGGCGCCATCTACATCAAGACGGATTTCGGCGCGATTCCCGTGGATTCGGAGCAGGTCGACGCCGGCGCCGCGGTGGACCTGTCGATGGCCGGCCCCACGATGACGGTGGATGAGTCGCGCCGCGAGCTGCCGAGCTTCAAGCCCACCGACATGGCCGACTACGTGGCGCTGAACGCGGCGCTGAACCGCATCCTCGAGCAGCCTAAGTACGCCGGCCACCTCGGGTACTACAAGGTCGGCAACACCATCGACTCGGAGAACCAGGTGCGCATGGGCGAGGAGATGGGCGCGCTCTACCTGGCCGCTCTGCTGATCATGGCCTTCGCGCTGCTGGTGATCTTCCGCTCGTTCGCGGGCGTGGTCTGGCCCTGCCTGCTCATCATCCTCAGCGTCATCTGGACGCTGGGCCTCGCCGGACTACTGGGGCTGTCCGCCTCGCCGTTCGTCGTGCTGACCATCCTGCTGATACTCACCGTCGGCATGGCCGACGTCACGCACCTGATCTCGGGGTACGTGCTGTTCCGGCACGCGGGCCTGGACTTCGCCGCGGCGATGCGCGCGATCTACGAGAAGTCGGGGCTGGCCTGCCTGCTGACCACCGTCACGGCGATGGCCGGCATGCTGTCGCTGGTCTACACCAATCTCGCGCCCGTCAAGAATTTCTCGCTGATGTCGGCCATCGGCGTGGGCGTGGTGTTCTTCATGGCCATCTATCTACTGCCGGTGCTGCTCGGTTTCTGGGCCCCGTCGCCGCCGGCCGGGGTGCAGGCGCCGGTGCGCCGCAACCGTGCCGCCGCGCTGTTCGCGCGGCTCACGCCGAACTTCCTGCCGGTGCTGCAACGCTGGCTGGACCGCATCGTGCCGGCCGTGGCCAGGCGGCCGTTCGCGTACATCGTGCCGTTCATGGTGGTGTTCGCGGTGTGCGTGGTGGGCGCGTTCAAGGTGAAGGTGGACTACAGCATCTACGACCAGTACCACGAGGATTCGAACTTTTTCCAGAGCATCAAGCTCATGGACGAGAAGATGGCGGGCTCGTCGCGCATGTCGCTGTACCTCGACCTGGGCGCGGAGAATGCGTTCCAGGATCCCGCGGTGCTGCACGTCATCGACGACATGCAGCGCAGGCTGCGCACCGACTACGGCCGCTACGTCGTCACCACCTCGTCCATCGTCGACGTGGTCAAGGACGCGTACCGCAAGCAGAACGAGGGCCGCGCCGAGATGTACGCGATCCCGGCGACGCGCGAGGCGCTGTCGCAGACGCTGTTCACGTTCAACGTGGCCGACCCCGAGGAGCGCGGCCGGCTCGTCAGCGAGGACTACCGCAAGGCGAACGTCACGGTGACGCTGCGCAGCTACGGCTCGTACGAGTACACCGCCGTGTTCGAGCGCATGAAGAGCGACATCAACGCCTCGCTGGGCGAGATCAAGCAGCGCTATCCCGCCGCCACGGTGTCGATCACGGGGTTGTTCGCCATGGGGATGAAGACCGCGGACTACCTGGTGGTGAACGAGCTGCAGAGCTTCGGGCTGTCGCTGCTCATCATCTCGGCCATTCTGCTGGTGATCTTCAGCTCGTTCCGCGCCGGCGTGATCTCGCTGATTCCCAACGTGATCCCGTCGTTCCTGCCGCTGGGCATCCTCGGCCTCACGGGCCAGCCGCTCGATTTCTACACCATGATGCTGGCGCCGATCGCCGTGGGCATCGCCGTCGACGACACCATCCATTTCGTGACGGTGTATCGCAGCGAGGTGCTGAAGAGCGGCGACATCCGCCACGCGCTGGTCGACACCGTGAAGGAGTGCGGGCAGGGCATCGTCTTCACGTCGATGATCCTGGGCTTCGGCTTCGGAATCATGGCCATCGCCAGCACGCCCGGGCTCGCGAGCCTCGGCCGATTCGGCTTCCTCTCCATCTTCTCGGGCCTGGTCTGCGAGCTGTTCCTCATGCCCGCGCTGATCCTCGCCTTCGGCCTGCGCTTCGGACAGAAGCGCGAGCAGCCGGTGGAGCTCGCCGCGGTCCCGAAGGACGCGCGCGCCTGATCCCCAACCATTTCGAGGTGAACATGAAGACTCTCATTCCTTTCGCAGTCACGGCCGCGGCCCTGGCCTGCCTGCTCGGCGCGCGGAGCGCGTCCGCCTCCGAGGCGATGGACGTGATGCGCAAGGTGGACGACGTGAGCCGCCGGGCCTTCACCACGGCCGTCGTCAAGACGCAGCTGTCCACCTGCCGCTACGCCGTCAAGGACGGCAACATCGCCTGCAAGGAGAAGCCGCGGGTCACGCTGCTCGAGGTCGCCGAGAAGAAAGTCGGTGTCGACAACAAGGACTCGCGCTCGATCGCGCTGGTGCTGCAGCCCATCAGTGACAAGGACGTGGGGCTGCTGACGTACGAGTATTTCCAGACGGGCCGCGAGAACGACGTGCTGCTGTACCTGCCCGCGCTCGCGAAGGTGCGCCGGCTGGTCTCGGGCGGCGACGGCAACGAGGACGGCGGCAGCTTCTTCGGCACGGAGTTCTTCTCCGACGACGTGCAGTTGCGCAAGATCGACGAGTACGACTTCACCACGCTGCGCGCCGACACGCAGGACGGCCGTACCGTCTGGGTGATCGAGTCCGTGCCGAACGCCGCGCGCGCGAAGAAGACGGCCTACGGCAAGTCGCAGCTCTGGGTCGACCAGCAGCGCAACATCATCCTGCGCGAGGACATCTTCAACCGCGCGGGCAAGCTGTACCGCCAGCGGCTGAACCGCCAGGTGACGCAGGTCGAAGGCGTGTGGATGTCGAAGCTGCAGACGATGAACAACCTCGTCACCCACCGCATCTCCGCCATCCAGAACGTCTCGGTCACCTACAACAAGAGCGTGCCCGACGAGCTGCTGACGGAGCGCAGTCTCACCGACTTCACGTTCCGCGAGCGCAGCCTCTCCGCGCTGCGTACTTACTACAACTGAACCGCCAGGGGATTGCGCGTTTGAACACCTTCTCCACCACCCTGTGCGCGCTGGCGCTCGGCATCGCCGGCAGCGCGGCGGCGCAGAGCGAGCCCGACGGCGCTGCGACCGCGGACGCGCCGCAGTTCGGTGGCGCGCCGGCCGACATCACGGTCGGCGAGGAGTCGCCCCTGCGCGTCACGCTGGCGCAGGAGCTGTCGTACAAGGTCGAGACGCCGGACACCTGGGTGAAGAACCGCACGTCGGCGCAGCTCGAGTACTCCCGCTACTTCGCCAAGAAGTTCTTCGCGCAGGTGAATGCGAAGACCACCGCGTTCCTGGCCCAGGACCACCGGCACGAGGAGGGCTTCGACACCGTGGTGTCGCAGGCCTATCTGCAGACGAGCTTCGGACACACCAGCATCCGCGCGGGCGTGCAGACGCTGCCCTGGGGCGAGTCGATCCTCGCGCCCATCACCGACGAGGTGAGCCCGCGCGACAACCGCGAGCTGTTCAACTTCAACCTCGACGAGCTGCGGATCGGCCAGTTCATGCTGACGGTCGACCAGTTCGCGGATTCGAGCCGCTGGAGCTTCTTCTTCACGCCGCGCGCCGAGTTCAACCAGAACCCGGGCCGCGACTCGGCCTACTTCTTCGATCCGTCCATCTACCGCACGGCCATCGGCGGTGACTCGGGCCGGTACGAGACCGGCCTCAGCTGGAAGAAGAGCTTCACGAGCTCGGACTTCACGCTCATGGCGGCCAGCCTGCTCGACAACGAGTATGCCCGCGGGCTGAGCTGGTTCGGCGTCGCGCGCGAGCGCCGGCGCATCGGGCTGTTCGGCGTGTCGTTCAACCACGCGTTCGGGTCGTTCCTGGTGCGCGGCGAGGCGGCGCTCAAGTCGGGCAAGCCGTTCACGGATTCCTCGGCGCAGATCGTGGAGCGCGATGCCATCGACGCCTACCTGGCGCTCGAGTACGCGCCGAGCACGTCGCTCACGATGAGCCTCGAGGCGGTCAACCAGCACATCGCCCACCGGGGCGAGGACATCGAGATTCCGCGCGATCGGCGCTCGCTGCTGGTGAACGTGACCAAGCGGCTGCTGCACGACGATCTGTCCATCAATTTTCTCGGCTTCTACAACCTGCCCGACGAGAGCCTGCTCGGCATGCTGATGAGCAGCTACAAGCTCAACGACAACTGGAGCCTGGGGTTCAACGTCGCCTGGCCGTACGCGCGGCGCGAGAGCGACGGACTGGGCCCGGTGCGCGATCAGAAGCAGGCGATCTTCAGGCTGCAATATCAATTCTGAGCCCTCATGAACCACGATCAAACTACTGAACACCGCCCGGCGGATACCGACATCGCCGTGATCGGCCTCGACTGCCGCATGCCGGGCGCGGCCAGCCCCGCGCAGTTCTGGGACAACCTGATCCGCAACGTGAACAGCGTGCGGGAGGTGACCTCGGACCGCTGGGACACCGGCCGCTTCTTCGGCGACTCCCGCGAGCCCAACAAGACCCACAGCAAGTGGGCCGGGCTCATGGACGACGTCGACAAGTTCGACGCGAAGTTCTTCCAGATCTCGCCCACCGAGGCGCAGTTGATGGACCCACAGCAGCGCCTGATGCTGGAGCTGAGCTGGGGCTGCCTCGAGGATGCGGGCTATCCACCGTCGGCGCTCTCGGGCACCGACACCGGCGTGTACATCGGCGTCGCCGGGCTCGACTACCGCGAGCTGCTCGATGCCAACGCGCCGTCGGTGGAGGCGCACCGGTCGACCGGCAACTATCTTTCGATCGTCGCGAACCGGATCTCGCACTTCTTCAACCTGCGCGGGCCGAGCACGCCGTTCGACACCGCCTGCTCGAGCGCCTTGTTCGCGCTGCACCACGCGGTGCGCTCGATCAACAGCGGCGAATCGAGCATGGCCCTCGTGGGCGGCATCAACGTGCTGCTGACGGCGACCACGTTCATCGCGTTCGCCAAGACCGGCATGCTGTCGCCGCGCGGCCAGTGCCGCACCTTCGACGCCGGCGCCGACGGCTACGTGCGCGGCGAGGGCGCCGGCATGATCCTGCTCAAGCCGCTGAAGAAGGCCGTCGAAGACGGCGACAACATCTACGGCATCGTCAAGGGCTCGGCGATCAACCACGGCGGCAAGTCGTACACGCTCACTTCCCCGAATGCGTACGCGCAGTCGCAGGTGATCCAGGACGCGTACAAGCGCGCCGGCATTTCACCCGATCGCGTGAGCTACATAGAGGCGCACGGGACCGGCACGCCCAAGGGCGACCCGATGGAGATCACCGGCCTCAAGCGCGCCTGGAAAAACCTCGCGCGGCATTTCTCGAGCACGCCGGCGCCGGGCGGCTGTGGCATCGGCACGGTCAAGACGCACATCGGCCACCTGGAAACCGCGGCGGGCATCGCCGGCATCATCAAGGTGCTGCTGTCGCTGCGGCACCGGCAGCTTCCGGGCCTCGCGAACTTCGAGCAGGTGAACCCCGCCATCGACCTGGACGGGTCGCCTTTCTACCTGGTGACGAAGCTGCAGGATTGGCGGCCGCCGGCCGGCGCGGACGGCTCGAGCCCGGACGACACGCCGCTCATCGCGGGCGTGAGCTCGTTCGGCTTCGGCGGGACGAACGCCCACGTCGTCCTGCAGTCCCACGGCACTCATTGAACCGAGAACCAACATGGAAGAAATCAACCCCGCTGTCTTTCACAACCTGTACGGCATGAAGCGCCGGCAGCGCATCGCCTTCCGGCAGAAGGATTTCCTCGACTACGTGCTGATGATCGGCATGTGCGCGGGCGTCGTCGGCCTCGCGTACGATTGGCTGCATCCGCTGGCCCTCGCGGGCTTCGCGCTGTGCGCGTACATGATCGTGGCGTATCCGATCCGCCATGGCGCGCAGCTCTCGGTGCCCATCCTGTTCTCGCGGCCGCTCGATGCGCTG
>JBIOZI010000344.1:0-23505 GCA_044871085.1 Steroidobacteraceae bacterium | reverse complement strand
GCTACGCCGAGATGGTGAGCGCCAATTTCTGAATTTTTCGCGGAGACTTCCATGAAGAAGATGTTCCTGGTTTGTTTGTTGGGCATGTGCGCAGCCGCGGCGGCGCAGACCGAGCCGGTCAAGCGTGGTGGAAAGGCCGCGGAGGTCGCCGAGCTCGAGCGCAGCGATGCCGAGCTCGCCAAGGAGCGGGCGAAGCGCGAAGAGGAGGAAGCCAAGACGCGCGCGAAGCTCGACGAGGCGCGGCAGCGGCTCGATAAGGCGGCGCGCGAGGTGGCGGAGCTGTCGACGCAGCTCGGGGCGCGCGAGCGGCGTGACGTGCTCTTCTTCCGCAACGGCATGCCGGAGATGGGCGAGCGCCGCGCGATGCTCGGCGTGCAGATCGATCCGCAGAGCGGCAAGGAGGGCGCGCGCGTGCAGAGCGTGAGCCCCGGCGGCCCGGCCGCGGATGCGGGCCTCGCAACCGGAGACGTCATCGTATTGCTCGACGGCAAGTCGATCGCCGGCAGTGCGAATTCCTACCGCACGCTGGTCGACAAGATGCGCGAGGTGACGCCGGACCAGAAGGTGAAGGTGCGCGTGCTGCGCGCCGGCAAGAACAAGGACCTCATCGTGGTCGCGCGGCCGATGGTGTTCACCACCGCCATTCGCGGCATGCGCGGGCCGGGCGACGACGGCGGTTTCCTCGCCGGGGCGTTTGCATCGGACGCCAGCGGCATGCACGTGAACCCGTTCCCGGGGATGCAGCGGTTCCACGCCATGTTTCCCGGCGAATTCGGCGGCATGGAGCTGGCCAGCATCACGCCGAAGCTCGGCGCGTATTTCGGTACGAACGAAGGCGTGCTCGTGGTACAGGCGCCGGAGAACGACGCCTTCAAGCTCGAGGACGGCGACGTGATCCAGTCCATCGACGGCCGCAAGCCGGAGGATGGCGCGCACGCGTTGCGCATCCTGCGTTCGTACAAGCCGGGCGAGAAGCTGAATCTCAGCGTTTTGCGCCAGCGCAAGGCCGTGACGCTCGGCATCACCATGCCCGAGCGCCCGGAGTTCATGGAGCACTTCAGCGTGCCGCCGGTTCCCGCGGTACCGCCGGTGCCGCCGGTTTCCATGATGGCGCCGATGCCCATGCCAACGCCGACGCCGGGCACGCTCGAGTGAGGCCGCCGCACTGAAGGCCCTGCCATGAACACGCGCGCCATGGCGGTACACTCGTCGCCGTGCGCCGCGCCGACTTTCACTACCAGCTACCCGCCCATCTCATCGCTCAGCAGCCGCTCGCCGAACGCTCGGGGAGCCGGCTGCTGACACTCGACGGCGCGAGCGGCGCGCTCGCGGACCGACAGATGCGCGAGCTGCCGCAGCTCGTCGCGCCCGGGGATCTGCTGGTCTTCAACGACACGCGCGTGATCCCGGCGCGTTTGTTCGCCACCAAGGAATCCGGTGGCCGGGTCGAGCTGCTGCTCGAGCGGCCGCTCGGCGGCCATCGCGCGCTGGTGCACGCGCGCGCCAGCAAGCCGCTGCGGCCGGCGATGGCGCTCCAGAGCCGCGGCGGCGCCATCCGCATGCTCGAGAAGCGCGGCGATCTATGGGTGGTCGAGCTGCCGCAGGAGGCGTTGCCGTTCTTCGAGCGGCACGGGCAGATGCCACTGCCGCCCTACATACGGCGCGAACCCGATGCCGCGGACAACGCGCGCTACCAGAGCATCTACGCCCGCCGCGACGGCGCGGTGGCCGCGCCCACCGCCAGCCTGCACTTCGACGCCGCGTTGCTCGAGGCGCTGGAGGCGCGCGACGTGGCGCGCGCCTTCGTGACGCTGCACGTGGGCGCGGGCACCTTCCAGCCCGTGCGCACCGAGGCGGTCGGCGCGCACGTGATGCACGCAGAATTCGTCGAAGTGGACCCGGCGGCCTGCGCGGCCATCGAGGCGGCGCGCGCGCGCGGCGGGCGGATCGTCGCGGTGGGCACGACGGTGGTGCGCGCGCTCGAGAGCGCGGCCGGCGGTGGGCCGCTCGCCCCGTACGTCGGCGATTCTTCGCTGTTCATCGTACCCGGCTTCCGTTTCAAGGTCGTCGACGCCATGATCACCAACTTCCACCTTCCCGAGTCCACGCTGCTCATGCTCGTCAGCGCATTCGCCGGCCGAGAGGCCGTGCTCGCGGCCTACGCGCACGCGGTCGCACACGAATACCGCTTCTTCAGCTATGGAGACGCGATGTTCGTCACCCCCGCGCCGGGCAGCCGTGACGGCGCGCTTCACCTTGTTAGGCACTCTGTCCGGGAAGGGCGGAGCGGCGCGCCGCGGACGGCTGGAGCTGGCGCACGGGGTCGTCGAGACGCCGGCCTTCATGCCGGTGGGCACGTACGGCACGGTGAAGGCGATGACGCCCGACGAGCTCGAGCAGCTCGGCGCGCACATCGTGCTCGGCAATACGTTCCATCTCATGCTGCGGCCGGGCAACGAGATCATGCGGGCGCACGGTGGTCTGCACGGCTTCATGCACTGGAAGCGGCCCATCCTCACGGATTCCGGCGGGTTCCAGGTGTTCAGCCTCGAGTCGCTGCGCAAGATCACCGAAGAGGGCGTCCAGTTCCGCTCGCCCATCGACGGCAGCGCCGTGCGCCTCACGCCCGAGGATTCGATGGACGTACAGCTCGCGCTCGGCTCCGACATCGCCATGGCGCTCGACGACTGCACGCCCTATCCGGCGACCGAAGCGCAGGCGCGCGAATCGATGGAGCGCTCCATGCGCTGGGAGCAACGCAGCTTCGAGCACTACTACGGACGCGGCGCCGAAGCGGCGGGCCGCGGGGCGCCGCCGGGCGAGCTATTTGCCCGCTCGCCGCCAGGCGAGCTGTTTGGAATCGTGCAGGGCGGCATGCATCTCCCCCTGCGCCTCGCCTCACTCGAGTCGCTGCAGAAGCAGCCCTGGAAGGGGTTCGCAGTCGGTGGCCTCGCGGTCGGCGAACCCGAGGAAGACCGGCTGCGCGTGCTCGAGGGCCTCGTGCCCCACATGCCCGCGGACAAGCCGCGCTACCTCATGGGCGTCGGCCGTCCGCAGGACATCGTGGCGGCTGTCCTGCGGGGCATCGACATGTTCGACTGCGTGATGCCGACGCGACACGCGCGCAACGGACACCTTTTCACCTCACAGGGTGTGGTGAACATCCGCAACGCCGCGCATCACGCGGATACCGGGCCACTCGATCCCGCCTGCGCGTGCTACACCTGCCGGAATTTCTCGCGCTCCTACCTGCGCCATCTCGATCGCTGCAAGGAAATACTGGGCAGCCGGCTCAACACCATTCACAACCTGCACTACTACCTCGAGCTCATGCGTCGCCTGCGCGCGGGCATCGAGGCCGGGTCCGTGGACGCTGTGGTTAGCCAGTACTGCCGCGCCGGCGCGGACGAGTCGCAAGTCTCTCTGGCATAAATTCAGGTTTAGGCCAAAATACGCGGCCCCGCGCCGGTCGAACGGCGCCCGTTTTGGTTTAAGTGTGAGATAACACCATGAATTCATTGATTCCAGACGCCATGGCACAAGCCCCGGGCGGCGCGCCCGCTGGCGGCGGCCTCTCCCTGATCGTCATGATGGCGCTGTTCTTCGTCGTCTTCTATTTCCTGCTGATCCGTCCGCAGCAGAAGAAGCAGAAGGAACACCAGGCCATGCTGTCGAAAGTCGCGGCGGGCGATGAAGTGGTGACCTCCGGCGGAATCCTGGGCAAGGTCGTCGAAGTGGGCGAGCAGTTCCTCACCCTTGAAATCGCCGACGGCGTGCGCATCAAGGTCCAGCGCTTTCAGGTCGCCTCACTGGTGCCGAAAGGCACGCTCAAGGGAGCCTGAGGTCGCGACATGCTCGAGTACGCGCGCTGGAAATACATCCTCGTCTCGGTCGTCCTGGCGCTGGCGCTGCTGCTCGCGCTGCCTAACTTCTTCGGCGACGAACCCGCGCTGCAGGTTGCGCGCAAGGACCGCGAGCCCGCCACCGCCGCCCAGCTCGCGACGGTGGAGAAAGTCCTCAAGGACCACGGCGTGGCGTACATCCGCGCGGAGCTCGATGACGGCAACATCATCGTGCGCTTCGCCGACGTCAACGACCAGCTCAAGGGCCAGGACGTGGTCAAGGACGAGGCGAACGGGCTGCGAAAGGAATTCGTGAATGCCATGTCGTTCGCGTCGCGCGCGCCGCGCTGGGTGCAGGCGCTCGGCCTGCGCGCCATGCCGCTCGGCCTCGACCTGCGCGGCGGGCTCTATCTACTCTACCAGGTGGACGTCGACGGCGCGGTCGCGCGCCTGTTGAACAGCCACGAGCAGGACATGCGCAAGGCGCTCTCGAAGGCGCAGATTCCGCTGGTCGACATCAACCAGTTCACCGACGATTCGGATATTCCAAATGCCCTGCGCGTGCTGCTGCCGGCGGGCGCGGACACCGGCAAGGTGCGCGCCGCCATCGCCGCCGCGAAGATCGACATCGCCTGTCGTGACGGCGCGGTGGGGCAGGGCGCCGCGGTCGACTGCGTGCTCAGCCAGGCGCAGGTGGCCGAACGCCGCAACTTCGCGATCGATCAGAACATCGCGACGCTGCGCAACCGCGTCAACGAGCTCGGCGTGTCCGAGCCCATCGTGCAGCGTCAGGGTGGCGACCGCATCGTCGTGCAGCTGCCCGGCGTCCAGGATTCGGCGCAGGTGAAGGAAACGCTGGGCAAGGTCGCGACGCTCGAATACCGCATGGTGTTCCAGGGCGCGCCGCTGCCCGGTGGCCGCGCGCCGCTCGGCGCCAAGCTCTACAAGGACCGCGAGGGCAGGCCCGTGCTGCTCAAGCGCGACGTCATCGTGACGGGCGATCAGCTCGTCAACGCGACGCCGGTCACCACGCAGGACGGCCCCGGAGTGTCGATCACGCTCAACAGCGCCGGCGGCGACGAAATGCTGAAGAACACGCAGGCCAACGTCGGCAAGCCCATGGGGGTGGTGTTCATCGAGCAGCGGCGCGAGAGCAGCGAGGTGAACGGCAAAATGGTCAGCCGCACGATCACCGACGAGACGGTGATCAACGTCGCCACCATCCGCGGCGTCTTCAGCAACCAGTTCCAGACCACCGGCCTCACCAACGCCGAGGCCACGGATCTTTCGAAGCTGCTCAAGGGTGGCGCGCTGGCCGCGGCCATTTCCATCGCCGACGAGCAGGTCATCGGTCCGCAGCTCGGCAAGGACAACATCGACAAGGGCGTGACGGCGCTGGTCATCGGCATGGCGGCGCTGTTCGCCTTCATGATGATCTACTACCACCTGTTCGGCGTGGTCGCGAACCTGGTGCTGCTCGCCAACGTCGTCGTGCTGACGGCGCTGCTGTCCACTTTGGGTACCGTGCTCAGCCTGCCGGGCATCGCGGGCATCATCCTCACCGTCGGCATGGCCGTGGACGCGAACGTGCTGATCTACGAGCGCATCCGCGAAGAGCTGCGCAACGGCGTGTCACCGCAGACGGCCATCAGGGCCGGCTTCGAGAAGGCGTTCTCGGCCATTCTCGACTCCAACGTCACCACGTTCATCGCCGGCTTCGTGCTGTTCCTGTTCGGCACCGGTCCCATCAAGGGCTTCGCGATCGTGCTGACACTCGGCATCCTCACGTCGATGTTCACCGCGCTCATGGGCTCGCGCGCGTTGTTGACGCTCATGTTCGGCGGCAAGCGCAAGCGCGCGACGCTGCCCATCGGCTGAAGGCTCAGAGGTAACGCATCGTGGAATTCTTCCATAAGAAAACCAACTTCCCGTTCATGGCCACCCGCAAGGTGTGGTACGCGCTGTCGGCCGTTCTCATGGTCGTGTGTTTCATATCGTTCTTCATGCGCGGCCTGAACTTCGCGGTCGACTTCACGGGCGGCGTCGTGGTGGAGGCCACGTTCAGCAAGCAGCTGGACGTCGAGCAGATACGCCACGCCGTCGAAGCGGCCGGCTTCGAGCAGCCGACGGTCCAGGTGTTCGGCTCGGCACGCAACATCCAGATCCGGCTGAGGCCGCGTCCGGAGTCGGTCGAGGTGCTGCGTCCGATGTTCCTGGCGGCGCTCGCGAAGATCGACCCCGGCGTGCAGATCACCAAGCTCGGCTCGGTCGGCGCGCAGGTCGGCAACGAGCTGCGCAACTCGGCGTACTGGTCGCTGTCGATCACGCTGGTGCTCATCGCCGGGTACATCCTGCTGCGCTTCCACACCTGGCGGCTGTCGCTCGGCGGCATCCTCGCCGTGCTGCACGACCCCATCCTCGTGCTCGGCGTGTTCTCGATCACGCAGACACCGTTCGATCTCGCGGTGGTCGCGGCCATCCTCGCGGTCATCGGCTACTCGCTCAACGACACCGTCATCGTGTTCGACCGCATCCGCGAGACCTTCGAGAAGAACCGCCGGCAGGCGCCCGAGGTCACCCTCGACGCGGCCATCAACCAGACGCTGTCGCGCACCATCATGACGAAGGTGGTCACGTCCATCGTCGTCATCGCGCTGCTGGTGCTGGGCGGCGAGGCATTGCGCGGCTTCTCCGAGGCGCTGCTCATCGGCATCCTCGCGGGCACGTATTCGTCGATCTACATCTCGAGCTCGGTGGCCCTGTCGTGCGGCCTCAAGGCCGAGCACGTGTTCCCGCCGGTGCGGAAGGATCCGATCGACGAGCTTCCTTGAGTTAGAGGAACGGCCGCGTCTTGATGGAGTTGCTGACCGATCCGCATGCGTGGGTGGCGTTCGTCACGCTGTCCGCGCTCGAAATCGTCCTCGGCATCGACAACATCATCTTCATCTCGATCCTCGTGAGCCGGCTGCCGCCCGAGCGGCGCGAGTCGGCGCGTATCACGGGGCTCGCGCTCGCGATGATCACGCGCATCGGGCTGCTGTTCTCCATAGTGTGGCTCACGCGCCTGACCCAGCCCTGGATCGGCGCATTCGGTTTCGAGTTCTCGGGCCGCGACATCATCCTGTTGTTAGGCGGCCTGTTCCTGCTCGCCAAGAGCGTCACCGAGATCCACGGCACGCTCGAGGGCGCGGAGGACGACCGCAAGACCAAGGTGTTCGCCAATTTCGCCGCCATCGTGATCCAGATCGCCATCATCGACATCGTGTTCTCGCTCGATTCGGTGTTCACCGCCGTCGGGCTCGCGAAACCCGACCAGCTGCCCATCATGATCGGCGCCATTGTCGTGGCCATCGGGGTCATGATGTGGGTGTCGGGCAGCATCAGCGCGTTCATCGACCGGCATCCCACCATCAAGATCCTGGCGCTCGCGTTCCTCATCCTGGTCGGCGTGGTGCTGGTCGTCGACGCGTTCCACTACGACGTGCCGAAGGGCTACCTGTACTTCGCGATGGCGTTCTCGGTCGGCGTCGAAATGGTGAATATCCGCCTGCGACGCCTCATCGACGAGCGCCGGAACAGGAACGACGAAAGCGAAGGGGGATAGGGAAGCCCCGCGCGCCGTGCTCGCTTAACGCCGGCCGGCTCCCTACAATCCGGCGATCATAAAAATGCGGGGTGCCCGATGGTCTGGCGTACCAAGTCCATTGCTCAGGTCCAAACCGAGTTCGATCGCGGCGAGCTGAAACGCACGCTGGGCCCCATTCACCTGGTGCTGTTCGGCATCGGTTGCATCATCGGCGCGGGCATCTTCGTGCGCACCGGTACCGCCGCCGCGCAGTACGCGGGACCGGCGGTCATGTTGTCGTTCGTGCTCGCCGGAATAGTCTGCGCATTCGCGGGCCTGTGTTACGCCGAGCTCGCATCGATGCTCCCGGTGTCCGGCTCCGCCTACACCTACGCGTACACCACCGTCGGCGAGTTCGGCGCCTGGATCATGGGCGCGCTGCTGCTGCTCGAATATGCACTCGCCGCGTCGGTGGTCGCGGTAGGTTGGTCCGGATACGCGGTGAGTCTCTTGCATGACATGGGCCTCAACCTGCCGGCCGCGCTCACGCAGCCCTATGGCGAGCTCGTGGTCGCGTCGCTGTCGACCATCACGGTGACCGATCCATCCGTGAGCCTGAATGGCGTCACGGCGGCGCTCGCGGACGGCTCCTCCGTACAGTTCCTGTCGCAGAGCACGGCGGCCATCGACGGCACTTTCACCGCCGCGATCTCGCAGTACGACGTCGTCAAGGAAGCGGTCAACGGCTTCGGCCTCATCAACGCGGTCGACATTCCCATCACCACGGACACGCACGCGGCGCTCGCGGCGGCCACGAAGGTGCTCGACCCGGCAAGCGGCAACCTGCGCGAGCTCGCGGCCGGCATGATCGTCAACGTACCCGCCTCGTCCATCGTGCAGCTGCCGGCGGCAACGGTGGTTTCGATTCCCGCGGATGCCGTCGTCACCTCCATGTTCAACCTGCCGGCGGTGTTCATCACGCTCGCCGTCACCGCCTTGCTCGTGATCGGTGTCTCCGAATCCGCGACCGTCAACAACATCATCGTCGCCATCAAGGTCACGGTCATCATCGCGTTCATCTGCGTCGGCGCGTTCTTCGTGAACCCCGCGAACTGGCATCCGTTCATCCCCGAGCCCACCGGCGTCGAGGATCAGTACGGCATCGACGGCATCATTCGCGCGGCCATGATCGTGTTCTTCGCCTACATCGGCTTCGAGGCGGTCTCGACGGCCGGCCAGGAGGCGCGCAATCCACGCAAGGACATGCCGATCGGCATCCTGGGCTCGCTCATCGTCTGCACCGTGCTCTACATGCTGACGGCCGCGGTGCTCACCGGGGTGGTGTCGTTCACCAAGCTCAACGTCGCGGCGCCGGTCGCCACCGCAGAGGACAGCTTCGGGCCGCAGTGGGGCTGGCTCGCCAAGTGCATCAAGATCGGCGCGATCGCGGGCCCGTCATCCGTGGTGCTGGTGCTGATGTTCGGCCAGACGCGCGTGTTCTATTCCATGTCGCGGGATGGCCTGCTGCCGAAGGTGCTGGCGCGCGTGCATCCGAAGTTCAAGACGCCCTGGATCAACACGCTGATCGTCGGCGTGGTGGTGTCGCTGGCCGCGGCGGTGTTCGACATCAATCAGCTCGGCGACCTGACCTCGGTCGGTACCCTGTTCGCCTTCGGCCTCGTGTGCTTCTCGGTGCTGTGGCTGCGCTACAAGAGGCCGGACCTGCCGCGCCCCTTCAAGGTGTGGGGCTTCCCAGTCATTCCCGCCATCGGCGTGCTCATCTGCTTCTGGCTGGCCTGGGATGGCGCCACGGTCAGCGTGCGCAAGAGCTTCGGCTGGTTCATCGGCGGCGCGATCCTCATCTACTTCGCGTACAGCTTCTGGGTGAGCCCGATGCGCAACAAGCCGAACGAGGAAGCGAAGCCGGCTAGCTAGTCGCGCAGTTTCTCGGTGACGTGCGGCGCGATCGCGGTGGCGAGCGCCGCGAACACCTTGGGCGTGCCGCCGACGATGTGCGGGCCGAGCTTGTAGTCGTCGCCCATGAGCGTGCCCACGCGGCCGCCGGCCTCGGTGATGAGCAGGGTGCCCGCCGCGGTGTCCCAGGGCTTGAGGCCGAGCTCCCAGAACCCGTCGCAGCGCCCCGCGGCCACGTACGCGAGGTCGAGCGCCGCCGCGCCGGGGCGCCGCAGGCCCGCGGCCCGCACCATGACCGCCTTGAGCATGGCCAGGTATTCGTCGAGCCAAGGCGAGTCCGCGCGATACGGGAAGCCGGTCGCGATCAGCGCGCCTTCGAGCGTGATCTGCTTGCTGACGCGCATCTTGCGTCCATCGACCTGCGCGCCTTCGCCGCGCGAGGCGGTGAAGATCTCCTGGCGCATCGGGTCGAACACCACCGCGTGCTCGATGCGGCCGCGCACCTGGCAGGCGATGGATACGGCAAACGTCGGGAAGCCGTGCATGAAATTCGTGGTGCCATCGAGCGGGTCGATGATCCACACCACGTCGCTGTTGCCGCTGGCGCCGCTTTCCTCGGCGAGGAACGCGTGGTCGGGATGCAGCCGGCGGATGGTCTCGATGATGTCCGCTTCGGCGGTGCGGTCGACCTCGGTGACGTAGTCGTTGCGTCCCTTGGTGTGGACCTCGACGGCTTCGAGACGCGGGATGGCGCGGACGATGATGTCGCCGGCGCGGCGCGCGGCGCGGACCGCGATGTTCAGGAGAGGTTGCACGAGGTTTGGGCGGCCGTTGGGAAAACGGCAGTCTAAGATATCGCCCGTGCCACTGTCCGCCATTCGCATCGTGCTCGTCGAGCCCTCGCACCCCGGCAACATCGGGGCGGTGGCGCGCGCCCTGAAGAACATGGCGCTCACCGACCTGGTGCTCGTGCGGCCCAAGGCGTTTCCGCATGCCGAGGCCACGGCGCGCGCCTCGGGTGCCGACGACCTGCTGGCGCGCGCGCGCAGCGTCGACACCGTCGCCGATGCCGTGGCCGACTGTGGTTTCGTGGCCGCCACCACCTCGCGCCCACGCGACCAGAACTTCCGCGCGCTCGACGTGCACGACGCGGCGGTGCGCGTGCTCGAGATGAGCGCGCGCGGACCGGCGGCGGTGCTGTTCGGAGCCGAGCGCACCGGGCTCACGAACGAGGAGCTGGCGCTCGCGCACCTGCTCATCCGCATCCCCGCGAATCCCGACTATCCATCGCTGAATCTCGCCATGGCCGTGCAGCTCACCACCTACGAGCTGTTCCGCGCGGCCGGCAGCCCGGCGAGCACGCGGCCGCTGTCGGAGCCGACCGTGCCGCTGGCGCCGGGTGCGGACATGGAGCGCTTCTACGCGCACCTGCAGGAGGTCATGGACGACGTGGATTTCAAGGACCGCACCACCGGCGGCACCCACCTCATGACCCGCATCCGACGCCTGTTCCAGCGCTGCGAGATGGACCAGAACGAGGTGAACATCCTGCGCGGCTTTTTGACGTCCGTGCAGCACAGGCGTCGCGCTGCAGGCGCGCAGATGAAAGAAATGGCTGCAGGCGCGCAGATGAAAGAAATGGCCGCAGGCGCGCCGATGAAAGATTCGGCGACCGACGCGCCAAAAAAAGCACCGGCGGGCGAGTGACTATCTACCTCGACTACGCGGCCACCACGCCCGTGGACCCGCGCGTCGCCGCCGCCATGGCCGCCAGCCTCGCCGCGCCCGACGCGCAGGCGAACGCCGCGTCGAGCACCCACGGCGCGGGCCTCGCCGTGCACGACACCGTGGTGCGCGCGCGTGCCGCGGTCGCCGGGCTGCTGGGCGCCCAGCCGCGCGAAATCGTGTTCACGTCGGGCGCCACCGAGTCGAACAATCTCGCGCTGCTCGGCGTCGCGCAGGCGGTGCGTCGCGCCGGCGGCGCGGCGGCGCGCGGCCACTTCGTGAGCTCGCGCGCCGAGCACAAGTCCGTGCTCGACCCGCTCAGGCAGCTCGAGCGCGAGGGTTTTGCCGTCACGCTGCTCGAGCCGGACGAATGGGGCCGGGTCGGCGTGGACGCCGTGCGTACGGCGCTGCGCCCCGACACACTGCTCGTGTCGCTGATGCACTCCAACAACGAGCTGGGCTGCATCACGGATCTGCAGCCGATCGCGCAGCTGTGCCGCGAGCGCGGCGTGCTGCTGCATACGGACGCGAGCCAGAGCGTCGGCAAATGGGGATTCACCGTCGAGCAGATCCGTGTCGACCTGCTCTCGCTCAGCGCGCACAAGTTCCACGGTCCGAAGGGCATCGGTGCCCTGTACGTGCGGGAGTCCGCCCGCGCGCGGCTCGCACCCATCCTCCATGGCGGCGGCCATGAGCGCGGCATGCGATCCGGCACGCTGGCCACGCACCAGATCGTAGGGCTCGGCACTGCGGCCGAGATCGCCGGGCGCGAGCGCGAGCGCGACGCGACGCACGTGGGCGCGCTGCGCGTGCGGCTCACGAGCCATCTCGAAAGCATGCCGGGCGTGTCGTTGAACACGCTGCCCGGCGACCGCTCGCTGCCCGGCATCGTGAATGCCTCGTTCGAGGGCGTGGAGGGCGAGAGCCTCGTGACCGGTTTGAGCGAAATCGCAGTGTCGACGGGCTCGGCCTGCAGCTCGGCGACACGCGAGCCGAGCTATGTCCTGCGGGCGCTGGGCCGCGACCCGCAGCTCGCGCAGAGCTCGCTGCGCCTGAGCTTCGGGCGGTTCACGACGGAGGCCGAGATCGACACCGCGGGCAGGGCGATCCGGCGCGAATACTCGCGTCTGCTCGAGCTGGCTGGAAGCGACCCCCTGCCCGCGGACGGTTTCGAGCCGGGCCGCCGTTCGGAGGCGGATGAGACGTCCCAATCGCTGCTCGGGCGCACGCTGAACCCGCTGGCGCGACACTACTTCCTGGCGCCGGCGCGGCCGCTGCTTCGCCCGGGCGATGCGCCTGCAGCCGGCCTGCGGTCGGGGCGCGCCGGCGACCGGCCCGGCGGGACCGAAGTGCGATTCGAGCTGGAGCATTCACAAACGGCGACGGGCGACAGAATCGTGAAAAGCGCCCGTTTCGCCGCGTACGGATGCCCCCATACTCTGGCCGTGACCGCCTGGTTATGTGAGGTCCTGGAGGGCACCCGCCCGGAAGCCGGGCCGCCTGGAACTCCGCACGACTGGGCCGGCAAATTCGCAGTGCCGGTCGAGAAACTCGGTCGGCTGCTGGTCGTCGAAGATGCATTACGCGCGGCATTGGCCGCTTAACCGCCGGGAATCGTTTCGAAACATGGCTATTTCGCTGACACAGGCCGCCGCCGAACGCGTGAAATCGTTCATCGCCGCGCGCGGCAAGGGTTTGGGGCTGCGGCTGGGCGTGCGCAAGACCGGCTGCTCGGGGTTTGCCTACGTCGTGAACTACGCGGACGACCGCGTGCAAACCGACCACGTGTTCGAGGACCGTGGCGTCACGGTGTTCGTGGACCCGGACAGCCTGCCGCTCATCAACGGGACCACCGTCGACTTCGTCAAACAGGGCCTCAACGAGGCTTTTCGCTTCCACAACCCCAACATCAAGGGCGAGTGTGGCTGCGGTGAATCCTTCAACGTCTGAAAGCAGCCGCGGCGGCGGGTGAGGCGCGCCGCGAGCCGTATATTCAGCGTTAAATTTCAGAGAGTTACTCGCGATTTGGGGGTCCTCCCGGTACAATCGCGCGCCTTTTCGAACACTCACTGAGGATCTTTCGCATGGCGCTCGAGCGCACCTTTTCCATCGTCAAGCCCGACGGCGTCGCCCGTAACCTCATCGGCGAGGTCCTACGCCGTTTCGAAAAAGCCGGCCTGCGCGTCGTCGCGGCCCGCATGGTGCATCTGTCACAGCGCGAAGCCGAAGGATTCTATGCCGTGCATGCGGCGCGTCCGTTCTTCAAGGACCTCGTGAAATACATGACGTCGGGGCCGGTGCTCGTGCAGGTGCTCGAAGGCGAGGGCGCCATCGCGAAGAATCGCGAGATCATGGGCGCCACCGATCCGAAGAAAGCCGCGGCGGGCACCATCCGCGCCGATCTCGCCGAGAGCATCGAAGCGAATACCGTGCACGGCTCCGACGCGCCTGAGACGGCCGCCAAGGAAATCGCCTACTTCTTCCGCGAGACGGAGCTCTGCCCGCGCGCCTGAGGCGCTCCGGCATCATCCGCAAGCGACGCCCATGACCACCGAGCCGCTCCAGCGCACCAACTTGTTAGGCCTGCCCAAGGCCGAGCTGGAGGCGTTCGTCGGACAGATGGGCAGCAAGCCGTTCCGCGCGCGGCAGATCATGAGCTGGCTGTACAAGCGCGGCGAGAGCGACATCGCCGCGATGACCGATCTCGCCAAGGATTTCCGCGTACAGCTCGCGCAGTGCGCGGAAGTCAAACTACCCGAGATCGTCAAGACCCAGCTGGCCTCCGACGGCACGCGCAAGTGGCTGCTGTCGGGCGGCAACGGCCAGGCATTCGAGACGGTGTTCATTCCCGAGGAGGAGCGCGGCACGCTGTGCATCTCCTCGCAGGTGGGCTGCGCGCTCGACTGCTCGTTCTGCTCGACCGCGCAGCAGGGCTTCAACCGCAACCTCACCACCGAGGAGATCGTCGGGCAGGTGTGGCTGGCCCATCGCGAGCTCGCGGGTGAGGTCGGCTGGAAAGTCGGCGACGATCGCATCATCACCAACATCGTGCTCATGGGCATGGGCGAGCCGCTCGCGAACTTCCGCAACGTCGTGCCCGCCATCCGCATCTTCCTCGACGACCTGGGCTTCGACATCTCGCGCCGCCGCGTCACGCTCTCCACCTCCGGCCTGGTGCCGCAGATCTACAAGCTCGCCGAGGAAGTGAACTGCGCGCTGGCCGTCTCGCTGCATGCGCCCGACGATGCGCTGCGCAGCCAGCTCGTGCCGATCAATCGCAAGCACAACATCGCCGAGCTGCTGGACGCCTGCTGGCACTACCTCGACGAGCAGAACGGCCGCAGCGTCACGTTCGAGTACGTCATGCTCGACGGTGTCAACGATTCCGCCGCCCACGCGCGCGAGCTGGCCAAACTACTGCACGGCAAGCCCGCGAAGCTCAATCTCATCCCGTTCAATCCGTTCCCGGGCACGAAATACCAGCGCTCGTCCCCGGAAACCATCGTGCGATTCCGCGACGAGCTCAACGCGCGCGGCATCATCGCCACGATCCGCAAGACGCGCGGCGAGGACATCGACGCGGCCTGCGGGCAGCTCGCGGGTCAGGTCACGGACCGGACCATCGTGCGGCTGGGCTCCAAAACCTTCGGCTTGCAGGTGCGCGCATGAATCGTTCCATACGGCTGGTCGCGGGATTGGTGGCGGCGCAGGCGCTCGCCGGCTGCGTGACCTCCGACGGCAGCCCCGAGCGCCAGCGCGAGGACCCGGTCGAGAAGGCCGCCAAGGCCAACGTGCAGCTCGGCACCGCCTATCTGCAGCAGGGCAACTACCCGGTGGCGAAGGAAAAGCTCGAGCGCGCGCTCAAGCAGAATCCGCGCGATCCGGACGTGCACACCAGCCTCGGGCTGCTGTACGACAACACGGGTGACAGCAAGGGCGCCGACAAGCATTTCCGCGAGGCCCTGCGCCTGGCGCCGGAGCGTCCCGACATCTCCAACAATTACGCCATCTACCTGTGCAAGACCGGGCGCGTGGACGAGGGCGTCGAGCGTTTCGGGGCGGTAGCGGCCAACAAGTACTACCGCACGCCCGAGGTGGCGCTCACGAACGCCGGCGTTTGCCTGCGCGATGCGAAGCGCCTGGAGGAGGCCCGCGACCGGTTCGCCGGCGCGATCCGCGCGAAGCCCAACTACAGCGAGGCCACGGTGCAGCTCGCCACCGTGAACATCGAGCTCGGCAACTTTCCCGACGCGCGCAAGGTCGTCGACACCTACCTCGGCGCGTTCAAGCCGAGCGCGGACGTGCTGTACGCCGCGGTAACCGTGGCGCGCGCCTCGAAGGACAAGGTCACCGAAGACAAATATTCGCGCCGGCTGCGTCTCGACTTCCCGGAGTCGCCGCAGGCGAAAAAGCTGGAGCGCGAGAAGCGTTAGCAGACTCCATGGACGAGACGGCAGCACCCGCACCCGCTCCGGCGGCCGCGCCCGCACCCGCGGCGCCGCGCTCCATCGGCGAGCGGCTGCGCGCCGGCCGTGAGCGCTCGGGGCTGTCCATCGCGGCCACGGCCGAGAAGCTGCATCTCGACCCCAAGGTCATCGAGGCGCTCGAGGCCGACCGTTTCGCCGAGCTCGGCGCGTCGGTCTACGTGCGCGGCCACCTGCGCCGTTACGCGGACTTCATCGGCGAGGCGGGCGCCGAGCTCGTCGGCATCTACACCGCGCGCGAGGCGCGTCCGCCGCCGCCCGATCTCACGCAGATTCCGCAGGCCGAGCGGCGCTCAGATCCGCGCCGTCTCGTCACGCCGTTCGTCGGCCTGTCGGCCGCACTGGTCGTGGCGCTGGCTATCTACTGGGTGTTGTCCGGCTCCAGGCCGGCCGCCGACGATCCGGGTGCGCCCGCGAGCCCCGCCGCGGTGCCACCAGCCGCCGCGTCGGAGCCGGCAGCGGTGGAGGCGTCGGGCGTTCCCGCGGCAGTGACGGCACCGGCACCGGCGCCGGTGCCGGCGGCCGCCGCTCCCGCCAATGCCGCCGTGTCCGCCGCACAGGCGAAGAAGGAAGAAGCCGCGCCCGCGCGCACCACGCGCCTGCACCTCGAGCTCGCCAGCGACAGCTGGGTAGAGATCTACGATGCGCGCGGCGAGCGGCTGTTCTACGACGTGGCGAGCGCCGGCTCGGTACAGAGTGTCGAAGGGAGACCTCCCTTACGTGTGACGTTGGGTAGCGCGGCTGGAGTTGCGATCGATGTCGATGGACAAAGACGAGAAATACCGGCCAACGCGATGGACGGTGAAGGCGCGCGGTTCATCGTCAATCGATCCGGCTCGCTGACGCGAGCCCGCTGATAAAGAAACCAACATGGCGCGCAACCTCCAGCCGGTCACCGGCATGAAAGACGTCCTGCAGGCCGACATCGCCGTGTGGCAGCACGTCGAACGCACGGCCGCGGCGGTCCTCGCGGCCTATGGCTACGGCGAGATCCGCGTGCCCGTGGTCGAGCACACCGAGCTGTTCAAGCGCGCCATCGGCGAATACACCGACGTGGTCGAGAAGGAGATGTACACCTTCACCGACCAGGGCGGCGACAGCCTCACGCTGCGCCCGGAGGCCACCGCGGGCGTGGTGCGCGCCGTGATCTCCAATGGCCTGTTGCGCGGCGCGCGGCTCAAGGTGTGGTGCCAGGGGCCGATGTTCCGCCACGAGAAGCCGCAGAAGGGCCGCTTCCGCCAGTTCAACCAGGTCGACGTCGAGGCCATCGGCTTCGCGGGCCCGGACGTCGACATCGAGTTGATAGCGCTCACCAGCCGCCTGTGGAAGTTGTTAGGCATCACCCGCGTCAAGCTGCAGATCAATTCGCTGGGCACGTCCGAGTCGCGCAAGGCGTACCGCGAGCTGCTGCAGGCTTACTTCCGCTCGCACATCGACGCGCTCGACGAGGACGGCAAGCGGCGCCTGGAGGGCAACCCGCTGCGCATCCTCGACAGCAAGCACCCGCCGACCCAGGAAATCGTGAAGAACGCTCCGGTGCTCACCGAGCACCTCGACCCCGAGTCGCAGGCGCACTTCGCGCAGCTGCGCGCCGGGCTCGACGCGCTCGGCATTCCCTACACGGTCAATCCGCGCCTGGTGCGCGGCCTCGACTACTACTCGCGCACGGTGTTCGAGTGGATCACCGACGCGCTCGGCAGCCAGGATGCGGTGTGCTCGGGCGGACGCTACGATGGTCTCATCGCCCAGCTGGGCGGGGACGCGACGCCGGCCATCGGCTTCGCGATGGGCGTGGAGCGGGTGGTGGAGCTGACGCGCCTGGCGGGCATGCTGCCGCCGCCGGAACGCCCGGATGTGTTCGTCATCGCCCAGGGCGACCGCGCGCGCCGCGAGGCGCTGCGGCTGGCCGAGGCCCTGCGCGACACGGCGCCCGGCCGCGTGGTGCTGGTCCATTGCGGCGGCGGGAAATTCAAGACACAGTTCCAGCGCGCCGACGAATCCGGGGCGCGCCTGGCGCTCATCGTGGGGGACGATGAGCTCGAGCGGGGAGTCATCTCGCTCAAGCCGCTGCGCGGCGCCGAAACCACCCAGACGGAATATCCCGTCGGCGATCTCGCCGCGCGGGTCGACGAGTTTTTCAGGAGAGCGACGTGAGCGAATACAGCGAAGAGGAACAGTGGGAACGAGCGAAGCAATTCCTCAAGACCCACGCGATATGGATCATCGGCGGCATCGCGATCGGACTCGCGGGCCTCAAGGGGTGGAACTGGTACGGCGACCGCAAGAATCAGCAGGCGGAGACGGCCTCGGCGCGCTACCAGGAGCTGGTCGACGCGTTCACGCGCAGCGACCGCACGCGTGGCATGACCATCCTCGACGAGCTCAACAACAAGTACTCGTGGACCCCCTATGCCGCGCTCGGCACGCTGGTCGCCGCGCGCGTCCAGGTGGATGCGAATGAACTCGACAAGGCCGCCGCGGGTCTGAAGACCGTGATGGACACCGCTCCCGAAACCGAATTGCGGCTGATCGCACGTACCCGCCTGGCGCGCGTGCAGGCGGCGCAGGGCAAGTACGACGACGCGCTGACCACGCTCAAGGTCGACGACGTCGGCGAGTTCGCGCCGCGGTTCGCGGACACGCGCGGCGACGTGCTGCTGGCCAAGGGCGATCGTGCCGGCGCGCTCAAGGAATACCTCGCGGCGCGCAAACAGGCGGACGAGGGCCTGGTGGAAACCGAGCTGCTCGATCTCAAGATTCGCGACCTCGGCGGCACGCCCCCCGCCACGGCCGAAGAATCCTAACAACGGGAAACCCGATGAAATATTGCAGTCTGCTGTTTCTCGCCGTGCTGCTCGCCCTCGGCGCCTGCAGCTCGAAGGACGACAAGAAAAAGGTCGAAAAGCCCGCGGAGCTGGTCGACATCAAGGCGCCCACGGTGCGCATCCAGAAGCTCTGGAGCGCGAGCGTGGGCGGCGGCGGCAAGAAACTGCGGCTCGGGCTCGGCCTCGCGGCGGCCGACGACCGGCTGTTCGCGGCCGGACGCGACGGCGACGTCGCGGCGTTCGATCTCAAGACCGGACGGCAGGTCTGGCGCACCAAGACCGATCTGGCACTGGCGGGCGGCACGGGCGTGGGCGCGGGACTCGTCGTCACCGGCTCGGCGGACGGGCAGGTCGTCGCGCTGGCCGCGGCGGACGGCAAACCGCGCTGGCGCGTGGACATCAACGGCGAGGTGTTGTCCGCGCCCGCCGTGGCGGAGAACCAGGTCATCGTGCGCACCGTCGACGGCAAGCTGCACGCACTCGCCGCCGCCGACGGCAAGGAAAACTGGTCCGCGGAGCAGCAGATTCCGCGTCTCACGCTGCGCGGCGTGGCCGCGCCGGTGGTGGCGCACGACATGGCGCTGTCGGGCTTCGACAACGGGCGCGTGCTCGCCGTCAATCTCGCCGACGGCGCCACCGTCTGGGACTCGCCGGTGTCGCCTTCGCATGGCCGCACCGAGCTCGAGCGGCTCAACGACATCGATGCGGCGGTCAAGGTCATGGGCGACGACGTGTTCGTCGCGGGCTTCCAGGGGCGTGCCGCCATGCTCGCGCTCGATTCCGGCCAGGTCTGGTGGACCCGCGAGGTGTCGAGCTACCGCGGCGTCGACGTGGACGACGAGCAACTGTACGTCGCCACGTCCGGCGGCGAGCTGGTCGCGCTCAAGCGCCGCAGCGGCGTCGAGGTGTGGCGCAACCCGTCGCTCAAGAATCGCAGCCTGTCCGCGCCTGCCGTGGTGGGCGATTTCGTCACGGTCGCGGATCTCGACGGCTACGTGCACTGGTTCGACAAGGTCACCGGCACGGCCGCCGGACGCGTGAAGACTTCGGGCGACCGCGTGACCAACGCGCCGCTGGCCGTGAATGGCATCCTCTACGTCATCAGCGACCAGGGCGACATCTGCGCGCTGCACGGTCTGCCGATCGCGGCGCGTGCCGCGAAGGCCGGCTCCTCCGATGGCGCGAAGCCGGCCGCGGAATCTGCGCCGGTCACCGTGCCCGAACCCGCTCCGGCCGCGCCGGGCGGCTGAACCGCGCCCGGCAGTCAGTACTCAGTTAGTTAGAACAGCGGATCCTCCATGCTGCCGGTCATCGCGATCGTCGGACGGCCGAACGTCGGCAAGTCCACGCTGTTCAACACGCTCACGCAGACGCGTGACGCCATCGTCGCCGACGTGCCGGGAGTGACGCGCGACCGCCAGTACGGCTACGGCAGGCTCGGCCCGGTTCCCTACGTCTGCATCGACACCGGCGGGCTGGTGGAAAATCCGGCCGGCATGGACGCGCTCATGCGCATCCAGACCGAGCACGCGATCCGCGAAGCCGATCGCCTGATCTTCGTGGCCGACGCGCGCGCCGGCCTCACGCCGCAGGATCAATTCTTCGCCAATGAGCTGCGGCGCTCCGGCAAGCCCGTGTTCCTGGCCGTCAACAAGGCCGAGGGTCTCGTATCCGGAATGGCGGGTGCGGATTTCCATTCCATCGGGCTCGGCGAGCCGCAGGCGATCGCGGCGACACACGGGTTCGGCTGCGAAGACCTCATGGACCTCGTGCTCGCGGGTTTTCCGCCGGCGCTGAGCGAGGAGGAGAGGGAGCGCGAGGACGATGGCCGCATCCGCATCGCGGTCATCGGCCGCCCGAACGTCGGCAAGTCCACGCTCATCAACCGGCTCATCGGTGACGAGCGCCTGATCACCAGCGAGATCGCCGGCACCACGCGCGACAGCATCCTCGTGCCGTTCGAGCGCGACGGGCGGCAGTTCACGCTCATCGATACCGCGGGCGTGCGGCGCCGCGCGCGCATCGAGGACGAGGTCGAGATCCTCTCCGTGTCGAAGACGCTGCAGGCCATCGCCGAGGCGCACGTCGTGGTCATGGTGGTCGACGCGCAGGATTCCATCGGCGAGCAGGATGCGAGCGTGCTCGGGCTGGCGCTGTCGCGCGGCCGCGCGCTCATTCTCGCCGTGAACAAGTGGGACAACATTCCGATGGAGCAGCGCGACGAGATCCGCCGCCTCCTCACACTCAAGATAGATTTCGTGCCGTTCGCGCCGCTGCATTTCGTGAGCGCGCGTCACGGCACCGGCGTCGGCGACCTCACCGCGTCCATGATCCGCGCCTACGAGGCGGCCATGCGCAAGCTGCCCACGCCGGAGCTCACGCGCGTGATGGAAGCCGCGATGGTGCAGCACCAGCCGCCCATCGTGCGCGGGCGCCGCATCCGGCTGCGCTATGCGCACCAGGGTGGGCGCAACCCGCCGCGCATCGTGGTGCACGGCAGCCAGGCGGCGCACGTGCCGGAGTCGTACAAGCGCTATCTCGCAAACGTGTTCCGCGAGCGCTTCGACCTGTTCGCCACGCCGGTGTCGGTCGAGTTCCGCAGCGACGTGAATCCTTTCCTCAAGGACAAACCCGCGGAAAAGCGCGGGCTCAAGACGTCCAACAAGGAACGGCGCGACCGGCGCATCACGAAAGATCGCGCCAAGCGCCCGCCGAAAAAAGGCAGCGGCGGGCAGACGCGTGGCGCGCCGCGCGGCCGATCCAAGCGCAAGTAAGTCGCGATCTGCGACTTTCCCCGAAAATAGATCTGTCCCCTTTTCCTTTTCGCGCGCGAATACTCCGCCCGCTCGGAAATCGCAACCGTGACAATGCGTCAGGCCCCACTGTCGACAAAGAGCGACACATCGAGACACAAATTACACACATCCCTTGAAATGTTCGGGTTCGCAGCCTAGTTTTGTCCTACGCGCAGGTCGACCAGGGATGGCAGTCGCGCCACGGGAAGATTCTGCAGAAGTTAGTTGAGCGTCGCGGCCGCGAGGCCCGGCGCCGAACAGGGAGCAGTGCAGGATGCACCTAGCCATTGCGCAGTTTCGCGCCGGCCGGCCTCGGCCCGCCGCTCAGCCGTCTCACCTCGCTTCTGCGGGATCTCCCAAGCCAATCAAACCGTCAGGGAGATAACATGATTCGCTCAACCAAGAAGGGGGCGTCGCGCCTCCGTGTCCTCGCGATCGGCCTCACGTTGGGTGCCTCGGCGTTCGCCGCCGCGGCCGACAGCGGGTTCACCGACCGCATCATCGTCAAGTACCGTTCCGCGCCTTCGGGCGAAATCGCCCGGGCCACGCAGATGCAGGGCGCCGAGGTCTCGGCGCAGCGCTTCGGCGTCGCGATGAGCCATCTGCGCACGACGGCGCTGGGCTCGCAGGTGCTCAAGCTCGACCACCGCCTGTCGCGCGCGGAGGCCGCACGCCTCGCAGCCGACATCGCCGCCAGCGATCCGAACGTCGAGTACGCCGAGCCCGACGTCATGATGCGCGCGCTGCTCACGCCGAACGATCCGCGCTACAACGAGCAGTGGCACTACTTCGAAGCGGCGGGCGGCATCAATGCGCCTCCGGCCTGGGACAAGGCCACGGGCACGGGCGTCGTGGTCGCCGTGCTCGATACGGGCTTTCGCCCGCACGCCGACCTGGCAGGGCAGTTCCTGCAGGGCTACGACTTCGTCTCCGATGCCTTCGTGGGCAATGACGGCAACGGCCGCGACACCGATGCCAGCGATCCGGGTGACTGGATCAACGCAGGCGAATGCGGTCCCGGTGACCCGACCGGGTTCATCTCCAGCAGCTGGCACGGCACGCACGTGTCCGGCACCATCGCCGCGCGCACCAACAACGCGCTCGGCGTCGCGGGCGTCGCGTTCAACGCGAAGATCGTCCCGGCGCGCGTGCTCGGCAAGTGCGGCGGCTTCACGTCCGACATCGCCGATGCAATCGTCTGGGCGTCGGGCGGTACGGTGAACGGTGTGCCGGCCAATGCGAACCCGGCGCGCGTGATCAGCCTCTCGCTGGGAGGCGGTGGCGCCTGCGGCACGACCACGCAGAACGCCGTCAACTCGGCGCGTTCGCGCGGCACGTCGGTCATCGTTGCGGCCGGCAACGAGAACCAGAATGCGGCGAATTCCTCGCCCGCCAATTGCGCCGGTGTGGTCACCGTCGCGGCCGTGGGCCGCAACGGCGGCAAGGCCTCGTACTCGAACTTCGGCGCCACCGTCGAAGTGGCGGCGCCGGGCGGCAGCGGCGGTGTGAACAGCGTGCTGTCGACGCTCAACGCCGGCTCGACCACTCCGGGCGCGGACAGCTACGCGCTGTACAACGGCACGTCGATGGCGACTCCGCACGTCAGCGGCGTCGTGGCGCTGATGCTGTCGGTGAAGCCGTCGCTGACTCCGGACCAGGTCACGTCGATCCTGCAGAGCACCGCGCGCCCCTTCGCGGCCACGTGCTCGCAGTGCGGCTCGGGCATCGTGAATGCAAACGCGGCGGTCGACGCCGCGATCGGCGGCACCACCCCGCCGCCTCCGCCGCCGGGCACCGACGAGGTCGAGCCTAACAACACGCGCGGCACCGCCAACGCGGTGGCCACGGCGAACACGACGCTCAACGGTGTCATGGGCAGCAGCAGCGATACCGACTACTTCAGTCTGTCGCTGCCCGCGGGGCGCACGCTCACGGCGACGCTGACGCCGAACGCAAGCTCGGACTACGACCTGTTCATCTACAACAGCAATGGCACGCTGATCGCGCGCAGCGAGCGCGGCACCGGCCTCGTCGACGCCGCGAGCGTGACGAACACCGGCACGGGCGCGCTGACGCGCTACGTGCGCGTGGTGTACTTCAGCGGCGGCACCGGGGCGACCAACGGCCGGTACACGCTGAACGTGAACTGGTGACGTAAAGGGGCGAGGAGAATTCCCGCCTGAAGACAGGGGGAGTGCCTTGCGGACGGGCCGGTGAAAGCCGGCCCGTTTTTTGTGCGCCCGGCAGGGCGCACTCACTTGGAGGTGGAAGTCCTCTACACACCCGGCAAGGGGAAGTGTTAGCTGAGCGGCAACGGTGTCCATCGCGAGGTGGGATCGGGAGGAAGCTGTGGGC
>JBIOZI010000343.1:0-12588 GCA_044871085.1 Steroidobacteraceae bacterium | reverse complement strand
CGCGCGATTGTCGTCGGCTGCACCGAGGCCAGCATGGAGCTCACGCGCCGCGCATGCGCGGCGTCGGTGAGCAGCGCGCGCGTCAGCGACTGCAGCGCGAGCGACAGCAGCACCAGCAGCACGGGTGTCACCAGCACCCAGGTCACCACGACGCGCCGCGAATACGCCTCGGAGAACTTGGTGATGTAACCGAGCGCGAGCAGCACGGCGACCAGCACCGCCCAGCGCAGCAGCAGCTTGGTGGCGAGCTCGAGCCGCGGCGAGATGACTTCGGAGGTGGGGTTGCGGGGCGGCACCACCGCGAGCGTCAGCGTGGCCGCGAGGATCGACAACACGAGAAAGGGCTTGTCGAACTCGACGCCGTAGATCAGCGTGAGTGGATAGAACATGACGCCGGCCAGCACCGCCGGCAGCGCGTCCATCAGCCACAGCACCACGGGCGCCGCGAGCGACGTGCCGCGCTTGAAGATGATCGGCTGGCTGATCTGGTAGTGGTAGTCGGAACTCATCGCGGCGCTGTGTCTCCCTGCTTCACAACGCCAGAATAAGAAAAGGCTGGCGTCGCCGACGCCAGCCCCTACCTCCGCTCTATATCATCGTGGTCCTACTCGCGTTCAGCGCACCGACAGTGCGGCGGGCGATGTCGGACTCTCCGCGGCCGTCACTCCCTGCAGCGTCTGATCCATCGAGTGCAGCCAGTTCTCGAGCTTGGTGTAACCATTCGACGTCACGGCGTTCGGGCTGGTCGGCAGCGTGAGCTTGCGCGTGCGCTGCGCGAGGGTCGGCCAACCTCCGGCGTTCTTCTGACAGCGGGTGCTGCCGTTCGACGACACGCAGTTGATGATCTGGCCGTTGCGGCTCTTGACACTCTGCACGACACGGCGGTCGACGCCGTCGCGGTCCGTAGGACGCGCACCCGCGTATTGCAGCACGCGGTTGTACACCGCGCTGTTCGCGGTGCTGCGCGCGGTCAGGCCCGTGTTCCACACCGGTGCGGTCGAGGTCACCAGCAGACCCGATATGGTGCCGCCGACCTCCGCCACCAGCGCCGACATCGACGTGCCGCTCTCCGGCGCGTAGGTGTCCTTCACGAATACGCGGCTGCTCGGCGTCAAGGCCCAGGTGCCCGAGGTCATGATGTACACCGGCTTCGTGGTGCGCTCGTAGCTGGGACCGCGCAGGAAGACGTTGCCCTGCACCGCGCTCTTGGTAGTGCGGTTTTCCTGTGTCGCGATGTTGAGGTCGACGTAGGAGCGGTTGTAGATGAGGTTGTTCACGAACACGAGCTCGCGCGCGCGTGACAGCGGATTGCGCTCGACGATGTGCGCGAACAGGTTGCCGGTCATCGTCACGCGGCCGCCGCTCGCCGAGCTGCCGATCAACACACCGAAGCCGTGCTTCTCGAGGCCCCGGCCGTCGTCCGTCGGGTGGATGGACTCGTTCAGCGGCTCGGAGAAGATGTTGTTGGAGAAGGTGATGTTGTCGTTCGGGCCCCAGACGCTCGCGATCTCGTCGATGGCCCAGCTGAACGTGCAGTGATCGATGACGATGTTCTTCACCGGCTTCGCAGTGCTGCCTTCGATCTTGAGCGAGTCGCGATTACCCGGGTCCGGGCCGTTCGGGTCGTCGCCGGCGCGCACGCGCAGGTGCTGCACCAGGACGTCGGTCGCCTGGATCTGCAGCGCCGCGCCGCGCAGCGTGATGCCCGGCGACGGCGCGGTCTGGCCGGCGATCGTGATCTTGCTGTTGGAGATCTTGAGGTCCTTGGTGATGCGGATCGTGCCCGACACCTCGAAGACGCAGACGCGCGGCCCGCTGGCGTCGATGCAGGCTTTGAGGGAGCCGGTGCCACTCGCGTTCAGGTTGGTGACCCGGTAGACGGTGCCGCCGCGGCCGGCGGGCGTGTCCATGCCGTAGCCGGCGGCGCCCGGTATGACCGGCAGGGCCTGCGCGGTGGTGGCGCACAGGGCGGCAATGGCCCCCAGCGACGAAATAGCTAACAACTTCATGTGAGGCACTCTAGCAAGCAACATTCCGGGTTCCCTCTCGGATAAAAGGAAGACACGAGTCAGATGGATTTCATGGCCAAGGGGGTCGGGGGACCTTCCAGGCCATTGGCGTTCACGGCGACGATGGCGAAGTACCAGGTACCCGTATCCAGCGTCGTGAATTCGAAGGAAGTAGCGGCGGGGCTCATGAGCAGCACGCTCTGGGTGAGCTCGTCCTCGGCGTGGCCATACAGGATGCGGTATCCGGCCAGGTCGTCGAGCGGCGATCCATCCACTTTGGACACCGGCGAGGCCCACTTCAGCTGGGCTACCCCATTCGCTGGACCCTGGACGACGATCGCGAACTCGGCGGTGTGCGTCTGGTGCGAGGCATCGGCGACGGTGATCGTGATGCCCTCGTATTCACCCACGTCGGAGAGGCTGGGGCGGCCGCTGATGCGGCCATTGGCGGCGTCGAACTCGGCCCAGGGCGGCAGGTTGGTGGCGGTGAACGCGAGCGCATCACCATCGGCGTCCGCGGAGATCGGCTGGAACAGGTATTCCGCCCCCACCCGCACCTGCGCCGGCGCATCGCCTGCGATCGTGGGCGCGCGGTTCGCCGGCACCACCGGGGCGACGTTCGTGGCGGCCTGTGCCTTGGGTGTGCCTCCCCCACCTCCACCGCAGCCGTTGCACAACACGATGGCTGCAAATGCGCCCAACGGTAGGACCGCTCTTACGTACGCGTGCATCTGTCGGAATCCTCTGTCCAACCCCGCTCTGGGGTGGTGCGATTTAGGATTCCGCGTGCAAGTGTTTCAACGCATTAGCGAAAAAGTGCAGGAGTAGTACTACGTCGCAGGGCTGCGACAGAGGTTATGTTTCAAAGAGTTATGTGATTCCGGGGGAAAACCTGACCTGCCAAAGCGTGAAGCGCCGCAGGTCACTCTCTATATATGCCCCTAGCCGCCCGACGCCTTCACGCAGTGCATGGTGCCCTGGTAGCGGGTGGCGATCTGCGTGCGCGCGACCTCGCACAGCTGCACGCCTTCCGCATCGGTGAGACCGTAGATGACGAGCCGGCCGTCGCGTTCGCCGCGCGTACCGGCGGTGGCGCTGAGGTAGGTAGACGGAATCGGCACGTCTTCGAACAGGCGCGCATAGCGTGCCGGCAGTTCTTTCTGGCACTTGACCGGTTGCAGCACGCACCCCGGACAGGATTGCAGCGCGCCACGCCACGATTCCTGCGCGCGCGTCCGGCAATCGTTGTCGCTGGCGGCGCGTATGAACAACGCCATCTCGATTTCGCGACTCTGTATCTGCTGCGTCACCCGGATCTCGCCGTAGACCGGATCTTCGATGACGGGTCCGCCCGCGGCGCCCACGTATTTCTGGTACGCGAACCAGCCGATGGCGCCGAGGATGATGATGACCAGCAAACCTTTCATGCGCCGCAGTCTAGCACGCAGTAGCTAGCGCACCGAAATGGGGACATTCCTCGTTTCCTAGCAAAAAGGGACAGACTTGGCATCGCATTCGATGACGCGTCAACCTGCCTGGTCTGTCCCTTTTTGCTAGGAAACGAGGAATGTCCCCATTTCCGCTACCAGCAGACGCCCTCGTACCGGCAGCGCAGCAGATCGCGGTTCGGCAGGTTCACCAGGTCGATGACGTAGTGATCCGGCCGCACGCGCGCCTGCAGCGCCGCGTCGAGCACCGGCTGCTGCAACCCGACCAGGATCACCGCGGACGGATCGATCATCTCTTCGATCTGGCCACACAGCAGCGACCCGACGTGCGGCAGATGCGCGTCGATGTAGCTGCGGTTGGCGCCGATGAGCCGCGACAGGTGCACCTCCGGATCGAAGATACGCAGCTCGCAGCCCTCCCCGATCAGCCGCTTGGCGACCATCACCAGCGGGCTCTCGCGCAGATCGTCGGTGCCGGTCTTGAACGCGAGACCCAGCATCCCGACCTTCGGCCGGCCGAGCTTCAGGATCTTGTCCACCGCGTGATCGATGTGGGCGCGGTTGCTGGTCAGCAAACTACCCAGCATCGGCAGCTCGAGGTCGCTGGTCTTCGCGATGTACTGCAGCGCGCGCAGATCCTTCGGCAGGCACGAGCCGCCGAACGCGAACCCCGGCTTCAGGTAGGCCGGCGAAATGTTCAAACGCGTGTCCGCGCACACCAGGCGCATGACCTCGTGCGAATCGATGCCGAGCGCCTGCGACACGCGGCCGATCTCGTTCGCGAACGTGATCTTGAGCGCATGGAACGCGTTGCAGCTCATCTTGAGCGCCTCGGCCACGCGGATGTTGGTCACCATGAACTTGCCCGGCAGGTGCTCGAACACCTCGCGCACCGCCTGCACCGCCGCCTCGCAATTCCCGCCGACGATAGTGTACGGCGGATGGTCATAGTCGCGGATCGACGAGCCTTCGCGCAGGAACTCCGGCTGGAAGCACAATCCGAAATCCACGCCCGACTTCTTGCCGCTGGCGCGCTCGAGAATCGGTTCCAGGTGCTCTTCCACCGTGCCCGGCTGCACCGTCGAGCGGATCACCAGCGTGTGGAATTCGCGCTTGTGCTTGAGCACCGCCCCGATCTGCTCGGCGAGCCGGAAGATCGCGCTGAGGTCCTGGCTGCCGTTCGCGGCCGACGGCGTACCCACGCAGACGAACGACAGCTCCGTGTCGCGGATCGCCTGCGCGGCATCCGACGTCACCGTGACCCGGCCGGACTCGACCACGTCGCGCATCAGCTCCTGGATGCCCTCCTCGAGGATGGGCGACTTGCGCGAGCGGATGAGGTCGAGCTTGGACTGGTCGATGTCGACACCGCACACCTGGTGTCCGTCGCGCGCCAGGCAGGCGAGCGAGACCGCACCCACGTATCCCAGGCCGAACACGCTGATGCGCTTGGGCTTGATCGTCGCGCGGCGGGCGTCCTTCGATTCGTCGAGCGCCGACTCGCCGAGCTCGCTGACCCCGATGATTCCCTGCCGCGCCTCGATCTCGGGCGAACCCGGTCTAGTAGTAAGCACTTTCGTTGCGTTCCTTCGAGCGGTTGAGCACCACGCCGAGCAGGTTCATCTCGGCGAGGATCTCCTTGGCGCCCTTGAGCATCGAGCGGCCGCTCTTGCCCTCGGACACCACCAGCAGCAGCGAATCGAACTGCGGCGCGAACGCCAGCACGTCATCCGAAGCCAGCAGCGGCGGCATGTCGAAAATGATGATACGGCGCGGCATCTCGCGCTCGAGCGCCGCCGTGAACTCGCCCATGCGCGGGCTGTTGAGGAATTCCGAGGAATGCTGGAACGCGCGCGCGTTCGGGATCACGCCGAGTCGCTCCGACTGCAGCTTGTAGACGATCTCGTCGAGCTCCGCCTTGCCCAACAGGTAGTCCGAGAGACCCTTCTCGAAGCTCATGCCCAGGTAGTTGGCCACCTGCGGACGCTGCAGGTCGAGGTCGACCAGGAACACGAAGGTGTTCACGTCCTGTGACAGCGCCAGCGCCAGGTTGATGGCGGTGAGCGTCTTGCCCTCACCCACCGACATGCCCGATACGGCGATCGAGTTCCACTTGTGCATGTCCAGGCGCCGCAGCACCCGCGTGCGCAGGATCTTGAACGCGCGCAGCGCCGCGGTATCGGACACCGCCGGCAGTACGCACATGCGCTCCATCGCGCGGGTGTCGACATTGGCGTTCTGAAAACGCCGCGCCTGCTGCAATTCGGCGGGTTGCGCCACCATGCGGCGCGCACGCTTGTGCAGCGTCGCGGACTCGATGGCGTTCGGGCGCTCCGCGCCGCGCTCGGCCAGCCTTTCGGTGCCGGGCCGGTCTGCGCCACCTCTTTCGGCAAAGTTCCGGCGGATTGCGTCTTCCATAGTGCTGCTCATTGTTTGCTCGCTCAGTGCTCAGAGGTAGTTCTTGACGGCGGTGAATACGATCCACACCCCGACGACACCGCTCGCGGTCGCGGCGGCGAAGCGCCACGTGTTGCGGCGACGCGAGCGGGAATTGCGAATGGTGGGAATGGCGACCAGCGGCGATACCGACAGCAGCTCGCGCACGTCGCGCGCGCCGCGCACCTTCGGGTCCAGCGCCTCGGCGGCGACGGTCAACGTGAGCGCCAGCGCCACCGCGGCCACCAGGCCGATCAGCAGGATCGCGAGGCGCTGCGGCTTGGACGGCGCGCCCGGCAGCATCGGTGACTGGATGAGACGGAACTCATCCGAGCGGCCACCGACGATGGCGGACTCGCTGACCTCCGCGTCCATCTGCCGATTCAGGAGCTGCTCGTATTTCTCGCGGCCGATCGTCAGGTCGCGCGTGAGGTTGGCGTATTCCCGCTCCACCTGCGGCGCGGCCGTGACGTTCTTCTCGAGGCCGCCGAGCTTGGCGCGCAACTCGGCGCTCTGCGCGCCCAGGCTCGCGAGCTGGCTGTCGATGGCGCTGATCTGCGTGCGCAATTGCATGCCCACCGGCGTGCCATCCGCCATCTCGACGTCGCCACGCTCGCCGGCCTTCAGGCGCGTCTCGAGTGTCGCGATGTCCCGCTGCAGCCGCTTGATGTCCGGGTGCTCGGCGCCGTAGCGCTGCCGCGCCTCGGCCAGGGTGGCGCGCTTGGAGTTCAGCTGCGAGCGCAGCGACGAACCCGCGCTGGTGCTCGTGCCGTATTTGAGCGAATCGATCTGGCGGCGCAGCGCCACCATGTCGGGATGACTCTCGTCGTAGCTCGAGCGCATGCGGCTGTACTGGTCTTCGAGCGAGCGCACACTGGTGGAATCCGGACCCTGCGCGCGCGCCTGCTCGAGCTGCGCCGCGAGGAACACCCGCTCCTGGCGCAGCGAAGCCATCTGCGTGGCGTTGGCGGCGAGCTGGCTCTCCGCGCGGTCCATCATCGACATGTTCACCTGCGTGAGCTCGGGCAACTGGCCGTAGTTGGCCTTCTTGAAATCCGCGAGCTTCGATTCGAGTTGCGCGACGTGCGTGCGCACGCGCTCGGCTTCCTTCGCGTAGAACTCCGCGGCGTTCGACGCCCGCCCCTGGCGCTGGCGCCGGTGCTCGGCGAGGAACGCTCCGACCAGCCATTGCGCGCCCTGCTGCGCCTTCTCCGGCGAACGGTTGTCGTATGACAGCGTGAATGCGTCGACCACCTCGCGCTCGCGACCGGTGCGCGGATCGAGAATGGGCGTCGTCACGATGGACACGTTGATGTCGCGCCGCAGCCGCTTGAGCATCGCGGACTCGTCGTCGGCGAGGTCCGGATACAGCGCGTGCTCCTTGTTGACCTTGCGCAGGTTCGCATCGGTGAGCACGATGCCCTTGAGGTTCTGCACGTACTGGTCGGCGTAGCTCGCCTCGGCCGTCGCAGTGCCCGTGCTCAGCGCGTTGGAGGGGTCGTCGATTTCAACCAGCGCCGACGAGGTGTAGACGTCGGGCAGCGTGGCGGCCAGCAGGATCGCCAGCACCGCGATCGGGATCGCGATGCCGAACAGCAACCCGCGGCGGCGCGCGATGGCGTGGATGTAATCCGAGAATTCCGGAGTGGTCTGCGAATCCATGTTCAGTTGTTCCTCGAGGGACGGCGCTGTGTGGGTTGATAGATGACGGAGACCATGGCGCCGCTCGACGTGGCGTCGTCGAGGGCGTCCCGGAATTCCTGCCAGGTGTAGTCGTAGGCGAAGCGCAGCGACAGCTCCTCCTGCCAGCGCCACTGCAGGCCGATGTCGCTGGTGGCGTAGTTGCGCTCGGTGAACGCGACCGCCGAATCCACCGCGTCGTCGTGCATGCCGCGCAGGCCGGCGAGCAGGTTGAGACGCGGCGTCATCGCATAGGTCCAGCGCACCCGCAGCTGATCGCGCGAGATGATCTGGCCGGCGGACGACGGGCCGACGCTGCGCGACAGGTCGGTGAAGATCTCGTTGCGGCCGCGGATGAAGCTCACGCCCGCACCCGCCAGCCACGCCACGTCCGAACCGCCCGCCGCGAGCTCGACGTTCTGCGCGCCGGCGCGCAGGAACGAGCGCGTGCCCGTGGCACGGCGCGTATCCCACTGCACTTCCGCGCCGTAGGAGTTGGTCGTGTCCTGCGTCTCGATGTCGTACTGCGCGGCCTTGAGCCGCGTCGTCAGCGACGAGAGCTCGTTGAGACGTGTGGTCAGGCCCGCCGCCAGCTCGGTGCTGCGGTAATCGACCTGGGCCTCGGAGATCTCCTCGTCGAAGCTCACGTCGGCGAAGCTCGCCTCGATGCGCATCTGGCGGCGCTCGGAGATGTCGAAGTCGAGGGCCGGGCGCACGAACGCACGCAGGCGCCGGTTGCTCACCAGCACGCGGCCCGCGTCGCCGATCACCGGCTCGCCGAGGCCGGAATCCACCTCCGCATCGGGTTGCTCGCTGCTGACCACGTCCTGCTGCGAGAACTCGCCGCGCACCGAGCTGCGCACGCGCTGGCCGGTGTGATTCCAGTCGAGCGTGGCGTAGTAGTCGAACGAGTCGAGCTCGGTCTCGTCGGGGAAATACGTGCCGCGCACCCGCGGCGTGAAGCTGAACTCGCTGGTGGGCATGAGCGCGCGCAGCTCGAGCTCCGCGTCCACCATCGGACCGGCGACGTCGATCTCCGTGCCGGGCTGCGACAGGCGGTAATTGTCGTCGATGAGATAGCCGCCCTCGACCTTGGGATTGATCTCCCAGTCGGCGGCGAGCGCGGGCATCGCGAGGATGCCGGCGGCCAGGCTCATGGTCAGACGCTTGGTGGTACGCATGACGGTTCTCCCGCTACGGCACGACGACGACGTCGCCCGCCTGCAAATCGATGTTCTGATCCATCTTCCGGCCCTTGACCACGTCGTTGTAACGGAACGGCAGCGACTGCTTGCCCGCCGGCGTGCGCCGCAGGACCACGATGTCGCCGAGCGATGCGAACGGCGTCGTGCCGCCGGCCATCGACAGCGCCTGCATCACGTCGACGCTCGGATTCATGATGAATTCGCCGGGCTTGTTCACCTGGCCGATGACGTACACTTTGTTGCCCTTGATCTCCTGGATCGCGACGGTGACCACCGGATCCGAGATGTACTTGGCCAGCCGCTGCGCCAGAGTCTTGTTCAGGTCGGCGACGGTCTTGCCCTTCGCATCCACCTCGCCCACCAGTGGGAAGGAGAACGCCCCGTCGGGACGCACCAGCGTCTCCTTCTGCAGGTCGGGCTCCTTCCAGACGCTGATCGCGAGCAGGTCGCCGGGCTTGACGGTGTAGTTAGGATCCTGCGCCATCGCGCCCGTGGCCCACGCCAGGGCTACGATCACTACGCAGGCCATCAAAAACTTCTTCATGTACGTGTCCTTTTCCTGGAAATTTGGCTCTTCATGGAGTCTGGCCGATGGGTTGCAAATCCCGTTGCAGCAGGTGGTCGTAGGCCGCCAGCAGGCGCGGCGCCTCGTGCTGCCACGCGAGCACCCGCTCGACGCGCTCGCGGCCGATGGCGCCCATGTGGATGCGCTGGTTCTCGTCGGCGAGCAGCGCGGTGATCTTCTGCGCGAGGTCGACCACGTCGTTCGGGCGCGCGTACCACGACGCCTCGCCCGCCGATACGCGGCCTTCGGTGAGATCGAACTGCACCACCGGCTTGCCCAGCGCCATGTACTCCATGATCTTGTTCATCGTGGAGCGGTCGTTCATGTCGTTGGCGCGGTCCGGGTTCACGCACAGGTCCGCGGTGTTGAGCATCTCGAGCAGCACGTCGTCGGGTGCGCGGCCCGTGAACGTCACGTACTCGGCGACGCCGAGCTCCTGCGCCAGCTTGCGCATCGCCGGCAGCTCGGTGCCGCCGCCCACCAGCCCGAAATGGATGTCGCTGCGTCCGGCCTGCTTCACGATGTGATGCACGGCCTGCAGCAGCAGGTCGATGCCCTCCTGCTTGCCCATCACGCCGACGTAGCCGACGAGATATTTGCGGCCCTGCTTGAGCGCGGGATTGGGCGGCACGATCTTCATGCGCGTGAGGTCGGGGCCGGAGCGCACGACGAACACGTCGCGCGGATTCTTGCCGCCGCGGCCGATCGCGATGCTGCGATACGACTCGTTGGTCGAGATCACCACGTCGGCCGCGCCGAACGTGAGCCGCTCGAGCACCGTGAGCAGCTTGTAGCCGAAGCCGCGCTTGCCGAACTTCGCTTCATAGAGCTCGGGGTTGATGTCGTGGTGGTCGAACAGGAACTTCTTGCCGAAGAGCTTGAAGAACCGGCCGAGGATGAACATGGTGTCCGGCGGGTTGCAGGCGTGGATCACGTCGAAGCCGCGACCGAACGCCACCTTCAGTGCCAGCGCCAGCTCCATCACCAGCGCGGCGCCGTACTCGAGCGCGTAGCCGAGCGCGCCATCCGCCTCGCGCGGCAGCCAGTGGCGGTGGATGTCGATGCCGTCGATGCGCTCGAAGCCCTTTTCGTAGCCCGGTGCCTTCGGACAGATGATCGACACCACGTAGCCCGCGGCCGTCAACGTGCGCGCTTCCTGCCACACACGCCGGTCGAACGGGCACGGCAGGTTTTCGACGATGATGAGCACTCGACGCCCCTTGAGGGCGCGCCGCGCCTCGCGGTCGAGCGCCCGCCCCGGCTGCGCCTGCGCACCGCCGCCGTCGACGGATTGCGCAATGCGCGCCGCGGGCGCCGGAGCGCCGCGTTGCATGGCGGTTGCGCGAACGGGTTCGGACATCGAATCTCCCAACAGCAATTGCGGTATTAGTTAGTCGGTCACTTGAGCTGGAGCACGAGCTGCCGGCGCATGCGGTCGGTCTCGACGGGCCGGACGCTGAAGCCCATCGATTGCGCGAGTGTCTGCATCGCGCGGTTCGTCCAGTGGATCTGGCCCTCGAGCCGGCCGAGGCCGGCGCGGCGTGCATGCCGCAGCAGCGTCGACATCAGCGTGCGTCCGATCAGCTCCTCGCGGTAAGCGCTGGCCACCGCGACCGTGAGCTCCGCGCTGTCGCGGCCGGACGGGGTGCAGGCACACACGCCGATGACGCGGTCGCCCGCGGCCGTGCTCTGCAGCGCCACGAAGCCCACCGCCGATTCCGAATCGGCGCCGAGAACGCGCTCGAACAGCATGTTGGTCAGGTCGCGCAGGTCGCCCCGCTCGCGCTCTGCGGCACCCTCGGTGAGCGCGACGGCGAACTCGGCCAGCAGCCGGCGATCGCCGGGCGACACCTGGCGGATGCTGTACGGGCGGCGCGTGCGCGGCGTGTAGTACCAGCGCCGCGACAGCCAGGTGCCGCTCATTCCGCGCAGGAATGGCGTTGGATTCGAAACGGAGGCGATGCGATGCATGGGGCGCAAGCGTCGCGTAACGCGAGCCATCGCGCCGTCGGATGGCGCGCGGTACGTACTTCAGGATTGCCGTCAGCGGGCGGCGAGGCGTCATTCGCCATGCGGCTTCGTCCGACAGCGGGTGGCCTACAGTCAGGGCTTGAGGGTGAGCAGCAGGTCGAGATTGCGCTGATAGCCGGGCACGGCGGCGCGCAACGTGCGCTTCAGCTCCGCATCACCCTGGCCGGCGAGCTGTGCGCGGAATTGATCCAGCGTCGCTTCGTGAAAGGCGATCTGGTTGACGATGAAGTCCGCGCCGGCACGCACCGAATTGCGCGTGGCCTGCACCGAGCCGTCCTTCGTGGTGCGGTCGGGCAGACGCCAGCCCTTCTTGCGGGCCAGCCCCTCGAGCGCACGCGCCGTGTCCTCGTTCTGTTTGCCGATCTTCTGCGCCGCGGCGCGCAGCGCAGCGGATGCCAGCGCACCGCTCGCGTCGCGCGCGTCCATCGCGCCCTGCCGCGTGCCGACGACTGCATTCAGGATGAATGCCGGATCGTCGGTCGCGGAGAGCCGCTTGTCGAACAGGTAATCGGCCACCGCGCCGGGTCGATCTGCGCTCTGGTTCTGCCCGGCCGGCTGCTCGCGCGGCACCTCGGGGTGCCGCGGCAGCGTGGTGGTCGGCGGCTCGGTGGCGAGCAGCAATACGAGCGCTACGGATCCGATCATGCGCGATGAGTCCGGAGTGGGTTGGTCGCAGGCTCAGTCCCGACGGACCAGCCAGCCGGCAATGATCGCCACCGCGGCACCCGCGGCCGCACCGTACGCGATCGCCTTCCAGGGATTCTCGTGCACGTATTCGTCGGTGGCCTTCGCGGCGCTGGTGGCCGTCTCACGCGCGCGCAGACTCGCATCCGCGATCTTGCCCTTCGCGACGTTCACGGTGCGCAGCACGCGCTGACGAACGGCTTCGACCGCCGCGCCGCCCTCTTCACCGAGCGTCTTCAGCAACTCTTCCGCCTGCGTGACGATGCGATTGAGCTCAACGACGGTGGACTCCGAATTGCGGGCGCCGTTCTCGAAGTTCTTGGCCTGGATGGTCATTGCCGTCCTCCTATGGGATGTGTGGATCAAATGGGTTCGCGCACCGTACGGGTGATGGCGAGCCAGGGGTGTCAGCGGATGGTCCGATCGTGGCGGTCTGGCGCGCGCACCCGTGTCAGGAGTGCCTGACAGCGGGCTCGAACCCGCCTGTCTTCGAATGCCGTCGTTTGCAGGAGCCCGCCAGCGGACGGTCG
>JBIOZI010000342.1:0-8199 GCA_044871085.1 Steroidobacteraceae bacterium | reverse complement strand
ATAGGTGCCATGCGCCTATTTCAAATGGGCGTCGGCCAACGACTACTGCGCGCCCACGATGCTCGAGCGCTGCGTCGCGACGCTCGACGCCGAGCCCGCGGTCGTCATCTGCTACGGCCGCACCATGCTGCTCGACGACGAGAGCCAGCCGCTCGGTGAATATCCCTACGATCTGGAAGTGCTCGAGGCGCGGCCCAGCGTGCGCTTCGAGCGGCTGGTGCTCGAACAGCGGCTCAACAATGCGCAGGCCGGCATGATCCGGCTCGACGTGCTCAAGCGCACCGGCATCGAGCGGCCGTTTCCCGCCGGCGACATGGGCCTCATGTGCGAGCTCGGCCTGTTCGGCGGATTCCGCCGCATCCCCGAGCTGCTGTTGTACCGGCGCATGGGCCGCGAGTCCGCCAGCCGGTATCGCTCCGCCGCGGAGCTGCGCCAGTTCCTCGACCCGACCGCGCCCGACCGCCGCCACCTCGTCGTGTGGCAGACGCATTGGGACTACGTGCGGTCGGTGCTGCGCGCGCCGATCGCGTGGCCGGAGAAATTCGCCGCGCTGCGTTTCATCGCGCGCAGCGTGTACTGGCATCGCACGTTTCTCTGGAACGAGGTGCGCGGCCGCTTGCTTCCGCGCCGGGCTGGAGAATGAGCGCGAAGCGCATCCGCACCATCGGGCTGTTCGGGTTGTTTGGCGTGCGCAACCTCGGCAACGAGGCGACGCTCGCCGCGACCGCTGCCGCGCTGCGCGCGCGCGATCCGTCGCTCGAGCTGGTGCTGGTGTCGGCGCCGCCCGCCGCGAACGCCGGCCTGCCGCCGTTCGCCGGACAGATCGACCCCGACCTGCTGCCGGTCATGCACCGGCCGTGGCGCCTGGTGCCCTCGCGCTGGCGGCTGCGCTTCGGTGCGTTCCTGCAGTGGCTCACCGAGCCCCTGCGGCGCCGGCTGACGCGCCGGCGTGCCCGGGAGCTCGACCTGCTGCTGGTGGCGGGCACCGGCATCGCCGACGATTTCTGGCAGGGCCCGTTCGACGTGCCGCACCAGATCGCGCGCTGGTGCACTGTGGTCAACGAATCCGGCGGGGCGGTGCGTTTCGCGAGCGTGGGCGCGGGCCCGGTGGCGCATCCGCGCAGCCGGCAATACTTCCGTGCGGCGTTGCAGGCTGCGGACTACCGCTCCTATCGCGAGCATTCCTCCAAGAAATTCGCGCGCGAGATCGGTATCGCGGCCGACGCCGATCCGGTGCTGCCGGACATCGTCTTCAGCCTGCCGGTGCCGCCGCAGCTCGCGGCGCGCGGCGTGCAGTGGCCGCCGCGCCGCATCGCGCTCGGCGTGATGGGTTACACCGGCTGGAACGTCGCCCCCGAGGCAGGGGAGAAGATCTACGCCGCCTATCTACAGAAGCTCACCTGGCTGGCGCGCGCGCTGCTCGAGGCGGGCTTCTCCGTGCGGCTGCTCATCGGCAACCGCGGCGGCGACCGGCGTCCGGTCAAGGACCTGAGCGCGGCGCTCGCCGGCCATCCGGCCCTTACGGGTGGCGCGTTCGTCGCCCGCGAGATCGTGACGCACGAGCACGTGCTCGAGGAGATCGCGGAAACCGACCTCGTGATCGCCACGCGCTTTCATAACGTGCTCAAGTCGCTGCTGCTCGGCCGGCCGGTCATCTCCGTCGGCTACGCGCGCAAGAACGACGACCTCATGGCAGAGATGGGGCTTTCGGCCTATTGCCACGCGGTGGAGACGTTCGATCCGGCGGCGGTTTTGGCCCAGGTGCGGGTGATGGCCGCGCTGCCGGCGCCACCTACGGCGGTGGCTCACGAAAAGGTGGCGCGCTACCGCGCCGAGCTCGCCGCGCAATACGACAGATTGCTCCAAACAACCACGCAAACGGGAAATTGAACCGGATCACGCTTTTGACAGTGTCGGTCCGGAATGCCCTCAGGGTCCCCCGGGTTCTACGGTAGATTGCCGCGCAGTGCAGCTTGTGCCGTGGCCGCCGGCGAGAGCGCGTCAACCGCGTGATTTCACTGTGAAAAGTGGCGGCTCAGGTCCGGCGCCGGCGCACTCGTGCGCTGTCTCAAATCGCATCTATAAGGACGCCGAAATCCAATGACGAATGCCCGGGCCATTCCCGCCCTTTCCGACCTCCTCAAACAGGATCTCGATTACCTCTGCGGCAACCTCCGTGAGGAGCTGCAGCAGATCGCCGGCAAGAGCCTGCTGATCACGGGCGGCGCCGGATTTCTCGGCTACTACCTCGTGCAGACGGCGCTGCACTTCAACGCGTCACCCGCGGGCAAGGACAAGCCCATCCGGGTGACGGTGTGGGACAGCTTCATCCGCGGCCGCCCGGCCTGGCTCACCGCGCTCGAGAGTGATTCGAACCTCACGGTGGAATCGGTCGACATGATCGAGCCGCTGCCGAAGCCGATGCCCGACTTCCAGTGGATCATCCACGCCGCGGGCATCGCCTCGCCGCCGTTCTATCGCAAATACCCGCTCAAGTGCATCGACGCGAACATCAACGGCCTGCGCAACCTGCTCGACTACTGCGTGGCCCAGAAGGACAGCGGCGCGCCGGTCGAAGGGTTCCTGTTCTATTCCTCGAGCGAGATCTACGGCGATCCGTCGCCGGATGCCATCCCGACGCGCGAGGACTACCGGGGTCTCGTCTCCTGCACCGGCCCGCGCGCCTGCTACGACGAGTCGAAGCGCTTCGGCGAGACGCTGTGCGTCATCTACGCGGAGCACTACGGCATCCCGACCAAGATCGCGCGCCCGTTCAACAACTACGGCCCCGGCCTCAAGATCACCGACAAGCGTGTGCTGCCGGATTTCGCGCGCGACATCCTCGCCGGCAACGACATCGTGATGTGGTCGGACGGCAAGCCGACGCGCACGTTCTGCTACTCGGCGGATTCGGTCACCGGTTACTACAAGGTGCTCGTCAAGGGACACAACGGCGAGCCGTACAACGTCGGCACCGAGAAGCCCGAGATCTCCATGTCCACGCTCGCGGAGAAGGTCATCGCGATCGGAACCGAGCTGTTCGGCTACAAGGGCAAGCTGGTCCGCAAGGAGAATCCCGAGGCGGTCTACCTGGTCGACAACCCGAACCGCCGCTGCTCGAACATCGACAAGGGGCGCGCGCACCTCGGCTACAACCCGACCATCGACGTCGACGAGGGCCTGCGCCGCGCGATGATCTGGTACTACCACAACCAAACCGCGGACGAAGCCTGATGCGTATCTCGATCATCGGAACCGGATACGTCGGCCTAGTCTCGGGCGCCTGCTTCGCGCAGATCGGCCACGACGTCGAGTGCGTCGACATCGATCCCTCGAAAGTCGAGCGCATCAATCGCGGCGAGGCGCCGATTCACGAGAACGGCCTCGACGCCATGCTGCAGCGGCTGGTCGGCAAGAAATTGCGCGCCACCACCGACCTAAAGGCGGCGGTGCTCAACTCCGACATCACCTTCATCGCGGTGGGCACGCCGTTCGACGGCCAGCGCATCGATCTCACGTTCATCCGCGAGGCCGCGCGCCAGATCGGCGTCGCGCTGCGCGAGAAGCAGGGCTATCACGTGGTGGTGGTGAAGAGCACCGTGGTGCCGGGCACCAGCGACGACGTGGTGCTGCCGGTGCTCGAGGAAGCCTCGGGCAAACGCGCCGGCGCCGACTTCGGCGTGGGCATGAACCCGGAATTCCTCACCGAAGGCGTCGCGGTGGACGACTTCATGAAGCCCGACCGCATCGTGCTCGGCGGCATCGACGATCGCACGGTCGACGTGCAGCGCAAGGTGTACGCGCCGTTCGCGAACACCCCGACCATGGCCACGAACAACAAGACCGCGGAGATGATCAAGTACGTCTCCAACTCGGTGCTGGCCACGATGATTTCCTTCTCGAACGAGATGGGCAACGTCTGCACGGCACTGGGCGGTGTCGACATCGCCGACGTCATGCGCGGCGTGCACCTGGCGCGCTACTTCACGACGACCACCGACGACGGCCAGCACGTGAAGGCCGGCATCACCTCGTTCCTGTGGGCGGGCCTCGGCTACGGCGGCAGCTGCCTGCCGAAGGACACCAAGGCGCTGTCCGCGCATGCGGCTGCGCACGGCCAGCCGATGCCGCTGCTCGACGCGGTCATCGAGACCAACCTCGCGCAGCCGGCGCGCGTCGTGACGCTGCTCGAGAAGCACCTGAAGGATCTCGGCGGCAAGAAGGTCGCGCTGCTCGGCCTGGCGTTCAAGCCCGACACCGACGACATGCGCGAATCGCCGGCCATCGGCCTCGCGAAGCTGCTGCTCGGCAAGGGCATGAAAGTGAGCGCCTACGATCCGGTGGCGCGCGAGACCGCTCGCGCGGCGCTGCCGCCGGCGGTGACGCACCAGGATTCGCTGGCCGCCGTCATGCAGGGCGTGGACGCGGCCGTCATCGTCACCTCCTGGGATGAATTCCAGGGCGTGCCGAAGATGCTCAACGGCGCGGCGGACAGCGTCGTCATCATCGACGGACGCCGCATCCTCGATCCCAACAGCGTCGCGCGCTACGACGGCATCGGCCGCGGTAACAAGTGAAGTTCCGGGAGACCGACATCAGGGGTGTGTGGCTCATCGAGCAGGAGCGGCGTGCCGACGAGCGCGGCTACTTCGCGCGCACCTGGTGCGAGCAGGAATTCCGCGCGCACGGCCTGAACCCGGCCGTGACGCAGATCAACACCGCCGTGAGCACCAGGGCCGGCACGCTGCGCGGCATGCACTTCCAGGACGCCCCGCACGCCGAGGTGAAGGTGGTGCGCTGCGTGCGCGGCGCGGTGTACGACGTCGCGGTCGACCTGCGGCCCGACTCGCCGACCTTCCGGCTGTGGTACGGCGTGGAGCTGACCGCCGCCAACGGCCTGGCACTCTATCTACCCGAGGGCTGCGCCCACGGCTACGTCACGCTCGAGGCCGACAGCGAGCTCACCTACATGGCGTCCGTGCCGTACGCGCCCAAACACGCGCGCGGCGTGCGCCACGACGACCCGGCGTTCGCCATCCACTGGCCGCGCGCCGCCGACATCATTTCCGAACAAGACCGCAACTGGCCGGACTTCAAGAGGGCTTCCTGATGATCATCGTAGATACCGCATTGGCAAAGCGTCTCGAGACCTCCGGGCCGATCCGCGTCGCGCTCGTGGGCGGCGGCTACATGGCGCGCTGCATCGCGCTGCAGATCGTCACGGCATTCCCGGGCATGCGCCTGGTGGCCGTGGCCAACCGCACCATCGGCAAGGCCGAAACGGTGTACGCGGAGGCGGGCGTCACGGACGTCAAGCGCGTCGGCAGCGTGCAGGAGCTCGAGAACGCCATCGCCGCCAAGCGCTTCGCGGTCACCGACGACGCGTTGCTGGTGTGCCAGGCGGGGCAGGTCGAGTGCGTCATCGAGTGCACGGGCGACGTCGAGCACGGCACGCGCGTGAGCTTCGAGGCGCTCAAGCACGGCAAGCATCTCGTGCTGCTCAACGCCGAGGTCGACGGCTCCATCGGCCCCATCCTCAAGACCTACGCCGATCGCGCGGGCGTGGTGTACACCTACACCGACGGCGACGAGCCCGGCGTCGGCATGAACCTGTACCGGCTGGTCGACAGCATGGGCTACAAGCCGATGATGCTGGGACAGCTCAAGGGCTTCCTCAACCACTACCGCAATCCGGAGACGCAGCAGGAGTTCGCCGCCAAGCTCGGCCAGAACCCGACCGTGCTCTCGTCGTTCGCGGACGGCTCGAAGCTCGCGCTCGAGGCGGCCATCACCGGCAATGCCACGGGCTTCGTGCCGGGCAAGCGCGGCATGTACGGCCACGCCGTGCCGAACGTGCGCGACCTGCTGACCAAGTTCACCATGGACGATTTCGCGAACGGCGGCCTGGTCGACTTCGCGCTCGGTGCCGAGCCGCATACCGGCGCGTTCGTCATCTGCTACAACGACCATCCGCTCAAGCAGAAGCTCATGGGCTACCTGAAGATGGGCGCGGGGCCGCTGCACATGTTCGTGACGCCCTACCACCTGCCGCCATGGCAGCTGCCGCACAGCGTGGCGCGCGCGGTGTTGTTCAACGATCCGACCATCACGCCGCGCGGCGCGCCGTCCTGCGACACCATTTCGCATGCCAAGCGCGACCTGAAGGCCGGCGAGCGTCTCGACGGCATGGGCGGGTTCACCTGCTACGGCCTGGTCGAGCGCTACGACGTCTGCCAGCAGTCCAACTACCTGCCGATCGCCATCTCGCTCGACTGCAAGCTCAAGCGCGACATCCCGAAGGATCAGCCGCTGACCTACGCCGACGTCGAGCTGCCGAAGGACCGCCTGTGCGACCAGCTGCGCGCGGAACAGGTGCGGCATTTCGCGCCCAAGAGCGCGCGCGCCGCCTGAACGTCGCGCGCGGACGCGCGCACGCACACGACAGCACGCCGAACACGAAGAAACAGGAAAGGTCTCATGAATACGCCGGCACAGAAAATCGAATCTCCCGAGGCGGAGCAGGAAACGCTGCAGGAAAAGGCGCACCGCCTCATTCCGGGCGGTTGCCATACCTACGCGAAGGGTGACGACCAGTACCCGGCCGACGCGCCCGATTTCATCGTGCGCGGCAAGGGCTGCCACGTGTGGGACACGCAGGGCCGCGAGTACATCGAGTACGGCATGGGCCTGCGCGCGGTGACGCTCGGCCACGCCTTCGAGCCGGTGAACACCGCGGTCAGCGAGCAGCTGCGCAACGGACTCAACTTCAACCGCCCGGCGGTGCTCGAGGTGGAAGCCGCCGAGGCGTTCCTCTCGGTGCTGCCGCGCCAGGACATGGTGAAGTTCGCGAAGGACGGCTCCACCGTGCTCACGGCCGCCGTCAAGATCGCGCGCGCCCACACCGGCCGCGTGAAGGTGGCGATCTGCGGCGACCACCCGTTCTTCTCATACAACGACTGGTTCATGGTGTCGACCGGCATTCCGGGCGGCATTCCCGAGAGCCGCAAGGCCGAGACGCTCACGTTCCGCTACAACGACATCGCGAGCGCCGAAAAGCTCTTCGCGGATCATCCGGGCGAGATCGCCTGCGTGCTGCTCGAGGCCGAGCGCACCGCGCCGCCCAAGGACGGGTTCCTGCACAAGCTGCGCGAGCTCGCGCACCGGCACGGCGCGCTGTTCATCCTCGACGAGATGGTGACAGGCTTCCGCTGGGACATCGGCGGTGCCCAGGCGGTGTACGACATCGCGCCCGATCTATCCACCTTCGGCAAGGCGCTGGGCAACGGCATGCCCATCTCGGCGCTGGCCGGCAAGCGTGAGTACATGGAGCTCGGCGGCCTGCGCACCGAGCGCGAGCGGGTGTTCCTGCTGTCGACCACGCACGGCGCCGAGGGCGCCTCGCTGGCGGCCGCCAAGCGCATCGTCCAGTACTACAAGGAGAACGACGTCACCGGCACGCTGCACCGCCAGGGCAAGCGCCTGCGCGAGGGCGTGCTGAGCAAGGTCGCGGAGCTCGGCCTGCAGGACTACTTCACCATCGAGGGCCGCGACTGCTCGCTGCTGTACGGCACGCGCGGACCGGACAAGAAGCCGTCGCAGCCGTTCCGGACGCTGTTCCTGCAGCAGTCGCTGCGCAATGGATTGCTGGCACCGAACTTCATCATCAGCTACGCGCACACCGACGCGGATGTGGACGCCACGATCGCGGCGGTCGCGAAATCGCTGGTGGTCTACAAAAAGGCGCTGGAAGAGGGCGTCGACAAGTACCTGCAAGGACGCTCGATCAAGCCCGTCTACCGTCGCTTCAATTGAAGGTGCGTGAATGAAAGTCGTCCTGTTCTGCGGCGGACTCGGCACGCGACTGCGCGAGCACTCGGACACGATTCCGAAGCCGTTGGTCAACATCGGCACACGGCCGATCCTCTGGCACCTGATGCGCTACTACGCGCACTTCGGGCACAAGGATTTCATCCTCGCGCTGGGGTATCGCGGTGACCTGATCCGCGAATATTTCCTCAACTACAACGAAGCGCTGTCGAATGACTTCGTCATGTCCGGCGGCGGCAAGCACATCGAGCTGCTGTCGCGCGACCTCGACGACTGGCGCATCACCTTCGTCGATACGGGTCTGCACAGCAACATCGGACAGCGCTTGCTGCGCGTGAAACGCCACTTGCAGGACGAAGAAGTGTTCCTGGC
>JBIOZI010000341.1:0-7364 GCA_044871085.1 Steroidobacteraceae bacterium | reverse complement strand
GCGGCACCATCCATCCCGCGCTCGAGAACTTCCCCACCGACGACCCGGTGGCCGACACCGAGCGTTTCAACCGCCTGGTCGAGGCCGAAGTTCGCCGCATGCCCGACCAGTACCTCTGGATTCATCGGCGATTCAAGGGTTTGACGCCGGACTACCCGGACTACTACGGGAAGGGACTGTCCTGATTTCCGTCCCGGGACTGTCCTCATTTCCGTCTTCGGAAATGGGGACTGTCCCTTTCTCTTCCCCTTCTCTTCCTCCTACCTGCCCTCGAACCTCACCGACCCGCATTTCCTCTAAGATATTGCCACTCAGTAAACGGGGATTCGAACGTCATGAAGCGACTCATCTGCACCCTTCTACTCATCGGCGGCATCGCCCAGGCACAGGCCGCCTGTGACTACCCGGTGGCTCCGGGCAAGTTTCCGGATGGCACGCAGGCCTCCAAGGAGGAAATGCTCCAGGCCAAGGGCCAGGTCGTGAAATACAACGAGCAGATGACGGCGTACCTCGAGTGCATCAAGTCCGAGTTCGACACGCGCCTCGCGTCGCAGACCAACGTGACGCCCGAGCAGAAGGCGGAGATGGAGCGCATGCAAGGCCAGAAGGAGAGCGCGGCCGTCGATGAAGTGACCGCCGTCACCGAGCGGTTCAACGAGCAGCTGCGCGCGTGGAAGGCCAAGCAGGCCGCAGAGAAGAAGTCCGGCTGAACGCGCCGCGCGGCGCGCGGCGGCCGGCGACCGACTGGGCGATTCACTATTCGGAAATGGCCCCATGCTGACGCCGGCACAGGCAGAGATCCTCATCGAGCAGCACCTCGCGTGCCTGCCGATCGAATCGCTGCCGCTCACGCAGGCCGCCGGCGCCGTGCTGCGCGAAAACGTCTATGCCGAGCGCGACCAGCCGCCGTTCGATCGCGTAGCCATGGATGGCATCGCGCTGACCAGCGGCGACAGCGCCGGGCGCCTGCGCATCGCGGGCACACAGGCGGCGGGCGATCCGCCGTTGACGCTGGCGGACCCGGCCACCTGCATCGAGATCATGACCGGCGCCATCCTGCCGCGCGGCTGCGATGCGGTCGTACCCGTCGAGCAGCTGCAGCGCGAGGGCGATGTCGTTCGCCTCAGCAAGCCCGTGCAGCCCTGGCAGAACGTGCACCGCCGCGGCTCGGACTGCCGGCAGGGCGCATTGCTGCTGGCCACGGGCACCAGGCTGTCACCCCCGGAAGTGGCGATCGCCGCCGGTGCGGGCATGGCGCGCGTGCGCGTGTCGGCGCAGCCGATGATCGTCGTGATCTCCACGGGCAACGAGCTGGTCGAGCCGGGCGAGGCCATCGAGCCGCACCAGGTGCGGCGCTCGAACTCCTACGGCATCACCGCGAGCCTGCGCCAGCACGGCTTCACGCGCGTCGCGGATGATCACGTGCGCGACGACGAGGCGCAGCTCACCGAGCGGCTCACCTTTCACCTGCGCACGCACGACGTGCTGATACTGTCCGGCGGCGTGTCGATGGGCAGACTCGACCTCGTCCCCAAGGTGCTCGGGAAGTTAGGCGTCGACCTGGTGTTCCATCACATCGCGCAGCGTCCCGGCAAGCCGATGTGGTTCGGTGTCTCGCAGTCGGGGCCGGCGGTGTTCGCGCTGCCGGGCAACCCGGTGTCGACGCTGGTGTGCCTGGCGCGTTACGTGTTGCCCGCGCTGCGCGCGGCGATGGGCCAGGCGCCGAAGGAACCGCCGCGCATCGCGCTCACCGGGCCCGTCGAGGTGAAGGCACCGCTGGCGTACTACCTGCCGGTGAGGCTCAAGACCGACGATTGGGGCCGCGCGTCGGCCGACCCCTGCCCCACCAACGGCTCCGGTGATTTCACCGCGCTCGCCGGCACCGACGGCTTCGTCGAGCTGCCGCCCGGGCCCAACACGTTTCCCAAGGGATTCGTGGCGCGTTTCTTCGACTGGTGAGCGGCATGCGCGAGAACGTCGTTCCGCTTTCGTCGCTCAACCGGCCGCGCGACACGTTGCAGCGCCCGATCCACGACCTGCGCATCTCCGTCATGGACCGCTGCAATTTCCGCTGCCCGTACTGCATGCCGCGCGAGACGTACCACGAGTCGTACCGCTTCCTGAAATCCAGCGAGCGTCTCGACTTCCAGGAGATCCAGCGCCTGGCGCGCGTGTTCGCGCGCGCCGGCGTGAAGAAGCTGCGCATAACCGGCGGCGAGCCGCTGCTGCGGCCCAACCTGCCGGATCTCATCGGCGACCTGACCTCGCTGCCGGGCATCGAGGACATCGCCCTGACGACCAACGGCGTGCTGCTCGGCAAGTACGCCACGGAGCTCAAGGCCGCCGGCCTCGAGCGCATCACCGTGAGCCTCGACACGCTCGACCCGGACGTGTTCGCGAAGATGAGCGGCGGCTTCGGCGCGGTGGCCGACGTGCTCGCGGGCATCGACCAGGCGCGGCGCGCGGGCCTCGCGCCCGTCAAGGTGAACACCGTCGTGCAGCGCGGCGTCAACGATCACACGCTGCTCGACCTGCTGGCCCACTTCCGAGGCACCGGCGTCATCGTGCGCTTCATCGAATACATGGACGTCGGCACGCGCAACCACTGGGATCCGGGCCTCGTGGTGCCCTCGGGCGAGCTGCGCGCGCTCATCCATGCGCGCTGGCCGCTGGTGGCGCGCGATCGCGGGTACCGCGGAGAGGTGGCCGAGCGCTACGCGTTCGAAGACGGCGCCGGCGAGGTCGGGTTCATCTCCTCGGTGTCGCAGCCGTTCTGTGGCGATTGCTCGCGCGCGCGGATCTCGTCGGACGGCTCGTTCTACACCTGCCTGTTCGCGACGCAGGGAGTGGACCTGCGCGCCCCGTTGCGCGCGGGGGCGACCGACGACGAGCTGCTCGGGCTGGTGTGCGCCACGTGGACGCAGCGCCGCGACCGCTACAGCGAGCTGCGCGCGTCGCTGCGCGATACCGCGGACCTTCACAAGGTCGAGATGAACTACATCGGTGGTTAGCCGCTCCATGCCGAAAAAACGCCCCGCACTGACCCACCTCGACGCCGCCCACCGCCCCACCATGGTCGACGTGGGCGCGAAAACCGCCACGCAGCGCGAGGCGACCGCCGAGGCCATGGTCAAACTACCGCCGGCGGTGGCTCGCGAATTGGCGCGCACCGGGCACCGCACGAAAAAGGGCCCGGTCTTCGACACCGCCATCGTCGCCGGCGTCATGGCGGCGAAGAAGACCCACGAGATCATCCCCTTCTGCCATCCACTGGCGCTCGAGCGCTGCAGCGTCGACATCGCGACGCGCCCGCGCGGCGAGATTCGCATCGTCTGCAGCGTCGCCGTGCATCACAAGACCGGCGTCGAGATGGAGGCGCTGGTGGGCGCCACCGCCGCCGCGCTCACCATCTACGACATGTGCAAGGCACTGTCGCACGACATCGAGATCGGCCCGGTGCGCCTGGTGCGCAAGAGCGGTGGCAAGCGTGACTTTGTGCGCGCCCCCGGCGCCCGCGGCCCAACTACCCGGCGCAAGCATCCATGAGCACCGCGCCGCAGCTGCTGGGGCTCGTGCTGGCCGGCGGCCGCAGCACGCGCATGCAGCGCGACAAGGCGGCGATGCAGTACCAGCCCGGGGAGACGCAGCTCGACGTGGCGATGAAGCTGCTGGCGCCGCGCGTGGCGCGCGCCTTCGTCTCGGTGCGCGCGGATCAGCGCGCCGATGCGACGCGCGCCCGCTTCGAGCACATCGTCGATCGCGGCGACGTCGAAGGCCCCATCGCCGGCATCACCGCGGCGCTCGCCGAGCACCCCGACGCCGCCTGGCTGGTGCTGGCCTGCGACCTGCCCTTTCTCGACGCGCGCACGCTCGACGTGCTGATCGCATCGCGCGACATCGAAGCCGAAGCGACCGCCTACCGCTCCGCGCACGACGGGCTGCCGGAGCCGCTGTGCGCCATCTACGAGCCGCGCGCGCGCGATGCCATCGCCGCGCACGTCGCGGCCGGCAGGATGTGCCCGCGCAAGTTTCTGATCAACGCGCGCACCAGGCTGCTCGACCAGCCGGATCCGCGTGCGCTCGACAACGTCAATACGCAGGCCGAATATGGCGCGGCCTTGTCCGCACTTCACCCCCATCCGATCGCCCCGCGCGAGATCCGCGTGCAGTACTACGCGCTGCTGCGCGAGCAGGCCGGCCGCAGCGCGGAGACGCTCAGCACCGCGGCGCGCACGCCGCGCGAGCTGTACGCGGAGCTCGCCGCGCGCCATGCGTTCACACTGCCCGCCGACCTGCTGCGCGTCGCCGTGAACGCCGAATTCGGCGACTGGTCGCAGCCGCTGAAGCCCGGCGACGCCGTCGTGTTCATTCCTCCGGTGGCGGGCGGATGAGCACGCCGTTCTATTTCAGCAGCACCGCGCTCGACACCGCGGCACTGCGCCTCGGGCTGCTCGACCAGAGTTGCGGCGGCTTTGCCGAATTCGAAGGCTGGGTACGCAACCACAACGAGGGCCAGTTCGTCACCCAGCTCGAGTACGAGGCGTACGCGGAGCTGGCGGAGAAGGAAGGCGCGCGCATCATCGCCGAGGCGAAGGAGAAGTTTGGAGTGCGGCGCGCGGCCTGCGTGCATCGCATCGGCGCGCTGGCCATCGGCGATGTCGCCGTGTGGGTGGGCGTGAGCGCGAAGCATCGGGATGAGGCCTTCCGCGCCTGCCGCTACATCATCGACGAAGTGAAGCATCGCGTGCCGATCTGGAAGAAAGAGCACTACATCGATGGCGATTCCGGCTGGGTGAACTGCGAGCGTTGCGCGGCTGCGGCGCACCACGAGGCACACGCCGCCCCGGCGCACCACGCCGAACACGCCGCGCACGCGCACCACGATGCACACGCCGCGCACGCGCATGCCCATCCGCACACCGCCATCCCGATGCCGGACTACTCGCGCCAGATCGCGCTCAAGGAGGTCGGCACCGCGGGCCAGGAGCGGCTCGCGGGCGCGTCGGTGCTGGTGGTGGGTGCCGGCGGATTGGGTGTACCCGTGCTGCAGTATCTCGCGGGCGCGGGCGTCGGCCGGCTGGGCATCGTAGATGGCGACCGCCTCGAGCCCTCGAACCTGCACCGCCAGACCTGGTACGCGCTGGCCGACTGCGGCGCCGAGAAGGCGGCGCTGGCCGAGCGGCGCGTGCGCGCGCTCAACCCCGAGGTGCGCGTCCAGTCGCACGCGCTGCGGCTCGATGCATCGAACGCGGACCGGCTCATCGAAGGCTACGATCTCATCCTCGACTGCAGCGACAACTTTGCGACCAAGTTCCTGCTCAACGACCTCGCGCTGCGGGCGCGCAAGCCGGTGCTGTTCGCGAGCGTCTATCAATACGAAGGCCAGCTCCAGCTCGTGCGCGGCGACGACGCCTCGCCCTGTCTGCGTTGCGTATGGCCGGCGGCGACGCGCGACGGGCTGGTCGGCAACTGCGCCGAGGCCGGCGTGCTGGGCCCCGTGCCCGGCGTGTTCGGCAGTCTGCAGGCGCTGGAGGCGCTCAAGCTGTTGCTGGGCCTGCCCGGGCTGGGCGGGGACGAGATGCTCATCTTCGATTTGATAACCCTGTCCACGCAGCGCCTGCGTGCGCGTCGCGCCGCCGACTGCGCCGCCCATGCGGCCGTGCGCGTCGGCGCGCAATCCGCCGCGGCGCCGCCCGACGAGCTGGAAGTGGCGTTCGCCTCGCTGGCCGACGCCCAGCGTGCCGGTTTCACGCTCGTCGACGTGCGCGACGCGCGCGAGCTGCTGGCCGAGCCGCTGCCGGTGACCGCCCTGCACATGCCGGTGTCCAAACTACTGACCAGCGCGGCCGGCCTCGACGGCGCGGCTCGCTATCTACTGGTGTGCACCAGCGGCAAACGCAGCGCGGCGGCGGCCGACCTGCTGCGCTCGCAGGGCTTCGGCGATTGCCGCTCGCTGCGCGGCGGGCTTCGGGCCCTGAAAGCATCCGCGTGAGGCTGGCCGCGGCCCTCATCCTGGCCTGCGCGGCGCTGCCAGCGCAGGCCGCTCCACCGGAATCGGACCAGCCGCTGCTGACGCTGGCGCGCACACAGTGGGAAAAGCAGTCGCCGGACGACCTGCCGACCCCGGGAAACGACGCCGTCCGCGCTGCGGAACACGAGCTGGCACAGGCCCGCGTGCCGCCCGACGCCGAATGCGCGCACAGCCTGGGCGCGCAGCGGTTCGCGTCGCTGCATCTTCGACTGGGCAAGGCGCGCCAGGACGCCGGCGAATTCGCCGCCGCCGCCGCCGCGCTGCGCCGCGCGCAGGCGTGCAGGCCGCGCGAGACCGGCATCCACGCGCTGCTCGCCGACGCGTTGTTCGCCGCGCGCGACTATGCCGCCGCGCGCAGCGCCGTGGACGCCGGGCTCGGCGTCGACCCTCGGTCTCCGGAGCTGTATCGCCAGGCCGGCGAGCTCGCCTTCGTCGCCGGTAGTTGGGCCGAAGCGGCGGCGCGCTTCCGCTACGTCGCGGCCGCCGAGCCGGAGCGCAGCGACGCCGAATTCGCGCAGCTCATGTTCTGGCTCGCGCAACGGCGCGCCGGCGTCCCCCGGCCGCAGCTCGTGGAGCGCACCCATGACGATGAGTGGCCGCGGCCCCTGGTGCGCTACGTGGAAGGCGAAATCTCCGAGGAAACCCTCACGCTGCAAGTGAGCACCGGCGACAACGACAACTACGATGCGCAAGAGCAACCGTCGTTCGTCACCAGCCGCCGCCTGTGCCAGGCGCTGTTCTACGTGGGTGAGGCGCGCTGGGCGCAGGGCGACCTCGCGCAGGCGCGCGAGTATCTGGCCGCGGCGATCAATCTGAAGGCGTTCGACCTGCCCGAGCACCAGCTAGCGCTCGCCGAGATCGCCCACCTCCGCCCCTGAAATGGGGACATTCCTCGCTTCCTAGCAAACGGGGACAGACCTGAATGGGGCTGCAGCATTCGGCGGAGGAGCCGCGAGCGTGGGTACCTGCGCTCTTCCCGCGCACGGGCTCGAGCTCCGCGCGGCGCACGAGATGCCCGGCAGGAGTTACGCGATTGAGGCCTGTCCCCTTTTGCTAGGAAACGAGGAATGTCCCCATTTCAGGGGCGGACCTGGCCGGTGCCCCGCACGACGTACTTGTACGAGGTGAGCTGCTCCACGCCCACCGGCCCGCGCGCATGGAAGCGATCGGTCGATATGCCGATCTCCGCCCCCATGCCGAACTCGCCGCCGTCGGCGAACTGGGTCGAGGCGTTGAGCATGACGATGGCGCTGTCGATCGACCGCAGGAACGTCTCGGCTGCCGCGGCGTCCTCGGTCACGATCGCCTCGGTATGCTGCGACGAATGGATGCG
>JBIOZI010000340.1:0-7725 GCA_044871085.1 Steroidobacteraceae bacterium | reverse complement strand
ATGTCGGCAAGGACGGCAAGCTGAACATCGTCATCGATCGACTCGCACCGTAGCCGATTCCCCGGGGAGACCATGCAGGCCAAGCATTCGCTCGAATTCGCGCGCGCGCCGGCCGTATGGTCGATGTACCCGAAGCTGCTGTTTTCGCGCAAACCAAGCCTGGTGCCCGACGGCGGCGAAGTTCCACGCATCGAATCGCGCCTCTCGAAGGTCACCATCGATCGCAAGCACCTGGCCTCGTATTCGGAGGTATGCGGGGCCGCCGCCGGCGGCACGCTGCCCATCGCCTATCCACACATCCTCGCGATGCCCCTGCATCTGGCCATGCTCGGCGCCGAGGCCTTTCCCGTGAAATTGTTCGGTCTCGTGCACGTACAGAACCGCATCGCGATGCGCCAGCCGCTCTCGGCCGACGAGCCCGCCGAGATCCGCTGCTGGCTCGAAGGCCATCGCGACTCGGAGCGCGGCCAGGAATTCGACCTGCACACCGAGTACGTCGTCGGCGGTGAGTCGATCTGGGACGAGACCTGCACGTTCCTCGCGCGGCGCAAGCCGCCGCCGGGCGCCGCGAAACCTGCCACCCCACGCGCCGCCGAGGGCGCGCCGGACGCGTCCTTGAAGACGAGCAGTTTCCGCGCACCCGCGGGGCTCGGACGGCGCTACGGCTTCATCTCGGGCGACGTGAATCCCATCCACATGAGCGATATCACCGCGCGCGCGTTCGGCTTTCCGCGCGCCATCGCGCACGGCATGTGGTCGCTGGCGCGCCTGGCCTCGGATTTCGAGGCGGAGCATTTCAACGGCGGCTGCGAGCTCACCGCCAGTTTCAAGTTGCCCATCTTCATGCCCGCGTGGCTGATGCTGCAGCGCTGGCCCATCGAGAACGGAGCCGCATTCGCGCTGCGCGACGCGCAGGGCGAGAAGCCGCACGTCACCGGCACGCTGAAGTCGTTGCGGTGAACGCCGCGACGCCGGTCGCCCCGGTCACCACCCGGGAGGAGCGGCGTGCCTTGCTGGCGGCCGCGGCGGGCTGCTTCTTTCTCATGGGCGGCTATTACGTGCTGCGGCCGCTGCGCGAGGCGCTGGCTCTGGAGGTCGGGGTCGAGCGCAATTCGATCCTGTTCAGCGTGGTATTCGTGGTCAGCGCCGCACTGCTGCCCATCTACTGGTGGCTGGTGGCACGCACGCCTCGCGCACGCCTGCTGTGGTTCATGACCATCGGTTTCGCGGTGGTGTTCGCCGCGCTGGCGTTCGCGCTGCGCGCCGACCCGCGCAACCAGACTGTGGCATTCGTCTACTTCGTCGCGCTCACCGTCGGAAATCTGTACGTCATTTCCGTGTTCTGGAGCGCAATGGCCGACGTCTGGCGCCCGGAGCTGGCCAAGCGGTTCTTCGGATACGTTGCCGCCGGCGGCAGCGCGGCCGCCATCGCCGGTCCGAAACTCGTTTCGTGGCTGATTCACGAAATTGGCCCGACGCCGCTGATCCTGCTGGCCTGCGCGTCGGTGCTGTGCTCGTCGGCATTCGTGTCGATGGCGCGCCGCGCGCTGCGCAGGCTGCCGGGTGGCAATCTTATTCCCGACGGCGCGATCCCGGTCGGCGGCCGCGCGCTCGACGAGCTGGCGCGCCTGGCGCGCACGCCCTATCTACTGGGCATAGCGGGTTTCGTCGTGGCCGGCCAGACCATCGGCGCGTTCATGTACAACGAGCAGGCAAAGTACGTGGCTGCGAGCCATGTGGAGCTCGCCGATCGCGCCGCACTGTTTGCCAACATGGAATTCTTCGTCAATTCGCTGGCGTTCTTCTTCCAGGCGGGCGTCGTCGGCTGGCTCACGCGCCGCGGTAGTGTGGCGCTGAGCCTGTCCGCGCTGCCACTGGTGCTCGCGGTGAGTTTTCTTGGCCTCGCGCTGTTTCCCATCGGCGGCGTGCTGCTCGTGACACAGGTAATCCGGCGCGCTGCCGACTATGGCCTCGGCAAGCCGCCGCGCGAGATGTTGTTCACCGTCATCAACCCGGAATCGAAGTTCAAGAGCAAGAGCCTCATCGACACGGCGTTGCAGCGCGGCGTGGATTCAGCCTCGCAATGGCTGTACCTGCTGGTCGCGGGCCTCGGGCTGGCGGGCATCGCCTGGCTGTGCCTGGCTCTGTGCGTCGGGCTGCTCGCGGCGACGCGCATGCTCGGCCGCGCGTTCGAGACGCGGCGCGGCGCGGCGCCGCCGGCGGAGTCCGCGGCGCGGGCATGAGCGCCGTGCTCGAGTCCCGTGGCGCGCCCGCGCGGCGCTTCGACGCTGCCGGCAAGGCGCACGTCGACCTGCGTGCCATTCTCAGGCTCGCGGCGCCGCTGATGGCGACGAACGCCGTGCAGGCGCTGCTCAACCTCACCGACGTCTGGTTCATCGGGCGCCTCTCGACGGATGCGCTCGCGGCGATGAGCGCCATCTACTGGATCATGAGCTGCGCCATCCTGCTGTTCGGCGGCGTCGGTCTGGCGGTGCAGACCTTCGTCGCGCAGGCCCGCGGCAGCCGGCGCGCCGCGCACGCGTCGCGCGCGCTGTGGAGTGCATTGTGGGCGACGCTCGCGACGATTCCGTTGTTCCTCGCGCTGGCGTACGCCGGACCGTGGCTGCTGCATCCGTTCGGGCTCGAGCCGCGTGTCGAGGCGCTGGCGCTGCAGTACTGGCAGCCGCGCATGACCGGTGCGTTCATCGGCGCCGCGGCCTGGGCGGCCATGGGATTCTTCAACGGCATCTCGGCGGTGCGTTTCACGATGGCGGTGGTGATCGTCACGACGGTCGCGAATGCCGTGTTGAACCAGGTTTTCGTCTTCGGGCTCGGCATGGGCATGAGCGGCTCGGCGTGGGCCACGAACGTGGCGCAGGCGATCGGCCTCTGCCTCGCGCTGACCCTGTTCCTGCGCGGTGAGACCGGCCGGCGTTTCAAATCGAGGCTCATGTGGCGCCCGCGATTCCGCGTGATCCGCGCGCAGCTCGCCGTCGGCCTGCCCATCGGCATCATGTATGGCGCCGACGTGCTCGGGCTCGCGCTCTCGCAGATGATGATCGCGCAGACCGGGGCCACCGGGGCCGCGGCGACGCAGATCGTCATGTCCCTGACCTCGATGGCCTATCTGCCCACGATCGGAATCGCGCTCGCCGGCACCACGCTCGTCGGCCAGTCCATCGGCGCCGGCGATCGCGAATGGGCCAACCGGCTCGGCAACGTCGTCATCGCGCTGTGCGCGGGTTTCATGGCGTTCATCGCGTTGCTGCTGCTCGTCGTCGGGCCCTGGGTGGTGTCGCTGTTCGTCGGCGCGCGGGACGCGAACGCAGCCGAGGTGGTGGCGCTGGGGCTGGTACTGCTGTGGCCCGCGGCGGCGTACCAGATCTTCGACGGCCTGTATTGCGGCGCGAGCTTCTGCCTGCGCGGCGCGGGCGATACGCGCGTGCCGGCGGCCACCGCGCTGGTGCTGTCGTGGTTCCTGTTCGTGCCGCTGGCGCACACGCTGATCTTCGCGCCGGGAGCCGGGTGGTCGGACGGGCTGCCACAATATGGGCAAGGTGCCAGGGGTGGATGGATTGCGTTGATGGCCTACGTGATCTTGTTAGGCAGCAGCATGTTCTGGCGCTGGCGTCACGGCGCCTGGCGCCGCATCCGCTTGTAGGATTCGGTGGAGCCGGCGTTTTCCGCCAAGGCCTGATCGACGCGCGCGCGGCGCCGTGCGTATGATCGGCGCCGTGAATCCCGTGCGCACCAGAATCGAGAAGGGCATCGCCTGGCTGGCGATGGACAATCCACCGCTGAACGCCCTGTCGCACGCGCTGCGTGCCGGCCTCGTCGAGGCGCTGGACCGTGCGCTGGCGCGCGCGGACGTGCGCGTGGTGGTCGTCATCGGCAACGAGCGCGCCTTCTCGAGCGGCGCCGACATCAAGGAATTCTCGGGTGGCGCGTTCTACGCCGAGCCCTTCCTGCCCGCGGTCTGCGACATCGTCGAAGCGTCCGCCAAACCCGTCGTCGCCGCGGTCGGCGGCGCGTGCATGGGCGGCGGGCTCGAGCTCGCGCTGGCATGCCACCATCGCGTGGCGCTCGCGGACGCGAAGATCGCGTTTCCCGAGGTCAAGCTCGGGCTGATTCCCGGTGCCGGCGGCACGCAGCGTTTTCCGCGCCTCGTCGGCCTCGAGGCTGCGGTCAACATGATCGTCTCCGGCGCCACACAGCCCGCGGCGGCATTCAAGGGCACGGCATTGTTCGACGTGCTCGCGAAGGAGGATCTCGCGGGCGCTGCGGGCGCATTCGCCGCGCAACTGATCAACGGCAAGCCGCCGCGCCGCGTGCGCGAGCTGTCCGTGACCCATCCGCAGGCCGAAGCCTTCCTGCAATTCGCGAAGACGGGCGTCGCCGCCGCCGCGCGTGGATTCACGGCGCCGCTGCGCGCGCTCGAAGCCATTGGGGCGTCGACGCAGGATTTCTCCGCCGGCATGGCGGCCGAGCGCCGGATCTTCTCCGAGCTCATGCTGAGCGAAGAATCGCAGGCGCTGCGCCACGCTTTCTTCGCGGAGCGCGCCGCATCGAAGCTTGCCGGCCAACCGGCGCGCGAGCGGACGGTACGGTCGGTGGCGGTCGTCGGCGCCGGCACCATGGGTGGCGGCATCGCGCAGTGCTTCGCGAACGCCGGTATCCCGGTCACGCTGCTCGAGGCGAAGCAGGACGCGCTCGATCGCGGCATCGCGGGCATCCGCAAGCAATACGAAGGCACGGTAGCCAAGGGCAAGCTCGAGGCCGGCGAGGCCGAGAAGCGCATGCGGCTCATCTCGCCATCGCTCGAGTACTCCGCCGCCGCGGACGCGGACCTGCTCATCGAGGCCGTGTTCGAAGACCTCACCGTCAAGCAGAGTGTGTTCCGCGAGCTCGACAAGGTGGCCAAGCGCGGCGCCATCCTCGCCACCAACACCTCGACGCTCGACGTGGACGCCATCGCGTCATTCACCAAGCGCCCCGGCGACGTGCTCGGCCTGCATTTCTTCAGCCCCGCGAACATCATGCGGCTGCTGGAAGTGGTCGACGCGAAGAAGACCCGGCCCGACGTGCTCGCGACGGCGATGGCCGTGGCCAAGAAGATAGGCAAGACCGCGGTGGTCGCCGGGGTCTGCGACGGCTTCATCGGCAATCGCATGATCAACAAATATTCACAGCAGGCGCTGCTGCTGCTCGAGGAGGGCGCCGTACCCAAACAGGTGGACGCGGCGCTCGAGAAATTCGGCTTCGCGATGGGGCCGTTCCGGATGTCCGACCTCGCGGGCAACGACATCAGCTGGCACATCCGCAAACGTCACTACGCCGAGCATCCGAAGATGCGCCGCATGCGCATCGCCGACCGCATCTGCGAGCTCGGGCGCATGGGCCAGAAATCCGCGCTCGGCTGGTATCGCTACGAAGCCGGACGGCGCGACGCCATCCCCGACCCGGCCGTCGACGAGATCATCCGGGAAGAGCGCGCGGCGCTCGGCATCACGCCGCGCAGGATCGCGGACGCGGAAATCGTGGACCGGCTGGTGCTCGCGCTGGTGAACGAGGGCGCGCGCATCCTCGAGGAGGGCATCGCCCGGCGCGCCTCCGACATCGACATCGTCTACCTGTTCGGCTACGGCTTTCCGGCGCAGCGCGGCGGACCCATGTTTCACGCCAGCCGCATGGGCTTGGGCCAGGTGCTGCGCCGCATGCGCGAGTTCGCGGCCAACGAGCACGCCGAGCCCGGATTCTGGAAGCCGGCCAAACTACTGACGCGGCTGGCGGCGGAGGGCCGGACCTTCGACGAGACACCGCCGGCCGAGGCGCGGACCACGGTGAAGAAGCGCAAGGGGAAGGGCCGTGGTTGACGCCGTCATCGTTTCGACCGCGCGCACCGCGCTCGCCAAGTCGTGGCGCGGAGCGTTCAATCTCACGCACGGCGCGACCCTCGGCGCGCACGTTACGCGCCACGCCATCGAACGTGCCGCGCTCGACCCGGCCGCGGTCGAGGACGTCATCATGGGCTGCGCGAACCCGGAAGGGGCCACGGGCTTCAACATCGCGCGGCAGATCGCGCTGCGCGCGGGCTGTCCGGTGACGACGGCGGGCATGACCGTCAATCGCTACTGCTCCTCGGGCTTGCAGACGATCGCGCTCGCCGCGCAGCGCATCATGGCGGGCGAGGGCGACATCTACGTCGCCGGCGGACTCGAATCCATTTCCTGTGTGCAGAACGAGCACCTCAACACCTTCATGGCGAAAGAGGCGTGGCTGGTCGAGCACAAGCCGACCATCTACTGGTCGATGCTCGAGACCGCCGAGAACGTCGCGAAGCGCTACCGTGTTCCGCGCGAGGCGCAGGACCGCTACGGAGTGCAGAGCCAGCAGCGCGCCGCCGCCGCCGCCGCGGCCGGCCGCTTCACCGCTGAAATCGCGCCCATCGAGGTGGTCATGGGCGCCACGGATGCCGCCTCCCGCCTCGTGACCAAAACCGTCCTGGTGAGCGCGGACGAAGGCATCCGCGCCGACACCCACTACGAGGCCGTCGCGAAGATCCGCAGTGCCGTTCCGGGTGGCGTCATCGCCGCCGGCAATGCCAGCCAGTTCTCGGACGGCGCCGCCGCCTGCGTCGTCATGAACGCGGCGCGCGCCGAAAAGCTCGGCCTGCAGCCACTCGGCATCTTTCGCGGCTTCGCAGTGGCCGGCTGCGAGCCCGACGAAATGGGGATCGGCCCGGTATTCGCCATTCCGCGGCTGCTCGAGCGCGCCGGAAAACGCGTTTCGGACATCGATTTGTGGGAGCTCAACGAAGCCTTTGCCGTGCAGGTCATCTACTGCCGTGACAAGCTCGGGATCCCCGACGAGCGATTGAACGTGAACGGCGGGGCCATCGCCATCGGCCATCCATATGGAATGACCGGAGCGCGACTGGTAGGCCACGCACTCATCGAAGGCAAACGGCGGAACGCACGTCTCGTGGTGGTCACCATGTGCATCGGCGGAGGCATGGGTGCCGCGGGGTTGTTCGAGGTCGTGTAGGAAGGTCAGGGGCCACCATGCTCAAGAACGTGATCGCATTGATCGTCGCGGTGGCCGCGGGGGCGATCGCCTATTCGTTCTGGACGCGCAAGGACGCCGAAGAAAGCCCGATCAACGTCATGGTCACCCAGATGCGCACCCGCGCCATCATCGAGCACGAGCGCCAGGTGACCGTCTGGTACAAGGCCTGTCCGGAGGTGAAGGGCATCAACCCCCAGGTCATGGTGATCTGGCCGGCCAAGCTCAACTACGAGCTCGACCTGGCCGAAACCAAGCTCACGCTGAGCCCGGATGGAGTGCTGCACGCCACGACGCCGCCCATCCGTGCCGACGACCCTTCGGTGCCCTCCGAGATCGGCGAATACATGGCACAGACCTCGTTCTGGACCCTCGACAGCGAGCAGGCGATCGTCATGCGCGAGATGCAGAAGGCGACCCCGCTCGCGCGCCACCTCACGGCCTATTTCCTGCGCAACGACATCGGACTCAGCACGCACTTCCGGGACGAGCTCGAATCCTTCCTGACGGGCATCGCCGGCGCGCTCAAGGTGCCGATCAAGGGCATCGAGATCGACATCCCGACCGTCGAGGTCCCCATTCCACCCCGGCCCGACATCACGCTGTGTGACGGTTCCGTGGCATTGGCAAACGGCTTCGCCTTCGCCCGCCGCCAGGAGGATG
>JBIOZI010000339.1:0-6947 GCA_044871085.1 Steroidobacteraceae bacterium | reverse complement strand
CGCCGTCATTCCAGGTCGAATACGGCCGGTACGAAGCGCATCCCGTCATGGCGATGACGAGGGCAATCGCGGACAGTCGAAGCATGGTTTTCATATAGCGTCCTTTTCTCTCTCCGCCGGGCGCCTGTCAACTGGGATTTAACTACATGAGATTCGTGCGACACCGCGGCGCCGGAATCTGCCGTACTGCGCCAGTCAGGTGCCGTTCAGGTAGCGCTACTTCCCGAATCGCCGCGCCTGGGAATCCGGTCGGCCGCGGTCCGTCGTGACCCCGGGGCTTGTTGGGGTTGCCCGCCCTATCTAGCATCGCAGCATGAGTATCCACGAGTTCGAAGTGCGTTTCGACGCCCGCCAGATCCGGCGTACCACCTGGGCTTACGTGCGCATCCGCATTGCGCGCCAGCTGAAGTGGTACGACCGGCTGGTCCTGCTGGCGATCCCCTTCGTGTGGCTGTGGCTGTTCTTCGAGTCCCCGCATTGCTGGATGGTCTGGCTCATCGCGGCCATCGCATGCTCCTTCGTGTTCTTCATGGCAATCGCATGGACGATGCACATTCGTCACCATCTCGAACGGCTCGCGCTGATGAAGGTACCGGTTGCGAAGATAAGCACGGACGATGCGGCGATCACACTGACTTCGGATCTCGGCTCGGCCACGATGCCCTGGACTACTCTGACCGGCACGGCCGATGGCCCCGAGGCGCTCTACCTGGAGTCAGGCAAGGGCGTTTTCGTCACTCTGCCCACCGGCGGAGTGGACCCGGCGGCGCTGCAGTTCATCCGCGAGCGCGTGGCGCACGCGGGCGCCCACGGTTGACGGCGGGACACTTGGGAGAGACCTCGCGCGCCTGCGCCGGGCGATTCAGAACACCCACACGCCGAACGCCCAGCAGATGAGCGCGTTGGCCGTCGCCATCGTGAAATCGTCGGTGCCACGGGGCGAAAACAGCTCGAGCAGCGTGCTCGAGATCGCGACCGCCACGGCGAGGGCGAAGAACGCGCCCGGGAGCTGATTCGCCATCACGATGCCGATGCCGAACACGAGTCCGCCGGTGAGCCCCGTGAGAGTGCCCGCGACGGACTTGCGGTTCACCTCGCCGACGCCGCGCACGCGGATTTTCTGCGCGCCGTACAGCGAGCCGCCCACTTCGGCCAGCGTGTCGACGACCAGGTAGGTGCCCCAGATGAACGCGAACAGCACCACGAACTGCCCCGGTGGATAGAGCGCCTGCAGCTGCGCGCCGATCGGGATCAGCGTGAGCTTGAACGAGGCCCACAACGTGAAGATGAGCAGCACGTTGGCGCGCGCCAGCGACCCGTCCATTATGCGGGTCTGCGCGCCGTAGAACATCGCGCCCACGAAGCCGTTCGCGTAGTAGAACGCGATGAACAGCCAGTTGACGATCACGGCGTCGAGCAGCGTCTGGGCCGTGAAGGCGCTCGCGAAATTCCCGGTGGGGTGCTCGGCGATCTGCCCGTAGAGGTAGTAGAACAGCGCCATCGCGATGGTGATGAAACGTCCGCGCCGGCCGATCATGTCGACGATGCGGATGCGGCGCTCGGAGTAGCGGCCGAGCAGCCCGGGCAGGTCGAAGGGCCGCGACATGCGGGAGGAAAACACCGCGCGCCGGTCCTCACGCGACATACCCACGAACCAGTGCAGCAGCAGGTTCTTGGCGCCGTACCAGATGACCGCCCAGATGCCGTTGAACACGACGATCGAGAACGCGATGCGCCACGCGGACGCGGTATTCGATTCGAACCGGCCCGCGATGCTCGCGCCGAACCCGGTGAACGCCGCGAGCAGCGAAAACAGGGTGAGGGCGGCATTCATAGCGATGGCGAAGCCGAAGATGCGCCGTGCGAGTCGGCGTCCGTTCTCGGGCGATGCGGCGGCGGGCGCGAGCGCGCCCGTGGTGAGCGTTTCGGTGTTCATGGTTCTCCCTCTGGCGGGAGGATCGCGTCGCGGCGCTGCCGCCGCAAGTGAGAACTGTCACGCGGCGTGGATGACGCGCGCTTGTCCCTACCCCGGTGCCTATCTAGTATCCGGCTGGCGGGGCCGCGCCCGCCCGCTCAACGGGGGCTCGAACACATGTGGAAGGTGAGCGAAAACGACGTCGAGGTCGTGTTCCGGGACGGGAATCGCAAGGCATTCGTGTTCCTGCTGCTGATTCCGGCCGGCTTTGCCGTGAAGTATTTCTGGGGCGGCGATTGGAAACCCGTGCTCATGGCCACCTTCATGGGCGGCGTGATGTTCTTCGTCGGCGCCATGCGAGAACAGCTCGTCTTCGATTCCGTCACACGCACCGTGAGCTGCACCGAGTCGTTTCTCTGGCACACGTTCCGTACCGAGCTGATCCCGTTCGACCAGGTCACACGGCTGACCGTGGCGCCGCATTTCGAGCGCCAAGACGGCAAGCGCGGCAAGCTCCATCAATCCGGCTTCCACATGTCGATCGACTGGAAAGCCCAATGGGGCGGCGGCGGCACGATGCTCGAGACCTTCGACGAGGAAGCGGATGCGATGCGTGAGGCGGAGGGGCTGGCGCGCAAGATCCACACCACCGTCGAGCGGACGTCGCATTGAGTGATCGACGAGCCCGCGCCGCGCACTACGGCGCCACGGCCTGCCATCTCCCACAGGGCTCCTGACATTTGCCGTTGACGTTGATCTCGAAACCGAACTGCGCGACCAGCAGCCGCGTGACGCTCTCGTGCAGGGCGTACGGCTCGAAGATCGCGGGTTCCCGCAGCCGGGCGGACACACGCACGTCCCAGCGCGGCCGGTACAGCCAGTGGTCCTCGCTGATGCCCGATGTCGTCGTGACCATCTGGCTGCCGATGATGTCGAATCGACTCACTCCATACGCGATTGCGAGCAGCTCCTTCAGATTGACGTTGCGGATCAGCACGCCGTCGGCGCGTGCCAGAACCGAGAAGCGCTCGCCCATGCCGGGCGCGGCGACGGTCAGCTCCAGCCGCGCGGTGCGCAGCGTCTGCGTGTCGATGCGCAGCACCTCCTGCCGATGCAGGCGGTCGTGCATCGCGCCCGACAACAGCGGTTGTGCCAGCACCACCCAAGCGCAGGCGGAGACGGCGACCGCGCGCAGGAACCCGAGCGGCCGCGGCGCGGCGCGCTCCGGCAGCGAGGCGCCTCTAACCACCCACTGCGGATCGGGCGGATCGTGGACGCGCGTGGCCGCGACGATACCTTCCGCGTATACGCGTGCGTCGAATCCGGACGCGATCACGGCCTCGTCGCAGGCCAGCTCCGCTTCTCGTGGCAGCTCGCGGCCCAGCCGCCGCACGAGTGGATGGAACCAGAATACGAGCGCGACGAACCGCTGCAGCTGCGCCTGCGCGTAGTAGCGGCGGCGCGCGAATTCGTTCGCATACGCGAAGACGGCCGCGCGTTGGGCTGCGTCGAGCCGCGTCTCGGAGCCCGCGGGCAACAGCAGCACGGGGCGGAGCGCGCCGATCACGGTCGGCACCGCGACCGCGGGGCTCACGCGGGTTTCGAGCGCGCAGTCGGCCGCGAACTCGGCCGACACCCTGGTTGCCAGCCGCAGCGAGTGCCGCGCGCCGCGCCATGCGGCGAGCTGCCGCACGGCGAGGTGCAACGCGACGGCGGCCCAGATCGCGGCGAGCCAGGTGCCGGCCGCCGGCGCCGCGGGTAGATAGGTGGCCGGCCAGAACAGCGGCTGGGTCGCGCGCACTGCCGCGACGAGCTCCGCCGGCGGCGCGACTCCCACGTGCGGTACCGGATATCCGTGTCGCGCCCCGAACGCGTAGAGCAGCGAGAACGGCACCAGGAATTTCACCGCCGCCAGCATCAGGAAGGCGTGGCGTACGCGCGCGAAGCCGCCCCGCCATGCGGCCACCCACAGCCACATCGCGAGCCCGCACCAGGTCGACTGCCACAGGTGGTCGGCCACGGCGTTCAATGACGGCTCTCACTACAGATGTGGCTAATGCTATTACTCATGTAGTAATACCGGGCGCAGCTCGGCGCGGGTGGGCGTGCGCCTCGTCAGCGCGGGCTGATGCTCAGTGCCTTACGGCCGCAGGGCGCCTGGCAGCGGTTGTTGACGTACACCTCGAAGCTGAAGCGCGCGCCGATCAGTTGGTTCACCACGCCACGCAGCGCGGCGGGGTCGAAACGGGCCGGATCGGCGAACGGCGAGGCGACCGCCGCGCGGATGTCGAAACGCTCGGCGCCGAGCGCGTCGGCGCCATTGATGCTCGATGGCTCGACGTCGTAAGCGAGCGCAACGAGCTCCGGCATGCTGATGTTCTCGATGCGCAGCTCCCGCGCTGCGGCGATGATGCGCTGGCGCCGGCCGCCCGCGGCGCGCGTCACGGCCACGTAGGCCGCGCCGAGCACGCGCACGTCGTGCAGGAAGGTCGCGCGCCGCACGTGCTCGTCTTTCACCGCTCCGGCGGTGACGGGCACCACGAACGCCACCAGCACCAGCGTCGACAGGGCCATCGCCTTCACCAGCCCGAGCGCCGCGGGCGGGCCACCGCACACGATGCGCCGGATGCGCTGCGGCAGATTGCCCGACAACGCGGAAATGGCGCCGGGCACGCGCCGCCCGGCGCAGCAGTGACGGCACACGGCCAGGATGCCTGCCGCGTAGTCGCGGCCTTCGTGCCCCGCGTCGATGACCGCCTCGTCGCAGGCGCGCTCGCGCTCCTCGACCATGCGCCGGCCGATCAACCACACCATCGGGTGGAACCAGAACAGTGTCTCGACCAGCATGTGCACGCCGGTCTTGAGGTTGTCGCGTCGCACGATGTGCTCGCGCTCGTGTGCGAGCACGACGCGCAGCTCCGCGCGCGACAGCGCGTCGACCAGGCCTGCGGGCACCAGCACCACCGGCCGCAGGATGCACGCGACCGCGGGCTCGCCCGCCTCGAACGAGGCGCGCACGTCGAGGCCGTCCTCGAGCGCGATGGGCGCGGCGGCCTGCACCGCGGCGTGCGCCGCGCGCCAGGCGCTGAACCAGCGCGCCGCGACCAGCACGAAGCCCGCGGCCCACACCAGAGTCAGTAGTTTGACCAGCGGGAACGCGCCGCCCGCGTCGGCCGCGAGCCGTGCGGGCGCGAGAATGGGCGCGGCGATCTGCAGCGCCTGGCTCACGGCAGAGGCGGCCGCGGCCGGCTCGTACGCCGGCGCCATGCTCAGCCACTCGCCGAACACCACCAGCAGCGAGAACGGCACCAAGAACTTGAGCGAGGCCGCGAACCACAGCGCGTGGCGCACGGCGGCACGATTGGACGCCAGCGCCAGCGTGATCAGCCACACCGCCGCGCCGAACAGCGTGGACTGCCACAGGTGATCGAGCAGCGCGCTCATTTGTCTTTCTCGCGCAGTAGTTTGGCGGCTTCCTCGATGTCGTCGCGCGAGATCTTGCCCATCTCGACCAGGTGCGCCATCACCGGCCGCGCGTTGCCGCCGAACAGGCCGAGCAGCTCCTTGAGCAGCCGCGTCTGCACCGAGGCCCGCGAGGTCGTCGCCTCGAACACGTGCGCGTTGCCGATCTTCTTGATGCGCTTGACCGCACCCTTGACCTCGAGGCGGTAGATCATCGTCTGGATGGTGGTGTAGGCCGGGCGGTCCTTCTTGGGAAACGCCTCGTGGATCTCGCGGATGGCGCGCGGACCGTGGCCCCAGAGCTCGGACATGATGCGCAGCTCGAGCTGACTCAGTTTCGGTTCGGCCATCGGATCGTGCTCCCTACAGGTGTGGCCGAGTCTATGACGGCTGTAGTAAAAACCGCAACGGCTCCACTACATATGCAGGCTGCAGGCCGGGCGGCCGCCGCTCAGCCCGGTTTCCCGGACAGGCCGGGCAGGGGATCTTCGATGCGCCGGCCCTGGAATTCCGCGACCCGGTTGCGGCCGGCGGCCTTGGCGGCATAAAGAGCGCCGTCGGCGGCCTCGAACAGCTTCTCGTGGCCCGGGAATTCGTCGGCGGTGGAACAGGCGTAGCCCACGCTCGCGGTGAGCCCGAGATCTCCCGTCACCGCGGCCTGCACCGACGCGCGCAGCCGCTCGGCCACCAGCGCCGCCGCCGTGGCGTTCGTGCCCGGCAGGATCACGCAGAATTCCTCGCCGCCGTAGCGGAACGCGACGAAGGGCTTGCGCGCGTGGCGCCGCAGCGCGGCACCCACCAGCTTGATGGCCTCATCGCCCTGCGCGTGGCCGTGCCGGTCGTTGTACGCCTTGAAGTTGTCGATATCGAGCACCAGCAGTGACAGCGGACGCTTCTGCTCGCGCGCCTGCGCGAATTCGGCCGGGAACGTGTCATCGAACAGCCGGCGGTTGCCGAGCAGGGTCAGGGGATCGGTGCGGCTCTGGTGCTTGAGCTCGTTCATGCGGCTCGACAGCGTCATGGACAGCAGGATCATCTCGACCAGCGCGCCCATCTGCCAGCTGTGCTGCGTCATCACCGTGTGCGGCACGACGCCGAAGTTCTTGAGCAGGAACACGATGGAGCCGGCGAGGAACGCGCCCCAGGCCAGCACGTAGAACCGCGCCGGACGCGAGCCCGCCACCAGGCATACCGCGCCGAGCGCCAGCATGAAGATGACGGAACCGAGGATGAGCAACGCCACCGGGCGCACCATCACCGAGTACGGCAGCAGGGGAATCATCGCGATCTCGAGCAGCGCGAGAATCTGCAATGCGCGCGCGACCTTCTGCAGGCGCGGCGTGTAGTCGCGCGCGCGCAGGATGGTGAGCGAGAACTGCAGCGCGGTGACCAGCGACACGTTGAGCAGCGCGAGCAGGCAGGTGTTGGCCCAGTCGGGGCTGTCGGGCCACAGGTACTGGAAGGCGAAACCTGTGTTCACGCTCATGTACAGGCCGAACGAGGCGACGTAGGCGAAGTACGCCAGGAACGCGTGATCGCGCACCGCGACATACACGAGGCCGCTCCACAC